>NZ_JBGRUO010000005.1:0-296310 GCF_041537905.1 Ruegeria jejuensis | reverse complement strand
GCGATGAATGCCTCAACGAAACGCTCTTCAGCTCACTGGCCGAGGCCCGTGAAACGCTGGAAGCATGGCAGGAGGATTACAATACCAACAGACCACATTCGGCGCTCGGAAATCTGACGCCGAGAGAATTTGCTGAGAAAACAATGATGGACAAACTGGCCGCCTAAGGTCATCAAACCAAACCCCAAGGACTCTCAGACAGATGGAGGAAACTTGGGGCTCAGGTCACCTAGCGCTGACTGTGTGCTGTAAAAAAACGCTTCATCCAGCTTTGCGCAGAGCGTCGACAACCACTTTGCGATGGCTTTCATCTTCAAACTTTACGACGCTTTCCATCTCCATGACATCAGCCATGCGCGCCATCGAGAACAGGTCCTTTAAGCGCGCCAGAACATCAGGGCCCATTTCTTCCATAGTTGCGACTATCTCGTGGAGATGCTCCAATATCGGCGCGCCCGCGCCCTCTCGCGCGAATGCGTTATACTCATTCAAAGTGGCCTCAGAGAGTCCCCGAGCAAGCAAAGTCTGACCCGCGTCACTTCGATAAAAATCTGCCAAGGCAGCTATTTCCTCGTCTGTCATCAACTCTTGATATGCGGCGGCGGAGGTCTTGCGGATCTTCGAAATGAGTTCTGCTTCAAAATCACCCATCAGCTCAGCCATGAAGCGATCAGGGTCGATTATTTGCGCTCCGAGTGTTTCAAAGGCGGCGTTCATGTCCGCCATCAAACCTCTTGAAAGTGCGTTCAGTTTTTCTTCGACTTTGGTCGAAATAATATGTTGCTCAGCGACATATGATGCATTCTCCACCGGGTCCGATAGCGAAGATGTTGAGGTTCCAAAGAGCACGCAACATGCGAGAATCAATAACTGTTTCATACAAGCGCGGCTACTCTGAGATTCTGTCGATAGTATGTCCTTGCCCTCCACGCCTTAACGAAGTGGGTAAGCAGCTTATCGATGGGCCAATGTAATCGGTCTGTCACTGAATGACTTGTCGCAACAAGTGCGCGGTCTCAAATCCACCTCCGGTCAAAACGGCGCGCATCGCCGCGCGGTCGACAGATTGCACTGGCGGGACATCATGAGTGGAACCGGAAAGCCTCAACCAGCAATCTAGGCGCTGAGATTTGTGTTGCGACAATAAACGTTTTCAGGGAGCCAAGCCATCTGAAGCTTCGGGTCCCTGAAGATGTTGCCAGAGTCATTAGCCAGCGGGCAATTTCTTTTCCGGTAGGATGCATAGCCGGGCAGGCGTCGCAGGCCAAAAAAATGCGCAGGGTGGCATCTAAGAGCGTCAGGGTTCAATGGCGTCAGATCAATTCGGTCGCGCGGCCGAACAGGAACTCCCATTGAGTGCCATCGCTCAGGGATACGGTTCCGGAGCCCGCTGTCTGGTCCGCGCTGGCGGTGAGGGTGGCGGTGCCGGTTCTGCCGTCATCGCATTGCAGCGCAATTTGGAGGGATTTGGACAGCTCGGTGGGGTCGTACTCGCCGCGACACCGGGTGGCGCCGTCCGAAACCTTAAGCGTGCCGTCTTGGGCAACCGCGCTGGCCTGGGCAGCGGGGCTGTTGCCGCCACCCGCCGTTGGCGGCGGGGCCGTGCAACCGGCGATGGTGCAACTCAAGGCGAGCAGGGAAACAAGGCGGGCCACGGCAATCTCCAAATGGTTGGGCAAGGCGACCGTAGCATTGCCGCCGGTCAGGGCAAGAGGCAGGTTATTGCGCGGCGGTGGTGACGAAGAAATAGACCCACTCGCCCTTGAAATCCGGGTTGGCTGCGCGGGCGTCAGCCACTTGTGCCTTCATCCAGCTGAGATAGGGCTCGGCCGGTTCAACAAGGGGTCGCGCCTCGTCATAGAGCGGTTGTGAGGCCGCGAAGGCCACCGCGATCTCCTGCCCGTAGGGTGGCCCGATGGTGATATAAAGACCCGGATCGCCCGGGCGTTCGGCCCCAACACGCAGAGCGGATTTGGCCTCGGCCAGGGTCAGCGGCACGCTGTCATTGGGGCTGAGGTGGATGACCTGCCCCTTGGCGTCGAAGTAGTCGACATAGACATAGGCGTCATAATCCGGCGCGGTCAGGTCGAGGATCAACTGCTGGCCGTCTGTATAGCGAAATTCGCGGGCATGGGTATCCTCGCCCACCAGCAGAGGGTTGGTGATCTGGTCGGTGGATTGCGGCAGGCCGACACCGGCGATGCCGTTCAGCGCACCACATTGCGGGCGCGGCAGGACCAGCAGCGTATCGGCGACAGCGATATCCGCCCCCATTTGCGCCTGCAGCGCCTCCAGCACGGGCCCGCGCATATCCGCGTCGGGCACATGGCCCACCATTTGCAGCGTGTTGGTCTCCGGCTCGAACTGCACCTGCATCCTTGCGCAGGGGATTTGTGTCAGAATACCCGCAATGCCGTCGCGCAGCTCGGCTGCCGCATCGCCTGCGTCTTCGGGGGCCATGAAGCTCTGGAAGGCTGCCAGCGAGACTGGGTCGACCGGGCCATCCCCCAATCCGCTGAAGGCCAGCGCCGCCTTGGCGCGGGTCACCTCCGGTGCGGCCTGGGTCAGGGCGACCGGAACCGGCGATGCCTCGGCGAGCTTTGTCGTGGCGGGCGCGGCAAGGGTCACGGGCTCGGTTTCTGCCGGGCTGGTGGTTAGGGACTGGTCGGCAGGCATGGCAGCCAGCGCCACGGTTTCGCTTTGATCGGATGCGGTGGCGCTTGTGAGGCGTTCCGCTTGTGGAGCGGTTGTGGCGAGGCTGGCAGAGGGGGCGGGCGTGGCCGAGAGAGTGGCGACCTCTGCCTCGCTGGTGGCGAGTGCTTCGCCGCGCGTTTCGCTGGCTTGCAGGGTAGAGGCCGGGGCCTCTGTCACCGGGGTGGGCTCGGAGGGCAGGGCGACGGCCTCGGCCCGTGAGCGTGGGATTGCGCCTTGGCCCAGCCGCGCGCCGCTGGTGTCCTCGGCGCTGGCGGTCTCGCTGTCCGGGGTCGCGGGCCGGGCTTCGCTGCGTTCGACCTGATAGGCCGAAAGCTGCATTCGGCTTTCCGGCACTGGTTGATCGGGCATGGTCTCGGGCTCCAGCGACCAGAGCAACACTGCACCAACCGCCAGATGCGCGGCCAGCGAGATCGCGATGCCCGCCAGCCATATGAGCGGGTTGCGCGTCACCGGCTGACCTTGGGTGGCGTCACCACCAGCACAACCTCACGGGCGCCCATCGCCTCGAAACTCGCGATCAAGGGCAGAACCCGGCGCAGTTCGGCGTCGCGATGGGCGTTGATGCGGATCAGGCTGTCGGGTTGGTCGGCCAGCCGGGCCGCGACCTGTTGCTCTGCCAGTGCGATATCGACCGTCACACCGTCCAGCGCCAGATCGCCCCCGGCACTGACCGAAAGCGTCACGCCACCGGCTGGCATATCGCTGCCGGTGGTGCCGGTGGGGGGTGTCACATCAAACGGCGCGGTGGCGTCCATCCGGCCGATCAGCATGAAGAAGACCAGCAGAAAGAACACCACGTCAATCAGGGCGATGATCGTCTCGGGTGGGGTGCGTGGGGGCGGGCGGGCGATCCTCATTGCGCCGCCTCCAGACGGACGACACGCATTTCGCTCACCCCTGATTGTGTGACCAGATCCATCAGCGAGACCAGCGCCTGCATCCGGGCCGACCCGGTGGGCAGGATGATGACCTGCAGGCCCGGCGCGTCACTCAGCCTGGCGCGCAGCAGCTCTGCCAGGGCTTGTGCTTCAAAGGCCTGACCGCGCAGCACCGGTCGGCCATCCGCGCCGAGACGGATCAGCAGCACCTCTGCCGGAGTATCTGAGGCCGCCTGCACTGGCGCGGGGGGGGCGCGCTGCGCCAGCGCCGGGATCATGTCGAGGTTCAGATAGGTCGAGGTGACCATGAAAAAGACCAGCAGAATCAGCATCACGTCGATCATCGGCACCAGCGAGATCAGCGCGCGGGGCGGTTTTGGCCGGCGAAGGCTCAGATCACCCGACATGGCGTGCCTCCCTCAGCCTGTTGTGCGTTCCTCGATGACCATCAGGCGACCGACAGCATTCTCAATGGCCTGCGCACCGCGCTCGGCGCGACCTGACAGCAGCGAGGCCCCGACGGCTGCCGGGATGGCGACCAGCAGCCCGGCGGCAGTGGTCAGCAGCGCCTGCCAGATACCGCCCGCCAGCACGGAGGCATTGGCCGATCCCTCGGCCAGTTCCAGTTCCTGAAAGGACTGGATCATACCGGTCACGGTGCCCAGCAGCCCCAGCAGCGGCGCGATCATGGCGATCAGCTCCAGCACCCGGATCATCGCGTTCATTGCGGCAAATTCCTCATTGCCGCGCCGGGTCAGTTCGGCCATCAGGGCAGGTCCCTTAAAGCCGTCGATCAGTGATTGCATCGCATAGGCACAAACCCGGTCGGCAGGCGCGCGGCCCGTTGCGACCTGCGTCTGTGCCTGCGCCTTGTCGCCCTTGGCCCAGTCGGCCAGCGCCTGGTCCCGCGCCGCGCGGCCCGAGGTGACAGGCAACAGGCGCAGGGTCTTCACTGCGATCAGCGCCAGTGAGAACAGCGACATCACCGCCAGCAGCGCAATGATCGGCCCGCCGGTGCCGAGATTGTCGAGACCGGGCATCGCTTATTGCGCCAGCGTCGCGCTGGTTTTGCTGTCCAGCGCAAGGATCGGGAAGCAATCAATCGGCTCGGCATTCTGTGGTTTGCAGACCGGCAGGTCATGCAGCAGAATCTCCGAGATATTGTCGCAACTGATCTGTGGAACCTCAAACAGCTTCAGCACCGTCCGGCTGACCGGAAGCGGGGCGGCATCAATGCTCAGCAGCCGGTCGATCACGCCGTTGCCATCGAGAATGGCGAGCGACATCTCGAACCCTTCGAAACTATTCTCGGTCTGGTTTTGGAACAGAAAAAATGCCCGGCAGCCGCCGCCTTCGGTTGGCTCGAATTTATTGAGTTGCACCGTCAGCTTGCCCTCATCCGCCTGCGCTATCCCGGCACAGAGCGCCAGCGCCGCATAGAACGCGGATCGCAGCCATGTGTTGATCATGTCGTCCTCCCTCCGGCGTCTCGGGTCTAGCCCCGGATCGCCTTGTTCACCTTGCGCAGCGATCCCAGAACCGTTGCGCGGATATTGGTTTCGGCAAAGCCGCTCTGATCCACCGCCTTGAAGAAGGCGGTGTTCATCAGCCCCATATGGCTGCCGATCTGACGTTGTGCCGCCTGTGTCAGTTTTTGCCGCTCTGCCGGGGACCCCGCCTTTTCGATCTGCGCCAGCAACGTGTCCAGCCGCGAGTCCAACTGCCGGGCCGGTTGTACCAGCTTGGCGATCTCGCGCGGGGCATGGCCCAGCCCATCCGCGTCAGCCGTGGCTTTTTTCACGCCTGCGACCAATGCGCGAACATCGCCCGCCGCCGCTTTGCGCGCCCGCGCCCAGTCCCGGCGGGCGGTGGCCAGATCGGGCGGGGCGGATTTTTGGGCAGTTTGTTCAGGGGATGTGGCCTGTGTGCCACGAATGCGGCTGGCAAGCTCGGACAGCGCTGTTCGCGCCGCCTCCAGATCATTGCGCTTGATCTGTGCCGCGATCTGCTTGGCCGCCGCTGACGCAAGACGCTGCGCGTCCGGCCCGGCGCGCGCGGCTTTCATCACCGCCTCTTTCAACTCTTGGGAGAGGGCTCTTTGTGCTGTTTTGTCGACCCCCGGTTTCGCTTCCGGCGCAACGCTCGCATCCTGTGCCGCTGGGGCACTCTGCTCTGGTTCAGGCGTAGGCGCGACGCCATCCGCCAGCTGCACGTCGGTGGAAATGCCGTTGTCTTTCAGGTATTTCCGGATGCTCTTGGCCAGGTTGGGCAAGGCGCTTTCGCACTCCAGCCAGATCGTCTTGGCATCCGCGCTCATGCGGCCAAAGGCTGTTTTCGGGGTTGAGCCGATCTTCTTTGCGTCCTTGGCCAGCGCGGCAGGCGGCTGCCGCTTGTCCAGCAGCAGCACGTCGTCATTCTTGCTGCCGGGACAGAACGCAAAGCCGATGCTCTGCTTCCTGGCAAGATTCACCATCTGGCGCAGCGCCGCGCCGTCTGTCGCCTGAGTTGCCATGGCAATGGGTCCCGCCGAAATAATCAGTTTGACTTTGACCAGACTATAAGGCTGACTGTTCGTCAAGACAGGAGGTCATAGGGCCAATTCGGATACAACCCGAAGGGGCAACTGGTGGCGCGAAGAACAAAGAATCCAGCGGAGTTAAAATGGATCTTGGTGCCTATCTCGAACCACGGGATGCAAATCCGCCAAGCGGCGAAAACCTAGAATACGACCCGGCCTTCACAGACCTGGAACTGGCCGCGCAGCCCGGCGAAGAGCAGCAGATGGGCGACGAGGTCAAGGAAGCCCAGGAGCAGGACTGGGGCGATGTGCGCGACAAGGCACTGGCCGTCATGGAGCAGAGCCATGATATTCGCGCCGGTGTGTTTCTGGCCGAGGCGGTGCTGAACACCAAGGGCCTGACCGATTTCGCAGATGTCACCAAATACCTGCGTGCCTTGCTTGAGGATTACTGGGACAGCTGCCATCCCGAGCTGGACGAGGATGATGGCGACGCCACGATGCGGATCAATGCGGTGGCGGGGATTGCCGGGTCGGACCGCGTGCTGCGCGCCCTGCGCCGCACTGCGCTGACCGACAGCCGCATGTTCGGGCGCATCACGTTGCGCCATATCGAAGTGGCCGAGGGCACAGCCAATATGCCGCCCGATCTGGATGACGTGCCGGATGCGGCCTCGGTCTCGGCGGCGTTTCAGGACACTGATGACGAGGTGCTGGCGGACAGCCTGGCGGCGATCAACGCGGCGCTTGAGGATGTGGACGCCATCGACAACGTGTTCGTCGAGAACACGCCGGGCGAGGGGCCGACGCTTGACCCGCTCAAGGACACGCTAAAGAAATTGCAGCGCGCGCTGGCCAAGCATTCCGGTGCCGAAGTGCCCGCCGAGGCGGCAGATGACGACGCGGGTGCCCCCGCTGCGGGCGGTGGTGCCGTCGCTGCGCCATCAGGTGGGGGCGGGGGCGGGGCAATCAACTCGCCTGCGGATGTAACCATGATGCTGGACCGCATCATGGATTATTATGCGCGCACCGAACCGTCCAGCCCGGTGCCGATCCTGCTGGATCGCGCCAAGCGGCTGGTCAGCGCCGATTTCCTGACCATCATCGAGGACATGGCCAAAGAGGGCCTGTCCGAGGTGCGCCGCATCGGCGGCATCAAAGGCAGTGACGATTACGATTATTGACCGGTCGGGCCATGCTCGCCCCGGACAGTGGAACAGAACGGATGAAGAATTGAGGAGGCTCAGACATGGCCGGTAGTTCACAGAAATTCATAGCCAGAAACAGGGCGCCCAGGGTTCAGATCGAATATGATGTGGAACTCTATGGTGCCGAGAAGAAGGTTCAGTTGCCCTTCGTTATGGGCGTAATGAGCGATCTTGCCGGCAAGTCCGAGGT
Source organism: Ruegeria jejuensis (assembly GCF_041537905.1). Lineage (NCBI taxonomy): Bacteria > Pseudomonadati > Pseudomonadota > Alphaproteobacteria > Rhodobacterales > Roseobacteraceae > Ruegeria > Ruegeria jejuensis. The sequence goes on along the minus strand of NZ_JBGRUO010000005.1, from coordinate 288,801 downwards.
GGAACAGCCCGCCGTGGCCGACCGCAAGTTCCTTGAGATCGACGTCGACAATTTCGATGACCGGATGAAGTCGATGGCCCCGCGCGCCGCCTTCACCGTGCCCAACACCCTGACCGGTGAGGGCAATATGGCGGTCGATATCACCTTTGAATCGATGGATGATTTCAGCCCTGCGGCGATCGCCGCCAAGGTCGAACCGCTGAAAGAGCTGCTCGATGCCCGGACCCAACTTTCCAACCTGATGACTTACATGGATGGCAAGACCGGGGCCGAGGACCTGATTTCCAAGATCATGCAGGACCCGAGCCTGCTCAAGACACTGGCAGCCCAGCCCAAACCGGGCGCTGACGCCGCTGAGGAGGAGTAAAACATGGCCGACGAAGAAGCTCAGGTCGAAGCCGCCGAAGGCGCAACCGCGTTTGGATCATCCGAATTCGAAGCGCTGCTGACCAAGGAATTCCGCCCGAAATCCGATCAGGCGAAGACCGCCGTCGAAAGCGCGGTCAAGACCCTGGCCGAGCAGGCGCTGGCCAATACCGCGCTGATCTCGGATGATGCGCTGCGCTCGATCGAAGGCATCATCGCCGAGATCGACCAGAAGCTGACCGAACAGGTCAACCTGATCCTGCACCACGAAGAGTTCCAGCAGATGGAAAGCGCGTGGCGTGGTCTGCATTATCTGGTGAACAACACTGAAACCGACGAGATGCTCAAGATCCGGGTTCTGAACTGTTCCAAGAAGGACATGCACAAGACCCTGCGCAAGTTCAAAGGCACCGCTTGGGACCAGTCGCCGATCTTCAAGAAGCTCTACGAAGAGGAATTCGGCCAGATGGGTGGCGAGCCCTATGGCACGCTGGTGGCGGATTACCATTTCGATCACTCCCCGCAGGATATCGAACTTCTGGGCGAGATGTCGAAGATCGCCGCTGCGGCCCATGCGCCGCTGATCACCGGCGCCAAGCCGACCCTGTTCCAGATGGACAGCTGGTCTGAACTGGCCAACCCGCGCGATCTGACCAAGATCTTCCAGACCCCAGAATACGCCGCTTGGCGGTCGCTGCGTGACAGCGAAGATTCCAAATATGTCGGTCTGGCGATGCCCCGCTTCCTGGGACGTCTGCCCTATGGCGCCAAGACCGAACCGGTCGAGGAGTTCGCCTTCGAGGAAGAAACCGACGGCGCCGACAGCAGCAAGTATGGCTGGGTCAACGCGGCCTATGGCATGGCGGTGAACATCAACCGGTCCTTCAAGGAATATGGCTGGTGCTCGCGTATTCGCGGCGTGGAATCAGGCGGCGCTCTGGAAAACCTGCCTGCGCATACGTTCCCCACCGACGATGGCGGCGTTGATATGAAATGCCCCACCGAGATCGCGATCTCGGACCGGCGCGAGGCAGAGCTGGCCAAGAACGGCATGATGCCTCTGATCCACCGCAAGAATACCGACACGGCGGCCTTTATCGGGGCGCAGTCGCTGCACAAACCAGCGGAATATGACGACCCCGACGCCACCGCAAACGCCAACCTGGCGGCGCGGCTGCCGTATCTGTTCGCCACCTGCCGCTTTGCGCATTACCTCAAATGCATGGTGCGCGACAAAGTCGGGTCCTTCAAAAGCCGTGACGACATGCAGTCCTGGCTGCAGGACTGGATCAACCAGTATGTCGACTTCAACGCTGACATCTCGGCCGAGTCCGAAAAGGCGCGCAAACCGCTCGCCTCGGCTGAGGTCGTGGTTGAGGACGTGGAAGGAAATCCGGGGTATTACACCTCGAAATTCTTCCTGCGCCCGCATTATCAGCTTGAAGGGCTTTCGGTCTCTCTGCGACTTGTTTCGAAGCTGCCATCAGAAAAAGGCGCTTAGTGAAAAAGTTCGCAGATTGGTGATTCTTTGTGAGTTATGTCTGTGTCATCGAAACGAACAACGCGGCAATGATACTTCTGCACCTCGAAGGAGACGAGAATGGAAAACGTATATATCAAAATTGACCAGATCCCTGGCGAAGCACGTGAAAAGCAGCACAAGGACTGGATTGCGGTCAAATCGATCGAATGGAATGTCGAACGTACGCTGGACATGACCGACCTGGGCACCACCCAGCGTGGCTATGCCAACACCAATTTCGGCAAGATTTCGGTCACCACCGAACTGAGCAAGGCCTCGGCCAAGCTGATGACCTATGTGGCCTCGGGCAAGGCGTCCAAGGAACTGGTGATTCACATGTGCCGGGCCGGTGATACCGAGAAGAAAGGCATGGAGCCCTATCTGATCTGGACCCTGCGCCACGCCATCATCGACAGCTATTCGGTGTCGGGCGGCGAAGAACAGATCCCGGAAGAAAGCTGGACGATCGCTTATCGCGGCATCGAGATCAAATACAAGATTGCCGATTTCGACACTGGCGCGCTCAGCGACTGCAACTCGTTCCTGTGGAACCTGGAGACCGGCGACGTCAGCTAATCCTGAACAGCTATCGGCCCTGGCAGTGCGAACTGCCCGGGCCTTTTTCGATTCTGTATTCGGGCCTGAGCGGACGAGGACTATATGACGCCGGAAGAACATCTTAAATCAGGCGACCTGACCGCCGCTCTGACCAGCCTTCAGGACAAGATCCGGGCCAATCCCGCAGACCCCGCTCTGCGGATTTTCCTGTTTCAGCTTCTGTGTGTGCTGGGGGACTGGAAACGTGCCATCACGCAGCTGAAACTCAGCGCGGAAATGGACGAACTGGCCACGATGATGGCCAAGACCTATCGCGAGGCGATCATCTGCGAGGTCTATCGCGAGAAGGTTTTTGCCGGCGAAAAGACCCCGCTGATTTTTGGCGAGCCAGAAGAATGGCTGGCGCATCTGATTGAGTCGCAGAAACTATTTGCAGGTGGCCATACCGCCGAGGCAGCCGAATTGCGCGCCAAGGCGTTCGAGGCCGCTCCGGCCACCTCTGGAACCGTCAATGGCGAGGCATTCGAATGGATCGCTGATGCGGACATGCGGCTGGGCCCGGTGCTGGAAGTCATTGTAAACGGGCGCTATTTCTGGCTACCCTTCTCACAGATCGTGAAGCTGAGCTGCGAGGAACCCAGCGATCTGCGCGATGCGGTCTGGACTGCAGGAACGCTGACCGTTGCCAGTGGCGGTGAGGTCGCGGCATTGATTCCGACTCGTTATCCCGATACTATCGCGCAAGGTGACGATGCGGCGAAACTGGCCCGCGCCACGCAATGGATTGATGGCGGGGCGGAGACCTTTGTGGGCGTCGGCCAGCGACTGCTCGCCACCGATCAGTCGGATGTTGCGCTGCTGGATCTGCGCGAACTTGTGCTGGATGTCAGCCCGGCTGAAGAACAGGTCTCAGATGGCTGAACGGACACTGGCAGAGCGGCTTCAGCCGTCGCTGCTCGACCGGCTGACCGATGATGCGCCAGAAACGCAGAAAGAAGGACGCGACGCGCGGGTCATTGATGTGAGCCGCCTGCGCGAGATCATCCAGCGCGACCTGTCCATGTTACTGAACACCACCGATCATTCCGACCTGATCGATGCCAAGACCTATCCGCACGCAGCCAAGTCGGTGGTGAATTTCGGCATCCGCGAAACTTCGGGTGCGTTTTCGACCATGGAACGCGCGCGGCTGATTCAGCGTTCGATCGCGGATTCGGTCGCGGTGTTCGAGCCGCGCATCGTTGATGGCTCGGTGATGGTCGAACTGCGCTCCGAGGAACGCTCGGGCGAGATGCAGATTGATTTCGACATTCGCGCGGTGATGTGGGCGCAGCCGATGCCGCTGGAACTGTATCTGCGCAGCCGGGTCGACGTGACCACCGGCGAAGTCTCCATCGAGCGGAGCTGAGGATGGACACACGGCTTCTCAAACATTACGAAACCGAACTGGCCTTCCTGCGCGAGATGGGCGCCGAGTTCGCGCAGGCCTATCCCAAGATCGCTGCCCGGCTGGGCATGGAGGGGATCGAGGTCATCGACCCCTATGTCGAACGGCTGCTGGAAGGCAGCGCCTTTCTGGCGGCGCGGGTGCAGCTGGAACTGGACATGCAGTTCCCGGCCTTCACCTCGAACCTGCTGGAGATTGTCTATCCGCATTACCTCGCGCCCACCCCGTCGATGATGATTGCCGAGCTGCAGCCGGACCCGGGCAATTCCGCGCTGGCCGAAGGATTTACAATCCCACGCGGATCGACGCTGCAATCGCGCCTGATGGAGGGCGAACAGACGCCGTGCGAGTTCCGTACCGGTGCCGATGTGACCATGTGGCCGATCGAAATCAGCGAGGCGGAATATATCGACGGGCGCGGCGAACTGGTGGCCGCCGGGCTGGCTCGCGATGTTGATGCCCGTGCCGGTATTCGCCTGCGCCTGAAACGTTCCGATGGCGGACCTCTGGCCGAACTGCCAATGGACCGCCTTGTCCTGCATATGGACACGCAAAGCGGCAAGGCCTGGGACATTCACGAACTGCTCTGCACCCAGTGCCAGGGCCTGACCGGGCGCTCGACTGACCGGCGCGCCGACTGGACGCAGGTGCTGGCGGGCAGTGGAACCGAGGCAAAGGGATTTAGCCGGGACGAGGCGCTACTGCCCACCCCGCCGCAAAGCTTTGATGGCTATCGCCTGCTGCAGGAATATTTTGCCATGCCGCAGCGGTTCCTCTTTGTGGAGCTTTTCGGCCTGAACCCCGCGCTCAAACGCGCCAAGGGCGATGAGGTGGACATATATATCCTTCTGCGCGAGGGCGCAAAGGATGTGGCCCCGGCTGTCACGCCAACGGCTTTCACGCTGAACGCGGTGCCTGCGATCAACCTGTTCCATCGCCGCTGCGACCGGGTGCATGTCACGACCAAGGATACCGAGCACCATATCGTGCCCAGCCGGACCGCCGGGCTGGATTACGAGATATTCTCGATTGAGAAGGTGCGCGGCATCCGCAGCGACGAAGAGGGTGATATCGCGTTCCGCCCGTTTTATTCCGACACCGATCTGACCTCGGCGGGGGACAACCATCAGGCCTATTACACGATCGGGCGCCGGATGCGTCAGCGCAACGAAAAGGAGCGGCTGCGTGGGGTGCGCACCTCTTATCTGGGCTCCGAGTTATTCCTGACGTTGGTGGACCGGGCTCAGGCGCCATACTCGTCCGCGCTCAACCAGTTGGCGGTCGAGGCGCTCTGCTCCAATCGTGACCTGCCGCTGCTGCTATCGACGGGCGGCGACAACGTGTTCTTCCTGGCTGAAAGCGGCCCGGTCAAGGCGATCCGCACCCCGGTCCCGCCGACGCGCCCGCATTCCAAGCTGGCGCAGGGGGATGCGGCGTGGAAACTGATCAGCCATCTCAGCCTGAATTATCTGTCCATTGATGGTGACGGTCACAATGGCGGCTCGGCGGCACTGCGTGAATTGCTGGGCATTTATGCTCCGCTGGGCGACCGGGTGATCGAGAAACAACTAGAAGGCATCACCGCCGTATCCAGCCGCCCCATTGTGCGCCGGATGAGCGACGAGGTGCTCAGCACCGCCGTGCGCGGGCTGGAGATTACCATCGCCTTTGACGAGAGCTTTTATGAGGGCACCAGCGTCTATGTTCTGGGCGCGGTGCTTGAGCGGTTCTTCCGCAAATACACAACAATTAACAGTTTCACCGAAACGGTGCTGACAACCGACAGACGAGGAGAAATAGCCAGATGGAGACCGGCGACCGGCCTCGGCCGGATCATCTGAGCTTGCTGGCAGAGCTTGCGAAACACCCTGAAAAACATCATGTTTTTCAGGCGCTTCGCATATTGGAGGCACATTATCACGATGCGCCGCGCTTGGGCGAGTCGCGCCGTCCACGCGAGGACAAAGTGCGCCTGACCCAGGATGTCAGCCTGGCCTTCCCGCCCTCGACCATCACCGGGTACACGCCTGCGACGGGATCAAAACCCGCCAAGCTCAGCAATCACTGGTTCGGCTTTTTCGGCCCTCAAGGTCCGCTGCCGCTGCATCTGAGCGAGTTTGCCCGCGACCGGCTGCGCAACCATCGCGACCCCACTTTCGTGGCCTTCGCCGACATGCTCACGCACCGGCTGATGGGATTGCTCTATCGCGCCTGGGCCGCGGCCCGACCCGCGCCCAGTTTTGATCGCGGTGACGACCCGTTCGAACAGCGCGTCGCGGCGCTGGCCGGGTTCAAGGGCAAGGGCAATGCAGACCGCGATGCGATGCCCGATATGGCGCGGCGCTTCTTTGCCGGGCATCTGTCATCTGGACCAAAGACCGCCGAGGGTCTGGTGGCGATGCTGTCGCAATTCTTCCATGTCCCGGTCACCCTGCAGGACTTCGTGGGGTCTTGGTTGGAACTGGAACCGGATGACACATGGCAATTGGGCGGTATGGTGGGGTTGGGACAGTCCACCAGCATCGGCAACCGGGTCTGGTCGCGTTCGGCCAAGTTCCGCATCCGCATCGGGCCGCTCTCGCTGGAGGATTACGAACGCCTGCTGCCGGGTGGTGCCTCGCAGGAGCGGCTGGAAAGCCTAGTGCGGACCCATGTGGGCGACGCGCTGGATTGGGAGGTCAACCTGGTGCTGGCCGGAGACGAGGTGCCCCGCGCCTCGCTGGGCGGGACAACGCGTTTAGGGCACACAAGTTGGGTGCGTACACGGGACGAGGGCGATGCAGACAGGCCGGATGCCGAGGATCTGATCCTCTACCCGGCCTATTCCGCTGCCTGAGAGAGACAAGATTTGAGATAGGTTTTGAAAGACAAGCCGACAGGGACGAAAGGATATCAAAATGACTGAGATCAGCCGCGTGGCGCTGTTCGGCAAGCTGAACAAACTGGGTTATCAGGCCATCGAAGGGGCGACCGTCTTCTGCAAGATGCGGGGCAACCCCTATGTGGAGGTTCAGCACTGGCTGCACCAGATCCTGAACGGGCAGGACAGCGACATTCACCGCATCATCCAGCATTACGATCTGGATCCCGGCAAGATCGCCTCCGAATTGACCCGCTCGCTGGACATGTTGCCGCGCGGGGCCTCGACCATCTCGGACCTTTCCGATCATCTGATGGATTCCATGGAACGCGGCTGGGTCTGGGGCTCGCTGCTCTATTCCGACAGCAAGGTGCGGACTGGTTATCTGATTTTGGGGATGCTCAAGACGCCTGCCTTGCGCAACATCCTGCAGACCATGTCGCCCGAGCTGGGCTCCATCGGTGCCGATGATCTGGCCGACAATTTCAACGTGGCCACCGATGGCTCACCCGAGGAAACACTGGGCGCGCAGGATGGCTCTCAGGTCGGCGGCGGGGCCGAACCCGGCGAGGCCAGCGGTTCGATGGCGCCCGGTGCAATGGGCAAGGGCGAGGCGTTGGAGCAGTTTTGCACCGACCTCACCGAACAGGCCCGCAATGGCGAGATCGACCCGATCGTGGGCCGCGACGAAGAAATCCGCCAGATCGTCGACGTGCTGATGCGGCGGCGCCAGAACAACCCGATCCTGACCGGCGAGGCGGGCGTTGGAAAAACGGCGGTGGTCGAAGGCTTTGCCCTGCGCATCGCGCGCGGCGATGTGCCGCCTGCGCTGAAGGATGTGCGTCTGTTGGTGCTGGATGTGGGCCTGTTGCAGGCGGGCGCCAGCATGAAGGGCGAGTTCGAAAACCGGCTGCGGCAGGTGATCGACGAGGTGCAGGCCAGCCCAACCCCCATCGTGATGTTTGTCGATGAAACCCATACGCTTGTGGGGGCAGGCGGTGCGGCAGGCACAGGCGACGCCGCCAACCTGCTGAAACCCGCGCTGGCGCGTGGCACATTGCGCACCATCGGCGCGACCACATGGGCAGAATACAAGAAATACATTGAAAAAGACCCCGCCCTGACCCGCCGTTTCCAGGTTGTGCAGGTGGACGAGCCCGACATTCCGAAAGCGGTGCTGATGATGCGCGGTATTGCGTCCATGCTGGAAGGGCATCACCGGGTGCAGGTGCTGGATGAAGGGATCGAGGCGGCGGTAACGCTCTCGGCCCGTTACATCCCGGCGCGGCAATTGCCGGATAAATCGGTCAGCCTGCTCGACACTGCCTGCGCCCGTGTTGCCGTCAGCCAGCACGCGGTTCCGGCCGAGGTCGATGACAGCCGCCGTCGGATCGAGGCGCTGACCACGGAACTCGAAATCATCGGGCGCGACGAAACCGCAGGCTATGATGTGGCCGACCGGCGGGAGGCGGTGACTGCCGCAAAAGAGGCCGAAGAGGAGCGCCTGACCGGTCTGACCGCACGCTGGGACGCGGAAAAGGCGGTGGTGGAATCCATCCTCGACCTGCGTGCCAAGCTACGCGAGGGCGGCCATGAAGTAGAAGGCACCGGCACCCCCGAAGGCGAGGCCGCCACCGAAGAAGCTGCTGCGGAGAAGGTGCCGGATATTGATGGCGAGTCCCAACAGATCGACCGCGAGGCGCTGATGGCCGAACTCAAGGCCAAGAATGCCGAGTTGGAAGAGGTGCAGGGCGACAACCCGCTGATCCTGCCCATCGTCGACCATCAGGCGGTGGCCAGCGTGGTGGGCGACTGGACCGGCATCCCGGTGGGTCGCATGGTAAAGGACGAGATCGAGACCATCCTGACCCTCGAAGAGCATCTGTCCAAACGCGTGATCGGACAGGATCACGCCATGAAGATGATCGCCAAGCGCATCCAGACCAGCCGCGCCGGGCTGGACAATCCCTCCAAACCCATCGGGGTGTTCATGCTGGCCGGGACATCGGGCGTCGGTAAGACCGAAACCGCGCTGGCGCTGGCCGAGGTGCTTTATGGTGGCGAACAGAACGTCATCACCATCAACATGTCCGAATACCAGGAGGCGCATACCGTCAGCAGCCTGAAAGGTGCGCCTCCGGGCTATGTCGGCTATGGCGAAGGCGGCGTGCTGACCGAAGCGGTGCGGCGCAAGCCCTACTCGGTCGTGCTGCTCGATGAGGTCGAAAAGGCCCACCCGGATGTGCATGAGATCTTCTTCCAGGTCTTCGACAAAGGGGTGATGGAGGATGGCGAGGGCCGCGTGATCGACTTCAAGAACACGCTGATCCTGCTGACCTCGAATGTGGGCACCGAGATGATCATGGACATGTGCGCCGATCCCGACCTTATGCCCGACCCCGAAGGGCTGGCGAAATCCTTACGTGACCCGATGCTCAAGGTCTTCCCGCCAGCGCTTTTGGGCCGTCTGGTGACGATCCCGTACTATCCGCTCAGCCCGCATATGATCGCCGAGATCACCAAGCTGCAGCTGGGCCGGATCAAGAAACGTGTGCAAGAGGCCCATGGCGTGCCGTTCGAATACTCCGATGCGGTGGTCGAGGAAATCGTCAACCGCTGCCAGGAGCTCGACAGCGGCGGGCGCATGATCGACGCCATCGTAACCAACACGATGCTGCCCGATATTTCAGCCGAATTCCTCAAGCGAATGATGGAAGGGCATGATATATCTAAGGTTGTGATCGATGTCACAGACGGGGAGTTCACCTACGGGTTTGACTAGAGCTTGCGCACCCTGTGCAACTTTTCAGCAAATAGGAGGAAATCATGAAAGCGAATATGACGCCGGAACTTGACCAGAAGTGGTGGTCAAAGAACAAACCCAAGTTGATAAAAAAGACCGGTTTGGGTGACGCTTTGAAGGATTTTCAGGTTGCCGAAGACCAGATGGATTGGGACAAATCTCTGAAAGCCATTTCAAACCTGAAGCGTAAGGTGGCGGACGCTGTTAAGATTTGTGGATCATCGCACAAGGACACTGTCACAGTTCTCAAGAAGTATCCCAAGATCATCGACAAGAAAGAAAAAGAGATCGAGGCCAAGCAGAAGGCCGAGAGCGAGCGCGCCAAAAGCGCATCGACCGCTGCCCCGAAACAGAAAGTCGGCAAGGGTGTCGTCATCTGGAAGAAGGATCTGGGCGCCGAGATTACCAAGAAGTACAAACCCGATTGGCTGAAAGAGCTGAAGGGTTACAAATTCCAGCTGAAGCTGAACGAAGACCTGCTGGACGTGCTTGAAAACGAAGGTGACTATGTCACGCCGCAGCAGATGGTCGATGACGCGAATGCGCTGTCAGACAAGCTGGTGGCTAGTCTTGCCAAAGAGCTGATGTCGACCGACGCGGCGATCAAAAAGGAAACCGACCAGAAGAAGGTCGACGGGCTGGTCAAGAACTTCGACGTCAAGCTCAAGACTCTGATGGGCGGCACGAAAAAGCACTTCGAAGCGATCCCGCTGAACCGGTGGAAAGGCTTCGTGAAGCGCAAGCAGCAATACAAGGACTACAAGGTCAAGACGGGCTTTGATATCACTCTGGGTGTTCTTGGCGTTGTCGGCGGTGCCGTAGGCGTAGCCGGGTCGGCCGCGACCGGTGGCGCGTCGCTGGTGCTTGGTATCATATCGCTGGTGCGGGGTGTCGCGTCCCTTGCGGACAAGATCAAGGATACCGCTCGCGAGGCGGAAAAGGTCGAAAGCGTCCTGAAAAGCGATCTGGACACATTGCTCAAGCGCTATCGCGACGCGTCGGGCGAGGCCAAGAAGAAGACCCAGGGCGGGGCCGAAGTTGGTGCGACCGTGCTGAAGGGTATTCTGGGAACGGACGCGCCGTTCCTTGCGACACTTCCGAAATGCGACAAAAACTACGGCCTTTGGCAGAACAAGGTCGCCGGGCTCGAAGTTGGTGGGCGCAAGCTCTCGCAGGCCATCATGAAGGGTCTGCAGGAATGCGATAAGCTTGAAAAGGCAATGAAGAAATCCACCAACAAAGAGGCGCGCAAATATCTCGACAAGCTCAAGAAGGCGCGTGCGGTCCTGAACAAGGCGCTTGAATCCTGCTCGAAGATGATGGGCCGGGTCTCGGCAGCAGACAAAAATGCGCCCAAGCTGAAGACCATGCTGGATGCGTTAAGCGGGTCGAACCCCAAATATGCGGATATCTTCGAAAAGGTCTTTCCCAGTGTTGTGAACCTCACGCTGGCCGGCGCGAATGCCGGTGACGGCTTCAAAGGGGCGTCCGACACACTGGACACACTGAATACCGCGCTGGGACTATTCAACGATATCGCGTCGGAAGGAAAAGATCAGCTTGAGGCCGCCATTGGCTGATCTGCTGTTCTGACTGGTCGGGCATAGTAAGAGCGGCGCAGTCCGCTCTTACGCCCCGAATTCGACCCTTTAGGCTATCAACAACCGACGGCCTGATGACTAAAATATGCGAGGACCGACCACAACAAGAGAAAGGAGGTCCTTGCCACCAAACCGGCGCATCCGTGTTCCAAACACTCAAAGTTCGGATGCACCACACGCACTTTGTTCCATGTAAATGTGACCTTGGTAAATTTCTCGACCATTCTGGAAACAAATTCACAGATGAGGTTCACAACTGTGTGTTTGATACGTTCATCACCGCAGTCGCAATGGGGATAAGGCAATGATCGGACATGTTACAAAAGACGCGAAGAACCTCGTGCTAAGCTCTTCGGCTTGCGCGCGGTTCGCGCGGCCAGTTGTGACTTTCGACGTTTGGAATGGCCTGACCAGCGGTGAAACCCAAGCCGGAATGGATGCGATGCGCCATTGAACGGGCATCTTTCCTGACAACACTCATCGAATAGCGAGGATAACCTCATGGCCAAGACAAACACAGTTAAGCACAAGTTCGGCGTCGTCGATTTGGTTCGCAAGAAACCTAAGCTGCAATTCATCGAACTGCCCAAATACAAGGTCGACGTCGTGTTCGAAGTCACGACGACCGGCAAACTGAAAAAGCCCGATCCCTGTCCGTCAACGGCGCTGAAGCGTCTCGAAGCGGCCGGGATGAAAGAGCTTGAGCGCTATGAAAAGGTCATCACCGAAGAAGCGGTCAAGCTTGACGCCAAGGTCGGCGAAATCCTCAAGAAAACGCCGGGCGCAACAGGCCAGGCCGAAGCCGAAAAGCTGATCCAGGGCACCAACCAGTCGATCAAGAACGCCATGGCCTCGGCCGAAGCTGCGGCACAGGTTGCGATCCAGAAGCGGCTCAAGGAAGAGGCCAACAAGGACAAGCTGCTGGTCGAGGCGCGTGCCAAGACCACGCTCAAGGTGACGATGGGCGTGATCAAGATCGGCACCGCCGTCACCCGGCTGGTGGCCTCTTCGGGGGGCGATGTTCTGGCATACAAGACGATCGCCAAGCAGATGTACAAGCTGGGCAAGGAAATTCAGCAGCAATGCAAGGGCGAAGAAAAGCTGCGCAAGGATCTCGAAAGTGCGATCCAGAAATACATCACCCTGCGCGGCACCACGATCATGCAGGCCGCCAAGCGTCACGGGCTGACCGACACCTCGGGTCTCGACATCAAGAAGCCATTGGATTCCATCAATAAAATGGCCGACAAGATCGTTGATGCCGGGCTGGAAGTGGCCAAGGGCAAGGATGCCAAACAGCTGCGCAAAGAGATTCTGGATTTCACCATCAAGGGCATCAACTCCTACAACAAGGACGCTGACAGCAAGCGCCAGAAATACCGCGAGAACGCCACCAAGGCCCGCCAGGAGGTCGACAAATACGGCGCCAAGGCGGATGAACTGATGAAGGTTGCTCGCGCGCAGTCCGCGCCCAAAGGCAAGGTCAACGCGATGGGCATCAAGCTGGGCGCCGAGGCGATGGCCTCGAAACGGTATGCCAGCTCGTTGGCGGCCGTTCTGGAGGAACGTGAGAAGTTCCTCAAGGAGATGCAGTCGCTGATGGAAGCCAACGGTTTGAAAGTCGATGACACCACGATTTACAATAAACTGAAAGCGCTCGACAAAAAAACCGCCCTAAAGGAAACCGCAGCCATGGTGACAAGCGTTGCGGGCATCTACAAACTGGTGGATGAGATCAGCGATCTTGCCGCCTGACGGCACATGACCCTATCACCGGGCACGGCGTTGAGGCCGTGCCCGGCGCATTCAAGACCTGCAAAGGAACGATCCGATGGACAGCAGCGCAGAAGGTGCCATGACATTGCAGGAGCGCGCGCGCGAGTTCATCGAGCGGCGGGGCGTCCAGAATGCCATTCTTGGCGTCATCATTGTCAACGCGATCACGCTGGGTCTGTCTACTTCTGCGGCGGTGCAGGCCCAGGTTGGCGATCTGCTGGCTGTCTTCGACAGGGTGGTGCTGGGCATCTTCGTGATCGAGCTTCTGATCAAGTTCTATGCCTACCGGTTGCGCTTCTTCACCAACGCCTGGAATGTGTTTGACCTGATCGTTGTCGGCCTTGGCCTGCTGCCGGATCGCGATGGTCTGTCCGCTCTGCGGGGGCTGCGGGTCATCCGGGCAATGCGACTGCTGTCAGTCATCCCGCAGATGCGCGCGGTTGTGCAGGCGCTGCTGGATGCGCTGCCCGGCATGGGCGCGGTGATCATCATGATCTCGATCGTGTTCTACGTCTTTGCCGTTATGGCCACGCTGATGTATGGTCCGGCCTTCGATGTATGGTTCGGCACGCTGGGACGATCGCTTTATTCGCTGTTCCAGATCATGACGCTGGAAAGCTGGTCGATGGGGATCGTCCGCCCGGTGATGGAGGAATATCCAACCGCCTGGGCCTTCTTTGTGCCCTTCATCGTCATCACCGCCTTTTCGGTCCTGAACCTCTTTATCGGTCTGCTGGTCAACACGATGCAATCGGCGGTGGAGGATGAATCCGAGCTTGAGTTCGAAAAACTGCGCGAGCTGGTGCGATCCGAGACCGATGTGGTGGATGAACACGTTCTGGCCCTGCATGAGGAACTGCGTGCCCTGCGCAAGGAAGTGGCTGAGTTGAAAGGCGCGCGCGATGGCTGACAGCTCGCAGAAATTCATCGCCCGCAACCGCGCGCCCCGGGTTCAGATCGAATATGATGTGGAGCTTTACGGCGCCGAGAAGAAGGTGCAATTGCCCTTCGTGATGGGGGTGATGAGCGATCTGGCGGGCAAGTCCGAGGTGGCGCAGCCCTCGATTGAGGATCGCAAATTTCTTGAGATCGACGTCGACAATTTCGACGAGCGGATGAAGGCAATGGCCCCGCGGGTCGAGTTCACCGTGCCTAATACAGTGACAGGCGAGGGGAACCTGCCGGTCGATCTGACCTTCGAAAAGATGAGCGATTTCAACCCTGCCGCCATCGCCGCCAAGATCGAACCGCTGCGCGCCCTGCTTGAGGCGCGCACCCAGCTCGACAATCTGATGGCCTATATGGATGGCAAGACCGGGGCCGAGACGCTAATCGAGAAGATCCTTGCCGATCCGTCCTTGCTGTCGGCCGTGGCCGCCTCCGAGCCCTCGGGTGACACCCAGTCTGCGCTCGAGTCCTTACGCGATGCGGAGATTCCCGAAACGCCCGAGGATGACGGGGGCGACGTTCTGGACGCCCTGCGCGCCGCCGCCCCCGAAGATGCGCCCGAGGATACCTCGGTCACAGACGCGCTCGCCTCGATCCCAGAAACTGAAACGCCGGTTGAGGAAGACACATCTGCAGATGTCCTGTCCGGGCTTGCCGCGAGCGCCCCGGAGGCGGAGGCAGAGGACAACTCGCTCACCGATGCGCTGGCCTCGCTGCCCGAAACCGAACAGGCGGTCGAGGAAGATGCCTCCGACGACGTTCTGAGCGGGCTTGCCGCCACCGCGCCCGAGGAAGCACCAGAAGATACTTCCGTCATCGACGCCCTAGCCTCCATCCCGGAGGCTGAAGCAGCGGCGGAAGCGGATGGGGCTGCTGACGTGCTGAACGATCTGGCTGCGCACCAACCCGATGAGGTCGAAGAAGATACCAGCGTCACGGATGCTCTCGCTTCGCTGCCCGAAGTTGAACAGGCGGTCGAGGAAGACATGTCTGGTGAAGTTCTGAGCGGGCTGGCTGCCGCCGCCCCCGAGGACGCGCCGGAAGACAACGCTGTCGACGACGCGCTGGCGTCGATCCCGGAGGTCGAGGCAGAGGTCGACCCCGATAGCTCTGAGGACGTGCTGAGTGATCTGGCTACGAGTGCGCCGGAGGCGGTCGCCGAGGATACCGGCATCAGTGATGCGCTGGCCTCATTGCCAGAAGCCGAACAAGCGGTTGAGGAGGATACATCCGCTGACGTCCTCAGCGGGCTCGCGGAAAGCGCGCCGGAGGAGGTCGGGGAAGACAGCTCCGTCGCCGATGCGCTCGCCTCGATCCCCGATACAGAACAGGCGGTAGAAGAGGACAGTTCGAGCGATATTCTGGACGGACTCGCCGCCACCGCGCCAGAGGAGGAGGCCGAGGACTCGCAGGTTGCGGATGCGCTCGCGTCGCTCCCCGAGGCAGAGACCGCCCCGGACGAGGATGACAGCGCCGATGTGCTGAGCGAGCTGGCCACGGATGTTCCCGATGAACCAGTGGAGGAGAACGCGGTTTCCGATGCTTTGGCCTCGATCCCCGAAGCCGAAGCGCCTCAGGACACCGACCCAACCCCGGACGTGCTGGGGGAGCTGGCGGCGGCTGCGCCCGGCGATCTGGTCGGGATTGATACGAGCGTTAGCGACGCGCTCGCGTCGGTGCCTGACACCGAGCTTGCAGAGGAAGAGGACACCGCCTCGGACATTCTCGACGAATTGGCCGAGACTGCGCCAACCGACGACACCTCAGAGGATGATCTGGACGATCTGCTTGCCGATCTCTCCGAAGGTGCTCCGGAGGACAAGGAAGATACCGCGCTTGACGATGCGCTCTCATCCTTGCCGGACACACCCGACGAGGAGTCCGATGAGGGTGATGCAGGTGTTCTGGATGATCTGGCGGCCTCCGCCCCCGAGGAGGACCCCGAAAGCGACGATCTGGACGACCTGCTTGCCGATCTCTCCGACGCCACCCCGGAGGACGAGGAAGATACCGCTGTTGATGAAGCGCTCTCATCCCTGCCGGATACGCCCGACGAGGTGGTCGAAGAGGGTGCCGCAGATATTCTGAGCGATCTCGCAGAAACGGCCGCTGTCGAGGATGAAGAAAACGACGACCTCGACGCGCTGCTTGCCGATTTGGTCGATGATGAGCCCGAGGAAGCGGAAGACGACCCGTTGGAGGGAGCCTTGTCCTCCTTGCCCGAGACAGAAGACAGCGACGAAGATGATGGCGCCGATGACGTTCTGAGCGACCTTGCCACGGACACCCCGGAAGAAGCTCCGGAAGAGGATGACCTCGACGCGCTGTTGGCCGACATAGCTGAAGACTTGCCTGACGAGGAAGAAGACACCGGCGTTGAGGACGCGCTGGAGGGATTGTCCGACCTGGAGGTCGCAGAAGAAGATAGCGATGATGGTGATCTGGATGCATTGCTGGCCGATCTTGGCGGGGATGAACCCGAAAGCGAGGGCGAAGCGGAAGACGATCTTGATGCGCTGTTGTCAGATATGTCCGACAAGGCGGACACTGACGCAGCAACAGAGAGTGACGAGGACGACCTCGATGCGCTGTTGTCGGACCTGACCGATGAGGATGATGATCAAGCTGAGGCAGACAGCGATGATCTGGACGCCTCGGATGTCGGGGCGGGTGATGATCTGGACGCGCTGCTTGCCGATCTGGGGGATGATGAAGAGGCCCAGATTCCCGAGGTTGAGGAGGAGACCGGGGATGATGATCTCGATGCGCTGCTGAATGATCTGTCGGATATGGGCGATGCGGTGGCCGAGGCCGGAGAGGAAGAGGACGACACCGATCTGGATGCGCTGTTGGCTGATCTGGACGACGACGAGGGTGACGAACTGGACGCTTTGATGGCCGGTCTGGACGCCGAAGAGGACGAGGATGAGGGGGATGGACTCGACGATCTGGATGCCCTGCTGGCCGATCTTGACGGCGACGACACACCCGCCGAGGCTGAAGAAGCGGATGACGCCGATGATGGCGACCTCGATGCCTTGCTCGCCGATCTTGAAAGTGATGAACCCGCCGATCTGGACGCTTTGTTGAGTGATGATGATGCGGAAGGTGGTGACGATGATCTGGATGCGCTGCTGGCCGGACTTGATGACGACACGGAAAGCGCGGACACCGAAACCCAAACCGAGGCCGAAACTGAGATGAGCGATGATCCCGAACTGGCCTTTGGCACGATCAGCGCCGACCGGCCCGAGCCGCAGAAGCTGGAGCGCAAGCGGTTCCGGATCGCGATGTTCGGCGACTTCTCGGGCCGCTCGGCGCGCGGGCTGGTTGAAACCGGCGATGATCTGGCCAGCCGCAAGGCTACGCTGCTGGATCCCGATACGGTTGAAGAGATCATTGAGGGTTTCGCGACGAAACTTGTCCTGCCCATCGGCAAGGACGGGGCCGGGATCGAGGTGGAACTGAAAGAACTCGACGATCTGCATCCCGATGAGCTTTATGAGAAGGTTGACCTGTTCGAAGGGCTCGCTGGTCTGAAAAGCCAGCTGAGCGCGGGGGCGACGGCCGAAAATGCCGCAAAACAGCTGGTCGGCTGGGGCGAGGAATTTGGTCAGGCGGTGGTGCCTCCACGCCGGACATCCTCGGGCAATACCGTGCGCGCCGATCTGAAGCTGAGCGATTTCCAGAAGCTGATTGGCGATACGGGTGGCGAACTGGCGCAGGCCTCGCCACTGGACGACCTGCTCAAACGTATCGTTGGCCCGCATATCCGCAAGCTGCCCGACGCTGACACTGCCGCCATGCAAAAGGCTGTGGATGAGGCATTGAGCGCGGCGATGCGGATGGTGCTGCACCACCCGGAGTTCCAGTCGATCGAGGCGCAATGGCGCAGTCTGGACCTGATCGCGCGCAGCGTTGAGACCGACGATACGCTGGAAATCATGCTCTATGATGTCAGCGCCGAGGAAATCGCCGCCGATCTGGCCGCCGAAGAGGATCTGGCAAAGACCGGTCTGGTGCGGCTGCTGACCGAAGAGCCGCTGGACGAGGAAAACGGGCGCGGCGGCTATTCCGCTCTGATCGGCATGTACACCTTCGAGGAAACGCCGCCCCATGCCGAGATTCTGGGCCGCATCGCCCGGGTGGCGGCACATGTGGATGCGCCGTTTTTCAGCGCGATCACGCCCTCTTATCTGGATGTAGCCAAAAAGGACCGTCACCCGCTGGTGGCCGAGGCCTGGGACACGCTGCGCGGGATGCCCGAAGCGGGGCATCTGGGGCTGGCCTCGCCGCGCTTCCTGCTAAGGCGGCCGTATGGGGTGAAATCCGAGCCGATCTATGAGTTCGACTTCGAGGAATTCACCATGGCGGAAGGGCTGCGCGGCATGCTCTGGGCCAACCCGGTTGTGCTGGTGACGATCCTGCTGGCGCAATCTTTCCGCAAGAATGGCCGTTCCATGGGACTGGGCAGCGTGATGTCGCTGGGGGGCATGCCGTTTCATTACGTCAATGACCGCTACGGCGACCAGGTGGCCTTGCCCTGCACCGAGCGCAACCTGACCATGGCGCAGCACGAACAGACGGTGCAGCGTGGCTATATGCCGGTCCTGTCGCCCAAGGGCCGTGACGAGATCCGGCTGGGTACGTTCAACGCGCTTGCCGGTAGCGAGGTTCTGGGGCCATGGACAGGCGTTCCGGCGCCTGAGCCGTCGCCACCGCAGCCCGAACCGCCCGCGGCGGACGAGGAAGGCGATGACGGGGACGATCTGGACCTCGATATGGATTTCGGCGGGGATGATGACGACGACAGCGGGGATGACGATCTCGACGCGCTGCTGGCCGGGTTCGGCGATGACAGCGACGACGATGACACTGATGGGGATGATGACGAAATGGATGCGGAACTTGCCGCGCTGCTGGCGGACCTGTGATGGCGCCGGCAGAGGAAAAAGGAATTAACTGATGCCTCCCAAGATGCATGAAAAGCAGGTGCTTTGGCAGACAAACACCTTTGGTCTCAAGCCGGTCACGGTCGAGGGCAAGAGCGTTGATCCGCTGGTTATACGGCGCGCCATCGTCAAGGAGGGGCTGAGCCAGCTCACCGAAATATCGGTCGAGTTCTTGTCGCGCGACGTCAAGGTCAAGCTGGAGGATATGCTGGGCAAGATCATGACGGTCCATATGCAGACCGGTGAGGGCAATGAGAGGCTGTTCACCGGGACCGTGGTCTCGGTCGAACGGCTGGCCTATCGCGATGGCTACCTGCAATTGCTGGCCGAGCTGCGACCATGGTTCTGGATGCTGACCAAGACAACCGATTGCCGCATCTTCCAGGAACTGAAAGCCGACCAGATCATCAAGAAAGTCTTCGACGATCTGGGCTTCTCGGACTATAAATTCGACATTCGCGGAACGTTGTCCAAGCGCGATTACTGCGTGCAATACCGTGAAACCGACTATGATTTCGTCTGCCGCCTGGCCGAAGAAGAAGGAATCTATTTCTACTTCGATCACAGCGATGCCGACAAGAAATACGAAAAGCTCGTCCTGACCGACGACAAGGGCACGCATTCTAGCATCAAAGAGAATTCGGACCTTGAATTCTGGCCTGCTGATGATGGCAAGCAGCGCACCGACGAGCGTGTGACCGAATGGGGCTATGGCGAAGCGGTCGTCTCGGGCAATGTTGTGTTGCGTGATTTCGATTTTCTCAAACCGCAACCCGAGACCTACGAAGTCCGTCAAAAAAGCATTCTGAAACCCAAGCACTCGCACAAGGATTACGAGGTCTTCGATTATCCCGGCCACTACTATTCAGACAAGACCCTCGGCAAGAAGCGCGCGGAGGTTCGGATGGAGATCGAAGAGCTTGAGCATCAGGATTTGCGCGGTCGGGCGACGGTGCGCACGATGGCCACCGGCGAGAAGTTCAAGCTGACCGAACATGACGATGACGCGATGAATATCGAGTATCTGACCACCAGCGCAACGCATTACCTGCAAACCACGTCAGGCTACGAATTCGTCAAGCGCGAGACCGATCTGGACACTGGGGCGCTGGAATTCGAAGAGGACAACAAGGATCTCTACCGGGTCGATTTCACGGTTATCCCGGCCACGGTTCAGTATCGCGCGCCGATGAACACGCCCTGGCCGGAGATCCCGGGACTGCACACGGCGATTGTGACCGGGTCCAGTGGCGAGGAAATTTACACAGACGAACATGGCCGGATCAAAGTGCAGTTCCACTGGGACCGCGAAGGCAAGAAGGATGACAAGACCACCTGCTGGATCAGGGTTGCGACGCCGTGGTCGGGCAGCGGCTGGGGTATGGTCCACATTCCGCGCGTCGGTCAGGAAGTGGTGGTCCAGTTCGAAGAGGGTGACCCGGACAGGCCGATCTGTACCGGAATGCTCTACAACAAAGACACCAAACATCCTTGGACTTTGCCTGACAACAAGACGCAATCGGGGATCAAGACCAACAGCTCGAAAGGTGGCAAGGGCTACAATGAACTGATGTTCGAGGACAAGAAAGACGAGGAGCTGGTCCGTTTCGTCGCCGAGAAGGATTACGAGCAGAATGTCCTGAACAACGCGACGATCAAGGTCGGGGACAAAAAGAAGGACCCCGGCAACATGGCCTTGACCGTCCACAACGATCTGACCGAGACGGTCAGTGAGGGCAATATGGCGACCACCGTCGAAACCGGCAACCAGACCATCGATGTGGACAAGGGCAATCAGACGACTACCGTCAAGATGGGCAACATCCAGGTCGATGCCAAGGCGGGCAAGATCACCATGACCGCCGCTCAATCGATCGAGCTGAAAGTCGCCGGGTCTTCGGTCAAGATCGACCCCAAAGGCGTCACCATCAAGGGGCCGATGATCGCTGTCACGGGCGATGCGAAATGTGACGTAAAAAGCCCACTCACCACCGTCGAGGGCAGCGGTATGCTGACCCTCAAGGGCGGCGTAGTGATGATCAACTGATGGGGGCCGTCATGACAGAACGTTTTGAAAAAATGACGAAAATTCCGGCGCTCCCCACTGCGCGGATGCTGGCCGAGGTCAATACGAAGCTCAGCCTGAAACTGGATGCGCCTGCCAGCGCGCCCACTGATGCTGTGCTGGCCGAGCTGGACGCCAAGGGCAAGCCCATCGACATGCTGCGCGTCTTGTCGATAGCGCTGCCGCCGCGCGAACGGGTTTGGTGGGCCTGTCTGGCGGCGCGAGATTTCGTGGGCCCGGCACCTGACAACAACACGCCCTCGCTTGAGGCTGCCGAGGCATGGGTGTTTCGCCCAAGCCCCGAAAATCGCGAAAAGCTGATGCAGGCGATTGACATGGCCGAGCCGGACGACGAAACCGTCAAATGCGCCCTGAGCGCGATCTATGCCGAAGGCTCGCTGGGGCCGGGCGATCTGGACGAGCACCCGGCGCCGCCCGGTGGCTCGGAAGTGATGGCCTTTGCGGTAAATGTGATTGCATTGGACGCGTATGAAGGCGATTTTGAAGCCTATACTCAGGAACTTGTCGACCGCGCCGTGGATATCGCCCGCGGCGGCAACGGACAGGTCAAGGCCGAAGCCGAAGAGGAGGGCTGAACATGCCGGGAATGCCACAGGCCAGAGTGACCGACATGCATCAGTGCAACGTGCCTGCGCCGACGGTGCCTCCGGTGCCTGCCCCGATGCCGATCATCCCGCCCTGCTGTCCGACGGTACTGGTGGCAAAGATGCCAGCGGCGCGGGTGACCGACATGCATGCGGCGGCGCCCTCGCCGCACCCGATCGTGAAAGGGTCGATGACGGTTCTGATCCAGAAACTGCCGGCCGCCCGGATCGGCGATCTCGGCGCTTGCGGCGGCGCGATCATCAAGGGCGAGGTTACGGTTCTGACCGGAGGATGAAGAAAGACACATGGGCGTAACGCTCAAATTCCAAACCACCGGGATGGTGCCCGGTGATGGCCGCCCCGTCTCAATGCAGGGCGGCTCTTTGACCGTTGGGCGTGGCCCGGCGAATGACCTGGTGCTACCCGATCCTGACAAGACCCTGTCGAAAAGCCACTTCGCGATCGAGGATCACGCAGGCAGCGTGGTGGTGGTCGACCTGTCGACCAACGGCACGTTCCTGAACTACTCCAAGATCCCGCTGGGCCGCACGCCGACGCCGCTCAGCAATGGCGATGTTCTGATCGCGGGCGGCTATGAGATGGTAGTAGAGATCGGTGCCGATCTGCCCAGTTTCGAACAGATGATCCCGGCCCCAGCGGCGCAGGGCGGTGTCAGCCATGGCGTGGCCGGCAACGCGCCCGATCCGCTGGCGCTGCTGGATGATGCCCCGCCGGGCGGCGATTTCCTGGATGACCTGCTGGGTGATGAGACGCCGAAGGGACCGGGACAGATCGACATCCCCGATCCGATCGACGATCTGCTACCGCCGATGGAGGATGACGACCCCTTCTTCCAGAAACCCAGCGACGGGATGGAAGGCGAAGGTGCCAGCGATGCCATGCACAACCCGTCCCCAACAGATGCCTTCGCAGCCCCGTCCTCGGGCGGGGGATCGTTCATACCTGATGACTGGGATGATGACCTGCTCAGCCCGTCTGAGCCCGAACCGCCCAAGCCCGCACCTGTTGCCAAGCCGACACCGGGCGCGCAACAGCCGCCAGCGCCGCTGCCGCCCTCGGAAGAACAGACTGTTCTGCCACCTTCACCACCCGCGCAACCCGAGCGTACGCCGCCCGTAGTGCCACCGGACGCAAAACCCGCTCCGGCAGCACCACCTGCAGCTGCTGGTGACAACTCTGCTGCGCGGGCCTTCCTTGAGGCGCTGGAACTGGATGACGTCCAGATCGACGATGCCGATCTGCCCGCCACGATGGGTCGGATGGGTCGGGTGCTGCGGGCGATGATCTCGGGTCTGCGTGAAATCCTGATGACGCGCACCTCAATCAAGTCCGAGTTCCGTATCGACCAGACCATGATCGGGGCAGGGGGCAACAACCCGCTTAAATTTTCGATCAGTCCGGAACAGGCCATCGAAGCGATGGTGAAACCACGCGTGCGCGGGTATCTGGGGTCCGAGGAAGCCACCAAAGAGGCGCTGGATGACATCAAGGCGCATCAGGTGGCGATGATCACCGGTATGGAGGCGGCGCTGAAAGGCGTGCTGTCCCGACTGGACCCTGAACAGGTGGCGGGCAAGATCGAGACCTCGGGTGCGCTTGGCTCGCTCTTTCGGGGCAAGAAGGCGCGCTATTGGGAAGTCTATGAAAAGATGTATGCCGAGATTTCGGATCAGGCGGAAAACGAATTCCACGACCTCTTCAGCCGCGAATTTGCGCGCGCCTACAAGGAACAGCTGGAAAAACTGAAATAACGCCGCAACCAAGCGGCGCGTGAATAAGGGAGGGCAGGGCATGTCCTGGGACAGCAAGGTGCTATGGACGGAAGGGTTGTTCCTGCAACCGCATCACTTCCAGCAGGCCGACCGTTACGGCGAAGCGCTGGTTTCAGGGCTGGCGCGCCGCGTGACGCCCTATGCCTGGGGCGTGAGCGCGCTTGAGATCGATGACGAGGTTCTGAAGGTCGGGCAGTTCGCGCTGAAATCCTGCGCCGGGCTGACTCATGACGGCACCGTGTTCCGGGTGCCGCAATCGGATGACCACCCGCCCGCGCTGGAAGTGCCCGAAACGATCAAGGATTGCGTGGTCTATCTGACCGTGCCGCAACGCCGCCAGGGTGCGGCAGAGGTCGACCTGACCGGCGCGGAACAATCGCTGAGCCGGTTGCGCCCGGCCGAACTGGAGATCACAGATGTGATGAGCCAGCAGAAAAAGCCGGTGACTTTGGGTGTCGGCAAGTTGCGGCTGCAATTTGCACTGGAGGTGGATGATCTGGCTGACCGACTGGCCATCCCCATCGCCAAGATCATCGAGGTGCGCCCTGACAAGGAAATCGTGCTGGATCGCGGATTTATCCCCTCGGCGCTGGACGTGCGCGCGGCGCCGCCGCTGTCTGGCTTCCTGAACGAGCTTGAAGGTATGCTGTCGCATCGGATGCAGGCGCTTGCCGGGCGATTGTCCGAAGGGGGGCCGGCCAAGGGGGCGGCGGAGATTTCCGATTTCCTGCTGCTGATGGTGATCAACCGCAACCTGCCTCTGGTGCGCCATTTCGCACATATCGAGAATGTGCATCCCGAACATGCCTACCGGGTCTGCGCTGGACTTGCAGGAGAGTTGGCAACCTTCATGAGCGCCGACAAGGCCGCGCCGCAATTCCCGGCCTATGAGCATGACAACCTGACCGACAGCTTTGCGCCGGTGATCCGGGTGCTGCGTCAATATCTGAGCTCGGTGCTGGAACAGACCGCCGTGTCGATCCCGCTGGAGGCGCGCAAATACGGCATCAGCGTCGGTGTCATCGCCGACCGCAAGCTGGTGGGCAATGCGGGCTTTGTGCTGGCGGTCAATGCCGATATCCCCGCCGAGGATATCCGCCGCCATTTCGCCGGTCAGGCCAAGACCGGCCCGGTCGAGGAAATCCGCCAACTGGTCAACTCGGCCCTGCCGGGCATCACCCTGCGCCCGCTGCCGGTCGCCCCGCGCCAGATCCCCTATCACGCGGGTGTCGTCTATTTCGAGCTGGACGCGGCCAGCCCCTATTGGAACAAGATGACCACCTCGGGCGGCATCGCTGTGCATGTCTCTGGCCAGTATCCGGGGCTGAAGATGGAGCTCTGGGCGATCCGCAATCAGTGATTCTGCACGTCAAAACCGCAAGGATCGACCACAGCTTCGAAAGGCAGCTTCGGGCCCTTAATACCGAATGCTCCGCCGTGTTTGGTTGACTGAAACTTGCGCAATGCAACCGTTCAGTAAGAATTCGTTTTCTGAAGCGACGGTTTCACTCCTGCAAATGGCGAAGCCAAATCGATTGGTCACATCCGAAGTAACGTGACCGGTAGGCCAATGACGACAGCGCAGACGAGTGGACATTGGATTTGCTATCCAAATTGATCGGTTCTGGACGCAGGCCGAATACTGTATGCACGCGCTCCCGGCCCGCCAGCCAGAGCAGGACATGCACGCGTCATCGCCTTCAAGAACGAGTCGGCGCGGGACAGCCATTGGAACTACTACGCAGGAATGTTGGCCGAGGATTTGCACTGGATAACCGCATGCACAATGTACGCTTTCATAAATCGCATGATCGACATTCCCCAGGCGGCCCGCAGATTGGCGGAAGGATCGCTCGATGACGCCAGAGGGTCAAATTCTTCGTTCTGAAAAGAACGCGTGCGGTCAGTGCTCCCCTCAAGCGAGAGCAGGTCGGGCCGCATGGCTTCACGGGGCATTCCTTGACAGACACTGCTTGTAAATTCTACGATGCTCATTTAGCCTGGGAAGGTCGAACCTATGTTACCGGCTACTGTGATTCCTGCCTTGCTGCCGACAATCATTGCTTTGCCTTGGACGAAACGTCTTGAAGCAGCCTGCAAAGAGGCATCAAAAAAAATTGAGAAGCGCGCGAAGTCGCTACCGCGCGCGAAGTTCACCGAAAAAATTGTTGAGGAGACGATCTGCGCCGAGATTGGAAAGCTCGGCAAGGATCTCACCAAGAACCTTCAAACCGTCGTAAAGAAAAGTGTAGAAAAGGAGAAGAAGAAGGCCGAGGCAGTGATCAAGAAGGATCCCGCCAAAGCCCAAAAGCTGAAATTAGACGGTTTCCGAGATGATTTGGAGAAAGCGAAAAAGGACACGGTCGTTAAACCGGAAAAGCCGCTGAAATTACCGAAGCCCAAGGGGGCCGCACTGTACAAAGAAGTCAAGGTCAAGGTCTTGACCAAGGACAAGGTGGAACTGAACATCCCGATATTCATAGGCGTCGACCCTTGGAAAAGCATCGAGAAGGGCAAGTTACAGTTTTTCTTTGGTCTTGGCATAGGCGGCAAATTCTAGGGGTTTTCGGCTTGGCCTCAAACCGCAAGCCAATTGGGGAAGGTCGGTTCTGAATGTGCCGTGCTATGTTTGCGTGGCGCCTAAGGGCGTTCATGGCACCGCTGATGGAACCCCACCTTTCCTCCAACAGGCAGACCGAAAGCCGACAGGATACTCCACTCTTCATCGGCCGGTTCGGAATACTCAACACAGTCCTTCAGACTTGCTGCAGGCAGCTTGGATGTCATCACACATGAAATAAGTATCATGGGATGTCGAATTCTCTTGCGGACGAAACGCTATCAATCAATTAACACATGCCGAGCATGTCGCGAGCGGCTGAATCCAGTTCTCGATACCGATGTGGCGAAAGTCCGCATATCGGATTTGCACCTATTCAACCTGACCCAAAAAGATCCTGTTTCTTCTCACACTTGACTGGGCAGCCACAGCACAATGGCCGGGAAGGACACCAGCAAGGCGATAGTGATCGCATCAGCGATGAAGAAGGGGGTCACGCCCTTGAAAACATCCTGCACGCTCAGGTCGTCGCGCACGCCGGCCACCACGAAACAGTTGAGGCCAATGGGCGGGGTGATCAGGCAGAACTCGGCCATTTTCACCACCAATATCCCGAACCAGATCGCACACATCGGCCCGCTCATGCCAAAAGTGCTTTCGGCCGCCGACACCGCCTCGCCGCCGTTCAGAGCCATCACCGCCGGGTAGACTACGGGCAGGGTCAACAGCAGCATGCCGATCGCGTCCATGAACATGCCCAACACCGCATAAGCCAGCAGGATGCAGACCAGGATCAGCATTGGCGACATGGTCAGCGAGGTAATCCAGTCGGCAAAAGCACCCGGCAGATCGGCAAAGCCCAGGAAGCGCACATAGATCAGCACGCCCCAGATGATGGTGAAGATCATCACGCTAAGCTTGGCGGTTTCCAGCAGGGCGTCCTTCAGTTCGGCCCATCGCATGCCGCGATAGAGCGCCATCAGGAAGACCACAAAGGCCCCGATCGCGCCGCCCTCGGTGGGCGTGCCCCAGGCATCACCGCCAAAGGGGTTGTAGACGAAGAAGATGATGGTCACGACGACGAACAGAATGGGCAAAGCCGGGGGTAGCGACACGAACCGCTCACGCCAGGTAAAGCCCGAGACAGGCGGGCCAAAACCTTTGATTGTCAGCGCCATACCGATGATCAGCAGCCCGTAGATCAGCGCAGAAAACGCGCCGGGGATGAAGCCCGCCAACAAGAGCTTGCCCACATCCTGTTCCACGATAATCGCATAGATCACCAGAATGGCCGAAGGCGGAATCAGCGAGGCCAGCGTGCCGCCCGCCGCCACGACACCCGCCGCGAAGCGCTTGTCATAGCCGATCTTGAGCATCTCGGGGATGGCGATGCGGGCAAAGACCGCAGAGGTGGCAACCGAGGCACCGGACACCGCCGCAAAGCCCGCAGTGGCAAAGACTGTGGACACGGCCAGACCGCCCGGCACCCAGGCCAGCCAGCGTTTGGCAGCCTCGAACAGCGCCTTGGTCAGGCCTGCGTAATAGGCAAGGTAGCCAATCAGGATGAAGGTGGGGATCAGCGACAGCGCCTGTGACGAGATCTTGGAATGCGGCACTTGCCCCGCGGTCTTGACCGCCACAGTGACGGCCTTGCCAAACCGTCCGGGGTCATAACCGAACTTGGCCCAGAAGATCCAGATCAGCCCGACCAGCCCTGCGAGACCCGCGGCAAAGGCCACCCGCATTCCCAGCACGACCAGCACCAGCATGCCGCCCGATACGATCAGGCCAATTTCAATCGGTTCCATGCTCAGCTACCTATTTGTCATGGGCCGAGACATGCTCGGCCTCCATCGCGGCTTGCGTCGCGGCATCAGCGATGAGTGGCACCGCCACTGGTTTGGGATCGTTGTTGCGGAAGGCCCGGCCATAGGCGATCAGCTGCAGCACCAGCCGCAAGCAAAGCACCCCGAACGCCACGGGTGCCAGCAGCTTGGCGGGCCAGATCGGCAGAGCGATATCCATCGAGCTGTCGCGACTCCACAAGGGCGCACCGAAATCAAAGCTGCGCGAGAAATGCGCCCAGCTGCCCCAGACCAGCAGCGCCATCAGGATCAGGATCGCCAACGTGGTGACGAACTCGACCAGATAATGCATACGCCCCCGCAGCTTGCCGACGATCATATCCATTCGGATATGACCGCCATCGCGCTGGGTGTAAGAAATCCCCATGAAGGCGATCAGTGGCATCGCCTGTTCGATCCAGTCCACATAGCCGGGCAGTGGCTGGTTGAACAGGTTGCGCCCGCCCACCGACACCACCGCAAGCAGCATCAGCGAGAACACGGCAAGACCGCTCAGCAGCGCCAGCACCTTCTCCAGACGATAGAGGCGCTGGTCGATGCGGCTGAGCAGGCTGTGATCGGAAAGCACAAGAGACGAACCGGCCATGACGGGCGTTCCTTCCGGTGGTGTGAGTGGCGGCTTGGAGTAGCCCCGCGCCATATCCGGGCGCGGGGCAAATGCCTTAGCTGTTGCCCTCGGCGATCATGCCGGTCACGAGGTCATAAAGCTCCTGCGCTGGCAGACCGCGGGCACTGTTCTCTTCGATCCAGGCAGCGGCAGCCGGGGCAGCGGCGGCTTCTTTGAAGGCGGCGATCTCGTCATCCGAGAACGTCACCTGCGTGATGCCGCGCTCTTCCATGGCGGGACCCCAGGCGCTCATTGTGTTGTTGTTGTAGTTGTCCACGTAATGAGTCAGCGATTCCTCGACCGAGCCCAGCAGCGCTTCGCGATGCTCATCGGACAGGTCGTTCAGCGCGTCGGTGTTCACCACGACCGGGCAGTTCACCGTGCCGGGGTTGAGATTGGTGGTCCACCACGTGCCGTTTTCGATGGTACCAAAGGACATATGCGCGTGAGGGGCGAAGGCCACAGCCTTGACCACGCCGCTATCCATCGCCTGACGCACTTCGGTGGCTGACATCGAGGTCGGCACCGCGCCCACGGTCTCCATCGCGGCACCGATACCACCGGTGGCGCGCACGTTCAGCCCTTCGAAGTCCGATACTGAGCTGGGCGCGTCACCCACGCCGACCAGATTGTATTGCGGCAGCGGCGAGGGCATCAGCAGTGTGGCGTTCCAACGCGCCAGATCCTCGACCGTGGCGGGGTGCTGATAGACCGCCATCGACAGATCGATCTCTTGCTCCAGCGAGTTCACGCCCAGAAACGGCAGTTCCAGTACCGTGATCGACGGGTTCTTGTCGCGGTGGTAGCCGGCGCAGAACTGCGCCATCTCGAAGGCGCCGATCTCGATCCCGTCCAGGTTCTCGCGGTTCTTCGAAAGCCCGCCATAGCTGATATTCAGGGTGAACTCTCCGCCGGTCTTTTCATTGACCAGCTCGGCCAGCTTCTCGACATGTTCGGTAAAGGCCCGTCGTTTGCCCCATAGCGAGACATTCCACTCGGTGGCCAGAGCTTCGCCTGCAAAGGCAAGGGTCAGGGCGGCAACAGCCGTCCCGGTCAGATAATTGCGCATGATGGTTCCTCCCAGAAGCGCTCGAATGCGATGAAGGGCAGCATCGAGATTGCCGCGCCTCTTTGCAAGGAAGGAATCCGCGCACGCCCTGGGCGGTTGCCTGCGGAAATCCGCAGGGCAAATTTAGCCGGGAGTTGGCCTTGGGCGGGCCATTGACGGCAAGTGACCGGTCGGTATTGTCGGCATCAACACAAGGAAATCGGAATGCTCCGCAGCAGCTTGACCGTTTTTTTGGCGGCGATGTTCTTCTTGCCGTTTGCAGGGGCGGCCCCCCGGCTGCAGGCTCAGACCGAGACGCAGGACGTCGCGCGGGGCGCTGGGGCTGGCGTTCCGCAGATCATACTCAACGATGCCGCGCTGGCCCGTCTGGAAGAGTTACGGCAGCGCCATCCGGCAATCGCGCGCGACCATGATGTTCTGATCGCTGCGGCACGGTCTTATCTGGACGAGCCGACGATCGCGGAGGAATTCCACACCACCTACAAGGACGACCCCGCCGCGCTGCACGGGATGAGCGAGAAGGCGGTCGAACGCCTGACGGCGATTGCGATGGCCTGGCGCCTCACCGGTGAGGACCGCTATGCCGCGCGCGGCCGGGACGAATTGCTGGGGCTGGCGCAATTGAACAGCTGGTACCCGGCGCATTTCCTGGGCCTGAGCCGGATCACCCTGGCGGTGGCGCTGGGATATAGCTGGCTGGGTGACGCGCTCACGGACCAGGAGCAACAGGTGATACAGGCCGCTCTTGTCAACTATGCGCTAAAGCCTGGTATGGCGATCTATGACAAGGACCAACAATATTTCGATACCGGCTGGACCCGGCCGCAGGATTGGGTGCCCCCTGTCGCGGTGCCCGCCACTTTGCCTGACGGGACGGCAACGTCAGATATCACCTGGCCGGTGGCCTCGTTCAACTGGAACATCGTGTGCAATACCGGGCTGATCGTTGCGGCCCTGGCCGTGTCCGAAGCGGTGCCCGAGCTGGCCGCGCAGGTGATCGAGCGTGCGCAGATCTCGCTGCGAAACGGTCTGGCGCTGTTCGCGCCTGATGGCGCATGGCCCGAAGGGCCGATGTATGGCGCTTTGTCCGCCCGTGATACCGCGATCCTCGTGACTGCGCTGGACAGCGTTTTGGACCATGATTTCGACCTGTCCGAGGCGGCCGGCCTGCCGGGGTTCGGCGACTACCTACTGCATATGACCGGACCCACCGGATTGCTGTTCAACTATGGCGACAGCGACACGGTGACCGATCCAGTGGCCCTGTCCTGGCTCGCGCACCGGTTCGGGCGGCCCGACTATGACTGGCACGGCTCAGACGCACCGGAATCGTCCCATCCCGCGTTCAATCTGCTCTGGCGCTATGGCACCGGTATCAGCCCGCAGGTGCGCGAGCCGAAAGCGCTGTGGTTCGGAGGCAGGGGGCTGGTGGCCATACGCTCGGCCTGGAACGATCCCGATGCGACATTTGTGGGGTTCAAGGCCGGCCCGCTGCAAAGCCATCACAACAACCTCGATGCAGGCACATTTGTGATTGATGCCAAAGGGGTGCGGTGGGCAATCGATCTGGGGCTGGGGAATTACCAGTTGCCGGGGTATTTCACGTCGAACCGGTTCGACTATTACCGGACTGCGACCATCGGTCAGAATACCTTGACCTTTGAGAGGGCCAACCAGCAGGTGACGTCGCGCGCCTTTGTTGAGGATTTCTCACAGGTCCCCGGGTTCACCTTCGCCATTGCCGATCTGTCCGACGCTTACGGTGCGGCACCCGGCGCGATCCGGCGCGGCGTGGCTCTGATAAACGACAGGGCGGTGCTGATACAGGATGAGCTCACCAGCGCGGTTGTCGAGCAGGTGGCATGGACCATGCATACCAAAGCAGAGGTCAGTCTGGACGGCGCGCAGGCGGTTTTGAAGCAGGGGGGCAAGGAGATGACGGCGCTTATTCTGTCGCCGGCCGATGCACGGTTCGAGCTGCGATCGGCCAATCCCTGCGACACGGATTACAACGCCGAATGTGGCGCGCAGAACCCCAATGCAGGCATCCAGCGGCTGATGGTCTCGGTGGAGGCACAGCAATCCCCGCGCCGGATCGCCGTGCTGATCCTGAGCGACCCGGCCCAGGTAGACTTGTATGTTCCACGGGTGGCGCGGCTTGACGACTGGAGGCTGGCGGCGACACTCACCAATCCCGCCCCGAGAGGCGGCGACTGAGCGAATCGGATGCCGAGGAGACCTGCAAGAGGTTGGCAAAGCGATGAATGTCCTGGCTGGCGCCCGGTCCGACCCGGCTAGCCCAGCACCCGGTCACGCTGATCCGCGCGGCCCATCGACAGAAGCAGAGGTGGTTCTGACATTTGTACGCTGGCTTTGCCGGTCCAGCCACGCCAAGCCGACAGGATCAGGCTTTGTGCTGTGGCACCGCCAAGGGTCGTGCCGGGACCTAGGATGATGAAAACGTCCGGCATGAACTCACGCGCTGCGGTGCGGATGGCGGCGGTGAAATCATAGGTCTCGGTCACCTGATGGCCCAACGTGTAGTCACGCAACGCAGTCAGCTCGTTGGATTTGGGCTGCCAGATCGCGCCCCGCCCGTCGATCAGGGGAAGCTGGGGTTGGTCGAACAGGCTCTGGCCCAGCTTGCTTTGGCCAAGAGCGGCCACCGGGGCCTGAAGCGCGGTGTGAAACCCCGCATGGTTGGGCAGGCGCATTGGGAAACGGTCCTGCAGCCGGGGCATCTCGGCCTCGAATGCGGTCAGCCCTGCGGAATTTCCGGCCAGTACGAGCATGCCGCCCAGATCAATCGACAGGTCCAGAACGTGATCGGCACGGGCGTCGATCTCAGCGACTTTCGCGAGGGTGTTCGCGCGCGCACCGGGGATCACCTGCCAATTGGCATCCATAAAGGGATAGATCAGCTGCCCGCCGATCATCTGCTCCTGCATCAGCGTGCCCATGGTGTTGACCACTCGCAACCCGTTCATTGGGCTGAGCGCACCTGCGCAGGTCAAGGCGATATACCAACCCATGGAATTGCCGGTGACACCGATAATCTCGAACCGGTCGCGGTCGATGGACAGGAAATCGCTATAGGCGCAGGCATGGATCAGAGCCGAGGCATTGTCGCCGCGCGTATGCACCGCGCCCGAAAACCGCGCGGCGCTGTCGAGGTCACTGATGGGCGTCTGGCCCTGCGCGCGGCGATAGGCATCGTAATCTTCGATCAATGATGTCTTGTCGCCATGGTGGCGCGCGAGATAGCCGAGTTCCTCGCGATTATAGGCGCCG
This sequence comes from Ruegeria jejuensis, assembly GCF_041537905.1. Lineage (NCBI taxonomy): Bacteria > Pseudomonadati > Pseudomonadota > Alphaproteobacteria > Rhodobacterales > Roseobacteraceae > Ruegeria > Ruegeria jejuensis. The sequence continues at coordinate 256,112 of NZ_JBGRUO010000005.1, read as the reverse complement.
CGCCCCGGTGCAACGACGATGGCGGTCTGTTTCATGATCCGCTCCACAGGCTGCGCGCGGCCTCGGCGATGCTCGCGCGCGAGGGCATGGTGGCGGCATAGGCCGGGCCGGTGGCAATGAAGCTGTCCTCGGCGGCGAGGCGGGCATGGGGCAGGGTGGTCTGTTCCTGCAGCAGCGCCATCAGCGCCTCCGACAGGCTGCCGGTTTGTCGGCATTCATCGACGATCAGCACTTTCTGCGCGCCTTCTAGCGCGGCCAGGATGCCCGCAACCGGCAGCGGCGCGATCCAGCGCAGGTCGATCACGCGGGTTTCGATGCCCTGCGCCGCGAGGTCATGGGCGGCCTGAGTGCTCAGATAGCGGCCATTGCCGTAGGTGAGGATCGCCAGTGGGCCCTCGCCCGTCACGCCCACCTCGCCCAATCCGATACGGCGGTCGGGAGCAGGGTAGGGGGTCATCCAACCACCGTCTTTCTCCTCCATCAGGTCGCGCATGGGATAAAGCGCGATGGGTTCGACCATCACCACCACGCGCTGTTCTTCCCGTGCCAGCCGGACGCATTCGCGCATCATCATCGCCGCGTCATCCCCGCGCGAGGGGCAGGCGATGATCAGTCCCGGAATGTCGCGCAGCACGGCCAGCGAGTTGTCATTGTGGAAATGGCCGCCGAACCCCTTTTGATAACCGAGGCCCGCGATGCGGATCAGCATCGGGTTGGTGAATTGGCCTTGGCTGAAGAAGGGCAGGGTCGCGGCTTCGCCGCGCAGCTGATCCTCGGCGTTGTGCAGATAGGCGAGGAACTGAATCTCGGGGATCGGGACGAAACCGTTATGGGCCATGCCGATGGCCAGCCCGAGGATGGATTGTTCGTCCAGCAACGTGTCGATCATCCGGTCTGGGCCGAACCGGTCGATCAGTTTTTGCGTGACGCCATAGACGCCGCCCTTGGTGCCCACATCCTCGCCCATCATCACGATCTCATCATGTTTCAGCATCAGATCGGTGAGCGCCCAGTTGATGAGCTTGTTCATAGTCTGTGGCGTGCCCAGCTGTTTGTGGTCCGAGCCGAAGGCCGCTTGCCGCGCCTCGTCTGATGGCCCGTTTCTGGGCGCGCATATGCGCAGTGGCGGGATCAACGAGACCATCACCTGCTCAGCCGTTTGCAGGCGGGGGCGGGTGACGACTTCAGCGGCGATGCGGGTACATTGGTCCTCCGTCTGCTGGTAGATCGCCAGCACCTCATCAGCACTCAGGATGTCGTGCTGGATCAGCAGGCGGGCAGAATGCAGCAAAGGATCGTCGCCCTCCCAGCCTTCAAACACCTGTTTGGGCAGATAGGCCTGTTGCAGATCCGATCCGGCATGGCCGTAAAGCCGCACGAGGCTCAGATGCAGGAAGGCGGGTTTGCGCAGGCGGCGGGTATACTCGGCGGCCTCAAGGGCGACGCGGTAGGTATCGTAGAGGTCGAGCCCGTCGGCATGGAAATACTTTAACCCCGGTCGGTTGTGGAAATTCGCCGCCACCCAGCCGCGTGGCGTACGGGTCGAGATGCCGATGCCGTTATCCTCGCAGACAAACAGCAGCGGCAGCGGGGTCGACTGATAGGCGGTCCAGGCGGCGGTGTTGAGGGCACCTTGCGCGGTGGAGTGATTGGCCGAAGCATCGCCGAAGGAACACATCACCAGGCTATCCTCGGCCAGTATCCGGTGTTCGGGCGGGTGGCGCTTGGCAAGGCCGACGGAATAGGCCGCACCAACCGCCTTGGGCAGGTGGCTGGCGATGGTCGAGGTCTGCGGCGGGATCAGCAAAGGGTGTGAGCCCAGCACCTTGTGCCGCCCGCCGCTGATCGGATCGTCCATCGCGGTGGCAAAGCTGAGCAGAATGTCCCATGTGGGCGTGACCCCAGGCACCTGCTGGCTGCGCATGCATTGGAACGCGCCGTCGCGGTAATGCAGAAACGCCATGTCGTCGGGGCGCAGCGCGGCGGCGACGGCGGCCATGCCCTCATGCCCGGATGAGCCGATCGTGTAGTACCCTTGCCCCTCGGCCTGCATCTTGCGCGAGCGGCGGTCGAGATTGCGGCTGAGGCACTGGGCGCGAAAGATCGCCACCGCCTGCGTGTCCGAGAGTGGCCCTTGCGCAGGTTGGCCCGGTGGCAGATCACCGGAGGCCAGCCTCTGGCGAAAGGCCTGATCGACGATGTCGGCGCGGTCCATCTGGTGTCCTTGTGCATCCCGCTTCGCGGGTCAACATAAGAAGCCACGCGGTGGATCGAAACCGATCTTGTGGAATGCACCTATGAGGAAATGGAATAGAAGGCCCGTTTGGGACCATTAATCGCCGCTTTGACTTTCCACCGCCCTTTGAATGGCGGGTCCGATCTGGCGCTTGCGCGAAATCACGCCATCCGCCTGCAGCATGTCATCCGCCACCTCCCCGCCAAAGGCTGCGATGGCGACATTCATGTCCGCATCATCACCCCAGAGCAGATAGGATCTTTGATCACGGGTATCGACGATCGCAAAGATCAGGTGATCGAGACCGCTGTCTTTCTTCTGTGCTTCGATTGCGGTCTTGAGCTGATAGCGCCGGTCGATCAACTGTTGGGCCGTCAGGGTTTCGGCCACGCCGATGCCGACTTTTTTGCCACCGAACTCGAAATCCTTGTAATCGAGCAGAACGATGTCTGCCGCCGACAGCCCGCTCAGATCGGATTTTGCGAGCAGCATGCTTTCTGCGAAGGCGTTGATGTCGTCGATGCCCGCACGCGCCGCGAGGGCCTTCACATAGGCTCTGTCGTAGTCGGTCGTGGTCGGTGAGGTCAGGTTGACCGTATCCGAAAGGATAGCAGCCATCCCAACGCAGGCCAGCGGAACTGGCAGTTCGATATCAAGCATCTGGGCGTGATCCGCCAGGATCGTTGCAGTCGACCCCCAGGGCCTGATCTCGATGCTGATGACATCCGGGATGTTGATTGGTGAGCCGCCGATCGCGTGGTGATCGATAATCGCTGCGATCATGTCCGGATCGATACCGGGAGGCAGTTGGGTGCTCTGATTGAAATCAACCAGCCCGACGGCCACCCCTGAAAAATCCTTGATGACCGTTGGCTCATCGGCGTCGCATTGATCGATCACAAAGCGGGATTCCGGATTGAGCGGACTCGGAAGCCCGGGCTGGCCGCCGTGAATATAGGCTGCAAGCATGCTGCCAGCCAGCGTGTCGGTATCGGGGTTTGTATGCCCGGTCCAGATCAGGCCGTCGCGGCTTGCTAACTGGGACTTGAGATAATTCAGCGCAGGCTGTGGAACGGGATCCTGTTCCGAGGCTTTGGCCTGGACGGTGCCGAATAGGGCAAGTAAGCCTAGACCTAGCGCCAGTTTCGCAGCAAAAACACTCATTGAAACCCTCCATCCTGTATTGCCAAGCGGTTGACCCGATCTTTGTGGGAAAGAGAACGGGTTGCAATCGAAACCGTTCTTTTGCCCGGACGGCTAAACTCAAAGCTGTGCTGGATCGGTATCAGGCCGCAGACGCGCCTTTGCCTCATCTGCGCAGGGCGCTATGGATTGAGGATGGATCAACTCGACCGCAAGATCATCGCCGCACTGCGCCACAATGCGCGGCAATCGACCACCGCGATAGCGGGTCAGCTTGGCGTGGCGCGCACCACCGTACATGAACGTATCACCAAGATGGAGGCGCGCGGTGTGATCGCCGGATACTCGGTCGTGCTGCGCGACCCAGAAGAGGGTGGCAAGGTGCAGGTCATCGTGATGCTGGAAGTGCAGCAGCAGGAAACCACTCGTATCATCAAACGGTTGGAGGCCTATCCGGAGGTCAAGCTGTGCCTGTCGATCAATGGGGATTTCGATCTGCTTTTGTCGGCCGAGGCACCGCGGATCGAAGATCTGGATGTGCTGGTCGACGAACTGGCGCGCATTCCCGGCGTGCAGCGGACCAACACATCGGTGGTGTTTGGTCGCAAGATAGATCGCTCCTGACGAAACGACGATAATTCCGCCGATATGACGGCACGATGAGTCATTCCGACACTCTGCGCCCTACACTCCGAACAGGTTTTTCCCCAGACTCTTGAGGAAAGAGATCGGAGGCAGGCCATGCGTTGGAATATCTGTATCGTTGGGGCGGGCAAAATCGGGCGGATGATCGCCACTCTACTGAACGGATCGCGCAATTATGCGGTTACGGTGGCCGATCGCGATCTGGCCGCTTTGGGCACGCTGAACCGGGCTGGGCTGCCCACAATGCAGATTGATGCCGATGACCCGAAGGCGTTGGCCGAGGCGCTGAACGGCTTCGATGCGGTGATCTCGGCGGCACCGTTCTTTCTGACGCCGGTGATTGCCAGGGCGGCGCAGCAGGCGGGCGCGCATTATTTCGACCTGACCGAAGATGTCGCGGCCACACAGGCCGTGCGCGATCTGGCGCGGGACAGTCACACGGCGTTCATGCCGCAATGCGGTCTGGCGCCCGGGTTTGTCGGCATCGCAGGTGCGGCGCTGGCGGCGGGGTTCGATGAACTGGACAGCCTGCATATGCGGGTCGGCGCGCTACCGCTCTTCCCGACCAACGCGCTAAAATACAACCTGACCTGGTCCACCGACGGGTTGATCAATGAATATTGCAATCCCTGCGATGCCATTGTGAATGGCGCGCGGGTCAAGACTGCGCCGCTGGAAGATTACGAATTGCTGGGCCATGACGGCGTGGAATATGAGTGTTTCAACACCTCCGGCGGGCTGGGCACTTTGCCGGAAACGCTGGAGGGACAGGCGCGTGCAGTCTCTTACCGCTCGATCCGCTATCCGGGGCACCGCGATATCCTGAAGCTGCTGCTCAATGATCTCGGGCTGGAGCGGCGGCGCGATCTGCTGAAAGAGATTTTCGAGGCCGCCCTGCCGCGCACCGATCAGGATGTGGTGCTGGTATATTGCACTGCCAAGGGGCTGAAGGACGGGCAGTTGCTTGAGCAGAGCTATATCAACAAGTCTTTCGCCCGTGAAATCGATGGCCGGGTCTGGAGCGCCATCCAGGTGACCACCGCCGCCGGGGTGCTGGGCGTGGTTGACCTGATGCGCACCGGTCAATTGCCGCAATCAGGCTTCGTCCGGCAGGAACAGGTGCCGCTGCAGGCGTACCTGCAGACCGAGTTCGGGCAGCTTTATCGGGTCGGCGACGTGACACGGCAGAACGCTGCGGCGTAATGGCGACCTGATTTTTCGCGCCTCTTGGGGGTGAAGTTCACTCTTTTTGTCAGCAATGGGCCGCTTTGTCCTGTAATAAACAAGTTGATTAATTAACCATCTGGTTTATACACTGCCCACATGAGTGACTCTCAAAAACTTGATGCTGTCTTTGCGGCTTTGGCCAATCCAACCCGACGCGCAATTCTTGCGCGGCTCGCGCAGGGAGAGGCGACGGTGAACATGCTCGCCCAGCCATTTGAGATGAGTTTGCCTGCCATCTCCAAACACATACGGGTTCTGGAAAAAGCCGAGCTCATCACACGTGGGAAAGATGCTCAGTTTCGGCCTTGCACGTTGAATGCAAGGCCTCTGGAGGACGTCGCGAATTGGGCCGATCGATACCGTCCCATCTGGGAAGCCCGGTTCGACGCGATGGACAGGGTGATAGAAGCAATGAGGGATAGCAAAGATGACTGATCAGCAAGCTTGGGTAAAGATCGAGCGGGAATTCGATGCCCCCATCGACCTTGTCTGGCAGATGTGGACCGATCCGGATCTGTTCAAGACGTGGTACGGGCCGATGGGGATGAGTGTGCCGACCGCAAAAATGCATGTCGTGGTGGGGGGCGTAAGGAAAATCTGCATGGAAATGACCTCGCCAGAGCGCTCAATGAGCATGTGGTTCACCGGCGTTTATAAAGAGATCACGCCCCCTTCGCGGCTTGTCTACACTGAAAGCATGTGTGACGCGGATGGGGTCATCATCTCGCCCCAGAGCATGGGCATGCCGCAAGGTCATCCAGATATCACCGAGGTCATCGTTGAACTTAACGAGGTCGACGGAAAGACCATTATGACGATGGTTCACATTGGCGTGCCGGAAGGGTCCGCCGGAGCGGGCGGTTGGGGTCAGGCCATCGACAAGCTCGAAAGCCTACTGACAAAGAGAGTATGACGCGCGCCGTGGAGCCATGCGAACTTGCCACGCCGGGTTGCGGCGCTGGCAAGAGGCGGCACGGGCTGACCGCCCGTGCCAGGTAACGGGCTATCGAATGCGGGCGCCGCTTTCTGAGTCGAAGATCATTGCGCGCTCTGGCCGCAGGGTCAGGCTGACGCGGCTGCCTTCGGCACTGCGTTCATCGTCACGTTCCTCGACGATCAGCTTGTCACCGTTGGCTGCAGTCAGGTAGCTGTAAGAGACACCGCCAAGCGCCTCGGTCAGGTCCACCGACAGCGCATCGCCGCTGCGGTCCAAGCCGATATGTTCGGGGCGCAGGCCCAGCGTGATCTTGCTGGCCCCGGCCGGGATCGGCGCAGGCGGATCCAGCGGTGCGGACAGCGCCGGGTGGGTCAGCTTGCCGTCGACCACGTCACAATCAAGGAAGTTCATCGAGGGCGAGCCGATGAAACCCGCGACAAAGCGGTTATCGGGATTGCGGTAGAGCTCAAGCGGCGCGCCAACCTGTTCGATACGCCCGTCGCGCAGCACCACGATCTTGTCGGCCATGGTCATCGCCTCGACCTGGTCGTGGGTCACATAGATCATCGTGGCGCCGATTTCCTTGTGCAGGCGGGCGATTTCAACCCGCATCTCGACCCGCAATTCCGCATCCAGGTTCGACAGCGGTTCGTCAAACAGGAACACGTCGGGTCCGCGCACGATGGCGCGGCCGATGGCGACCCGCTGGCGCTGGCCGCCCGACATGGCCTTGGGCTTGCGTTTCAAATAGGGGCCGAGTTTCAGGATGTCCGAGGCCTCCTGCACCTTCTTGTCGATCTCGGCCTTGGCGACGCCGTTCATTTTGAGGCCGAAGCCCATGTTTTCGGCCACCGTCATATGCGGATAAAGCGCGTAGGTCTGGAACACCATCGCCACGCCGCGCTTGGCCGGGTCCAGATGGGTCACGTCGCGTTGCCCGATGCTGATCTTGCCATCCGAGGTTTCCTCAAGCCCCGCGATCATCCGCAGCAAGGTGGATTTGCCGCAGCCCGAGGGGCCGACAAAGACACAGAACTCGCCATCCTCGATTTGCAGATCGACCCCATGGATCACCTGGGTTTGTCCATAGCGCTTGATTGCGCCTTCCAGCGTCACACCTGTCATGTCGCCATCGCCTCTTTGTGAAGTGTTTCCGGAAAGCGCCAGGCTTGTGCCTCGCGCCCAATGTCATCAGCGGCCTGTCGCACGCGCGGGGCCCAGTCTTCGAGTGTTTTCAGGTCGGTCCGGCTGGTGGGGCCGGTGATCGACATCGCGCCCAGCATGCGCCCGCCTGGAGTCAGAATCGGGGCGGCGATGCAGATAATGCCGGGTTCATGCTCTTCGCGGTCGAAGGCATAACCACGGTCGCGAATCGCTGCGAGTTCGGTGCGCAGCGCTGATTCCGAGGCCAGCGTATGGGGGGTAAACCGGTGAAAGCTCTGCTGCTGGATCGCCCGGTTCAGCGCCTCGTCGGGCAGGAAGGCAAGCATCGCCTTGCCGACGCCGGTGCAATAGGCCGGGCCGACTTTACCGGCCTGCGAGTACATCTCGACCGGGTCGTCCGCGTTGCGTTTGTCGACATAAAGCACCTGGCTGGCATCAAGCTGCGCCAGATGCACGGTTTCGCCCAGATCGCGACTGAGCGCATCCAGATGCGGCCGCGCGATAGGTGCCAGCGAGCTATGGGTCCAGGCAGCATGGGCCAGCCGCACCAGCCTGATTCCCAGCGCATAAGATTGCCGATCGGGATCGTAGCTGAGCATGCCCTGATTCGTGAGGGTCTGCAGAAAGCGGTAGAGCGTGGCCTTGGGGAACGGGCTGTGATCGAGCAATTCGCCAAAGCGCACAGGGCGATTGAACCTTGCTACAAGGTCCAGCACATCACATGCTTTGCCAACTGTACCGTCCCCTGACATGCGGTGACGTCTCCTCCCTTGCTCCTGCCCTCCCGCAGGATTGGTGTTGACAACACTAGCCGGAATGATGTGTAGTTTTCAACATGTAAAACACGGTTTCAAATAATGGAACCAAATGGAAGCTACAGGGAGGAAACCATGCATTCCATGACGAAGCGGACTTTGGCCGCTCTTGCCGCCTGCACGGCATTGTCGGCGCCGGCCTCGGCGCAAGTCAGCGGCGATCTGTCGATCTTTCTCGACACGTCGAACCCCGCGCCGCGCGCAACAATGGAAGCGATGATCGCGCGTTTTGGCGAGAAGAACCCTGATCTCAACATCGAAATCACGGTGATCGACCGCGAAGCGTACAAGACCCAGATCCGCAACTTCCTGACGGCCAACGCACCGGATGTGGCAACCTGGTATGCCGCCAACCGGATGAAGCCTTATGTCGATGCGGGTCTGTTCGAGGATGTGTCAGATCTGTGGGCAGAGCCGATGTTCGCCGACGATCTGAAGTCGACCAAAGGCGCGATGACCATCGATGGCAAGCAGTGGGGCGTGCCCTATACCTACTACCAGTGGGGCGTGTATTATCGCAAAGACATCTTTGACGAGCTGGGCCTGAGCGAGCCGACCACCTGGGAAGAGGAAAAGGCCAATTGCGAAAAGATCGTCGCATCGGGCCGCGCCTGCTATACAATCGGCACCAAGTTCCTGTGGACCGCCGGTGGCTGGTTCGACTACCTGAACATGCGCACCAATGGCTATGACTTCCACAACCAGCTGGCCAATGGCGAAATCAGCTGGGAAGACGACCGGGTCAAGCAGACGTTCATGAACTGGAAAGAGCTCATCGACATGGGCGCGTTCATCGACAACCACCAGACCTACAGCTGGCAGGAAGCGCTGCCCTTCATGGTCAATGGTGAAGCGACCGCCTACCTGATGGGGAACTTCGCCGTGGCACCGCTGCGCGATGCGGGTCTGACCGATGATCAGCTTGACTTCTACCAGTTTGTCGAGATCACTCCGGGCGTGGAAAAGGCGGAAGACGCGCCGACCGATACGTTCCACATCCCGTCCGCTGCCAAAAACAAGGATGCGGCTCGCGAATTCCTGCGCTTTGTCGCCTCGCCTGAGGAGCAGACCATCATCAACAACGGCAAGAACCTCGGCCAGCTGCCCGTGAACTCGAAATCCACCGTGGATGACGACAAGTTCTTGCAGAAGGGCTTTGTCATGCTGAGCGAAAACAGCCCCGGTGGCGTGGCCCAGTTCTGGGATCGCGATGCACCGGCGGAAATGGCCAAAGTGTCGATGGAAGGCTTCCAGGAATTCATGGTCAAGCCCGACAGCCTCGACAAGGTCCTCTCCAAGCTCGAACGCGCACGCGGTCGTATCTACAAGTAAGCGAGATGGGGTGAAAACCCCATCCTGTTCCTGACAACGCGGCCGGGCGGGGCACCCGCCGGTCGCACCCCACACGTTTCAGAGGGATGGCCGACATGACCGCCTCGACCGATATCCTAGACGATAAACCCGAAAGCTGGTTCCATCGCAACCAACAGGCCATTGCGCCCTGGCTGTTTCTGGCGCCGGGTATCCTGTTCTTTGTTGTCTATGTGATTGCCCCGGTATTCCAGTCCTTCAACCTGTCGCTTTATCAATGGGATGGGCTGGGGCAGGCGGAATATATCGGCCTGCGCAACTACGAGGACCTGTACTATGAATGGGTCGATCGCGATGCGTTTTATGTCTCGCTCAAGAACAACCTGATCTGGCTGGTGCTTTATCTGCTGGCGATCCCTGCCGGTCTGTTCATTGCGCTCTTGCTGAACCAGACCGTGTTTGGCATCCGGCTGTACAAGTCGCTGTTCTTCTTCCCCTTTGTGATCAGCCAGGTTGTCGTGGGCCTCGTGTTCACGTGGTTCTATGATCCCACCTTCGGGTTGCTGAACCAGATGATCGGCGTGTTCGGCCTGGGGCCGATCAACGTACTCGGCAATGAACATCTGGTAACCTATGGCATCATTGCCGCAGGGCTCTGGCCGCAGACCGCTTATTGTATGATCCTCTATCTTACCGGCCTGAACGCGGTCGATCCCGAACAGATCGAGGCCGGGCGTCTGGATGGCGCAAAAGGCGCCAAGATGCTGTGGTATATCGTGCTGCCGCAATTGCGGCCCGCCACCTTCATCGCGTTCGTGGTGACAATCATCGGCGCGCTCAGGTCCTTTGACCTGATCTCGGTCATGACCCAGGGCGGACCCTTCGGGTCGTCCCGCGTGCTGGCCTATTACATGTTCGAAGTGGCGCTGTCGGAATACGGGTTCCGCATGGGCTATGGCGCTGCTATCGCCGTGGTGCTGTTCATGATCATGATGTGCTTCATCGTCTACTTCCTGTGGTCGATGTATCGCGAAGAGAAGGGACACTAAGCCATGTTTCCCACACCAATCGAAAAACAGTCGCAAGCCGCCCAGATCACCTACAAGGCGCTGTTGCCTGTTGCCCTGTTGCTCTGGCTGGGGCCGCTACTGGCGGTGGCGCTCTTCTCGGTCAAACCGGATGCGGATTTCGTCAACGCCAACTACTGGGGTCTGCCGTCCTCCTTCGAGTTCATGCACAATTACGGACAGGTCTTTTTCAACAGCGATATGCCGCGCTACATGCTGAACTCGATCCTGATCACCGTGCCCACGGTGATCGGGGCGGTGGCGCTGAGTTCGATGACCGGCTTTGCCCTTGGCATCTACAAGTTCAAGTCGAACCTGTGGATCTTCTTCATGTTTGTGGCGGGCAACTTCGTGCCGTTCCAGATTCTGATGGTGCCGGTGCGCGACCTGACCCTGGAACTGGGGCTTTATAACACCAAGACGGGCCTCGTGCTGTTCCATATCGCGTTCCAGACCGGCTTCTGCACGTTGTTCATGCGCAACTTCATCAAGGCGCTGCCCTTTGCTCTGATCGAAGCGGCGCGTGTTGAAGGCATCAGCGAGATCAAGATCTTCTGGTATGTGGTCCTGCCGCTGATGAAACCGGCGCTGGCCGCGCTCAGCGTGCTGATGTTCACCTTCATCTGGAACGACTATTTCTGGGCGGTGGTGCTGACGCAAGGCGCCGAGAGCCAGCCGGTCACGGCGGGCATCACCAGCTTCAACGCGCAGTTCCGAGCCGCGTATCACCTGATGAGTGCAGGCAGCATCGTAGCGGCGCTGCCGCCGGTGGCGATGTTCTTCCTGATGCAGAAACACTTTATCGCGGGTCTCACCCTCGGAGCCGTCAAGTAATGATAAGAACATGGTCGCTGCATGATGAGCGGCAATCTCTGGTGCTCGCGGCCCATCGCGAGCACCTTCCCGAAGTTGTGTATTTCGGGCCGCGTCTGCCGGATGGCGAAAGCGCGGAAACGCTGTTCATGGCTTACGGGCTGGATCTGACCGGGGGGATGCTGGATGCAAACCCCGAATTGTCGATTTGTCCCGAGGCCACGCGCAGTTTCCCCGGTCAGCCCGGACTGATCGTCCGTGACGGCGACGGCACGCCGCTGTTACCCAAGTTCTGCTATGAAAGCGAAGAGGTCGATGAGCGTCATCTGGTCCTGACGTATCGGGACGAAGCGCACCGGCTGACCTATCAGGCTCGGTTCTCGATCGATCCCAAGACCCATATCATCGAGGCGCAGGCCTCGCTTGAGGCCGATCGCCCGGTGCTGCTGCACTGGCTCAGCGCGCCGGTTTTCCCCGGCCCGCAGCTATCGGACGAGATGCTGGATTTCGCCGGGCGCTGGTGTGGTGAGTTCCAGATGAACCGCACCGCATGGTCGCCCGGAATCCGCTATCGCGAAAACCGCACGGGGCGCACCGGGCATGAGCATTTCCCCGGCCTGATCGTGCCGGTGCGCGGTGCGACCAATGCGCAGGGGCAGGCCTATGGGTTCCATTACGGTTGGTCCGGCGGGCACCGGATGGTGGCCGAGGAACTGCCCGATGGCCGTCGCCAGATCCAGTTCGGGCAGGCCGCACGGATGGAGCGCGACGCGCTCACCCGGTTCGAGACCGCGCCGCTTTATGCGGTGTTCTCCAATGACGGGATCAATGGTTGCGCCGTCGCCTTCCAGCGCCATCTGCGCGACCGGATCGTGGCCTTTCCCAAGCCCGACCGCGCCCGGCCCGTACACTACAATTGCTGGGAAGCGGTCTATTTCAACCACAACCTGCCGGAGTTGAAGGACATCGCGGAACGCGCCGCCGATCTGGGCGCGGAACGCTTCGTGCTGGATGATGGCTGGTTCGGGCAGCGCGATGACGACACCTCATCGCTTTCCGATTGGGAGGTCGATCCGCGCAAGTATCCCGATGGTCTCGACCCCCTGATCAAACATGTTCATTCGCTGGGTATGACCTTCGGCATCTGGTTCGAGCCCGAGATGATCAACCCCGACAGTTCGATCCACCGGGCGCATCCGGAATGGGCGCTGGGGGGCGAGGACCAGATCCTGGGCCGTCAGCAGAAGGCGCTGAACATGGCGCTGCCAGAGGTGCGGGAGTTCCTGTACGAGCGAATGGCGGCGATCCTGTCGGGCCACGACATCGACTATATCAAATGGGACCATAACCGCGTTCTGCCCATGCCCGACGCGGCGCAGACGCGGGGCTCTTATGCGCTGATCGACCGGCTGCGCGCCGATTTCCCACATGTGGAGATCGAAAGCTGCGCCTCCGGAGGCGGTCGGATCGATTTCGGCATTCTCAAACGCACCCAGCGGGTCTGGCTGAGCGACAGTAACGACGCGCTGGAGCGGTTGCGCATCCAGCATAACGCGTCGATCTTCCTGCCCATGGCCGTGACGGGCAGTCATGTCGGCCCGCGGGTCTGCCACACTTCGGGCCGCGTGCTGGACATCCGCTTTCGCGCCTGGGTGGCCGCCCAGCGGCATATGGGGTTCGAAATGGACCCGCGTGAACTGACCGAAGACGAGGCGGCGGTGCTGAAGGGCGTGACCGCGTGGTGGAAGGCCAATCGCGACTGGCTCTATTACGCCGATATCCTGCGGCTCGACAGCCCCGATCCGTCGGTGATTGCCGAACAGCAGCAAACCACCGATGGCTCGCGCTTCGTGGTCTTTGCAGGCAAGGCCGACACCTCGGCCCAGATCGCGCCACGCCCGCTGCGGCTGACGCGGCTGGAAGCGGACGCGCTCTATCAGGTCGAACTGCGCCGCACCGCCGAGGCGCCGCCGACACTGTCGCGCGGCAATCCGGTTCTGAAACAACAACCCGTGACGCTGAGCGGGCAATATCTGATGAGCTACGGGCTGACCCTGCCCTGGAGCTTCCCACAGAGCATGTGGGTGATCGAAGGCAAGAAACTATGAGCGAGCGACGCAACCGCGGCTGGTATGGCATGCTGGACAAGGATGGTTTTGTCCGCCGGTCCTGGATGAAGAACCAGGGTTTTCCCGACCATGCCTTTGACGGGCGACCCGTCATCGGCATCTGCAACACATGGTCGGAACTTACGCCCTGCAACTCGGGCCTGCGCGAACTGGCCGAAGGGGTGAAGCGCGGTGTGTGGGAGGCGGGCGGTTTCCCGGTGGAATTCCCGGTGATGTCGCTGGGCGAGACCCAGATGAAGCCCACGGCGATGCTCTTCCGCAACCTGCTGTCGATGGATGTGGAGGAGAGCATTCGTGCCTATGGCATGGACGGCGTGGTGCTGTTGGGCGGCTGCGACAAGACCACGCCGGGGCAGCTGATGGGCGCGGCCTCGGTCGATCTGCCGACCATCGTGGTCAGTTCCGGCCCGATGCTGAACGGCAAGTGGAAGGGGCGCGATCTGGGCTCGGGCACCGATGTGCGCAAATTCGCAATGGACGTGAAGGCGGGCGACATGACGCTCAAGGATTTCATGGCAACTGAATCTGGCATGAGCCGGTCCAAGGGCGTTTGCATGACCATGGGCACCGCCTCGACCATGTCCTCGCTGACCGAGGCGATGGGCCTGGCGCTGCCGATGAACGGCTCGCTACCGGCGGTTGATGCGCGGCGCATGGCACTGGCGCATATGACCGGCAAGCGCATCGTCGAGATGGTCGAGGAAGAGCTGAAACTTTCGGATGTGCTGACCAAGGCGAGCTTTGAAAACGCCATTCTGGCCAATGCTGCGCTTGGCGGTTCAACCAATGCGGTGGTGCATCTTCTGGCACTGGCGGGTCGGGTCGGCGTGGACCTGACCATGGAGGATTTCGAGATCGGTGGTGAGATCCCGCTGCTCGTGAACTGCATGCCGTCGGGCAACTACCTGATGGAGGATTTCTGCTATGCGGGCGGCGTGCCTGTGGTGCTGAAAGAGCTCAGCCACAAGCTGCGCGCAGCCAATACGGTGATGGGCAAGGACATCTCGCATTATTACGGCGAGGCCGAATGCTATAACCGCGACGTCATCTATCCCTTTGATGCCCCACGCAAACCTGCCGCCGGGTTGCGGGTGCTGCGCGGCAATCTGGCCCCCAAGGGCGCGATCGTGAAACCCTCAGCGGCCAGCGATCATCTGCTGGAGCATGAGGGCGAGGCCTATGTTTTCGAGACCATCGAAGAGCTGAAGGCCAATATCGACCGCGACGACCTGCCGGTGGATGAGAACACCATCCTCGTGCTGAAGCATTGCGGGCCCAAAGGCTATCCCGGTATGCCAGAGGTTGGCGATATGCCGGTCCCCGCCAAACTGGTGAAGAAAGGCGTTCGCGACATCGTGCGAGTCAGCGATGCGCGCATGTCTGGCACGGCCTTTGGCACGGTGATCCTGCATGTCAGCCCTGAGGCGACCGCAGGCGGACCGCTGGCGCTGGTGCGCACGGGCGACCGGATCAAGGTGTCAGCTGCGAACGGGGTGCTGGAACTGCTGGTATCCGACGAGGTGCTGGCGGAGCGCCGCGCCGAATGGGCCGCACCTGCGCCGCATTACACGCGCGGCTATGCAAAGATGTATGTCGATCATGTGTTGCAGGCCGATCAGGGGGCCGATCTGGATTTTCTGGTCGGCAAGGATACGCGCCCGGTCACGCGGGAGAGCCACTGATGCCAACCGCAAACAAGATTTTTCAAAAAATCTTGGGAAGAGAATTCGAGTTTTCTTCCCGCTCAGTTGAGAGGTAAGCGAATGACACAAGTTATACACCCGGACCTGAAGGGCGCGTCGGTCTATATCACCGGCGGCGGCTCGGGCCTTGGCGCGTCGCTGACCGACGGGTTCATGGGGCAAGGGGCCAATGTCGCCTTTATCGGACGTTCGGATGCCAGTGAATTCGTGGCCGAAATGCAAGAAAAGCATGGCCGCGCGCCGCTTTTCATGCAGGGCGACATCACCGATACCGACCGGCTGCTGGAAACCATGCGGCAGGCGGGGGATGCCCATGGACCGATTCGGGTGTTGGTCAACAACGCCGCCAATGACAAGCGGCACTCGCTGGAAGAGGCGACGCCGGATTTTTGGGACTGGATGCAGGCGATCAACCTCAAAGCCTATTACTTTGCCTGCAAGGAGGCCGCTCGGCAGATGCAGGAGGGCGGCTCAATCATCAATTTCAGCTCGATCAGTTACATGATGGGCAATGCAGGCTACACCGCCTATACCACCGCCAATGCGGGCATCACCGGCATGACGCGGTCATTGGCGCGCGAGCTCGGGCCGCAGAAAATCCGCGTTAACGCGCTTGCACCCGGTTGGGTTCTGACTCAGAAGCAGCTTGATCAATGGGCCACCCCCGAAGGGCTGGAGGCGCATCTGGAGCGGCAATGCCTGAAAGAGCATCTGACGCCGGATGACATGATCGGGCCGGTGCTGTATCTGGCCTCTGATGCCAGCCGGATGATGACAAGCCAATGTATGGTCGTGGATGGCGGCGTTGTGGTGACGGGATAGGATATGAGCGTCGAAGCCGAATGGATCGCGGTCGACTGGGGCACCTCGCACTTGCGGGTCTGGGCCATGCAGGGCACGCGCGCCGTGGGCGAAGCCCGTTCGGACAAAGGCATGGGCCGACTGGCACGGTCCGAGTTTCAGGGTGCGTTGCTGGAACTAGCGGCGGACTGGTTGGATGACACCCCGGTTGACGTGATCGCCTGTGGCATGGTTGGTGCGCGGCAGGGCTGGGTCGAGGCACCTTATGCCACGGTCCCGGTTGCGCCGCTCTCGGGTGCGCCGATACGGGTGCCGGGGACTGACCCGCGCCTTCGGGCCTATGTGGTGCCCGGCCTGAAACAAGCCAAACCGGCGGATGTGATGCGCGGCGAGGAAACCCAGATCGCCGGATTCTTGGCACTCAACAAGGATTGGGACGGGGTGATCTGCCTGCCCGGCACCCATTCCAAATGGGTGCATGTGAGCGCGGGCGAAGTGGTCAGTTTCCAGACCTTCATGACCGGCGAGATGTTCGATCTGCTGTCGAAATCTTCGGTCCTGCGCCATTCTGTGGGCGAGGGCTGGGATGACGAGATCTTTCGCGAGGCGGTCGAGACGACATTGTCGAAACCCGAAAGCATGGCGGCGCGGCTTTTTGGCATCCGCGCCAGCGATCTGCTGGAGGCGACCGACGGTGCGGTGTCCCGCGCCCGCCTCTCTGGTCTGCTGATCGGGGCGGAACTGGCCGCTGCACGACCCTATTGGCTGGGTCAACAGATCGCCCTGATAGGCGCATCACAGATGTCCGCAATATACGCCAAGGCACTGGAGTTACAGGGTGTCCCGGCGACGATCGCGGATGGCCAACAAATGACACTTGCCGGGTTGAATGCAGCTCGGAAACTGCTGGAGCACTGAAATGGAAC
This sequence comes from Ruegeria jejuensis, assembly GCF_041537905.1. Taxonomy (NCBI): domain Bacteria; kingdom Pseudomonadati; phylum Pseudomonadota; class Alphaproteobacteria; order Rhodobacterales; family Roseobacteraceae; genus Ruegeria; species Ruegeria jejuensis. The sequence goes on along the minus strand of NZ_JBGRUO010000005.1, from coordinate 239,195 downwards.
GAGCTATTATCGCGATCCTGCGCGGTCTTGACCCGCAGGATGCTATCCCCATGAGCGAAGCGCTGATCTCTGCCGGGATCACCCGGATCGAGGTGCCGCTAAACTCGCCAAACCCGTTGCAAAGCATTGCTGACATGGCGCGCGCCTGCGGCGACCGGGCGCTGATCGGCGCCGGAACCGTGCTGACGGTGGACCAGGTCGAACAGGTGGCCGATGCGGGCGGCAAGCTCATCGTCTCGCCCAATTGCGATACCGAGGTGATCGCGCGCAGCCGGGCGCTGGGGCTGGAAAGCTGGCCGGGTATCTTCACCCCGACAGAGGCCTTTGCCGCGCTCAAGGCCGGGGCCAGCGGTTTGAAACTGTTCCCCGGCAATATGGCGGGACCCGGCGGATTGAAGGCGATGCGCGCCATCCTGCCCGCCGGTACGCAGGTCTATGCCGTGGGCGGCGCGGGACCGGAGAATTTCGGAGAATGGGTCGCGGCGAGCGCCGACGGGTTCGGCATCGGTTCGGCCCTGTTCAAGCCCGGCATGTCGGTGACTGATGTCAGCGCCCGCGCGGCCGATATCGTGGCGGCGTATGACGAGGCCATCTGATGAGCCGGGTTTTCGACGACCGCCCCTGCGCGTTGGGCGAAGGGCCGCTCTGGCATCCGAAGCGCCAACAACTCTTCTGGTTCGACGTCCTCGGCAAGCGGCTAATGACGCGCGACGGGGATGGCGCGCGGGATTGGCAGTTTGACGAGTATGTCTCGGCCGCAGGCTGGGTGGACCGCGAGACGCTGCTGATCGCGTCTGAAACCGGCCTCTGGCGGTTCGACCTGCAGAGCGGTACGCGCGATCTGGTGGTGGCGCTTGAGGCCGAGAATCAAGTGACGCGCTCGAATGACGGGCGGGCGGATCCGTGGGGCGGATTCTGGATCGGGACGATGGGCAAGCAGGCCGAGCAGGGCGCTGGCGCGATCTATCGCTTCTATCGCGGTGAGCTGCGGCAGCTGGTCCCGGATGTCACGATCTCGAACGCGATCTGCTTCGCGCCGGACCGTCGCTGCGCTTACTACACAGATACCGCAACAAGTCAGGTGATGCGCCAACCTTTGGAGGCGGAGAGCGGCTGGCCCGAAGGCGAGCCACATGTGTTTCTGGACCTGCGCGTGGATGGTCTGAACCCTGACGGTGCGGTGGTGGATGAGGATGGCAATGTCTGGATTGCCCAATGGGGCGCGAACCGTGTGGCGGCCTATTCGCCCTTGGGCACTTTCCTAAAGGCGGTGCGCTTTGGCGGGCGGCATACGTCCTGCCCCGGCTTTGGCGGGCCGGAGTTTCGCGATCTCTACTGCACCACCGCGCGGCACGGGATTGACGCGAAGAGGCTGCGAACCGAGCCGGAAAACGGCATGACTTTTGTGGCGGAAGACGTGGGCCGGGGCCGCGCCGAGTATCAGGTGATCTTATGAGACCGGAACTGGGCGTCTGTTACTATCCTGAACACTGGCCGAAAGAGCGTTGGGCCGAGGATGCCGCGCGCATGGTTGAAATGGGCCTGACATGGGTGCGCATCGGTGAGTTCGCCTGGAGTCGGATCGAGCCCGTGCCAGGGCAGTTGCAGCTCGATTGGCTGGATCGCGCCATTGAGGTGCTGGGTGCGGCAGGGCTCAAGGTGGTGCTGGGTACGCCTACTGCGACGCCGCCGCGCTGGATGATCGACCGACACCCGGACATGCTGACCGTGGATGCGGATGGCAAGCCGCGCAAGTTCGGGTCGCGGCGGCATTATTGCTTCAGCCATGCCGGGTATCTGGACGAATGCGTGCGGATCACCGAGATCCTCGCTCGGCGCTATGCGAATAACCCTCATGTCGCGGCGTGGCAGATCGATAATGAATATGGCTGCCATGACACGACGCTAAGCTATAGCGAGGCCGCGCGCCGCGGGTTCCGCAACTGGCTGACCGCGCGTTATGGTGATGTTGCGGCGTTGAACCGCGCTTGGGGCAATGTGTTCTGGTCGATGGAATATGGCACCTTTGACGAGGTTGATCTGCCCAACCTCACAGTGACTGATCCGAACCCGTCGCATGTGCTGGCCTTCCGGCGCTACAGTTCGGATCAAGTGGTGCGCTTCAACCGGGCGCAGGCCGAAGTGCTGAAGGCCCATACCAACGCGCCGTTGATCCATAATTACATGGGCCGGGTGCTGGAATTCGATCATTTCGAGGTCGGCGATGATCTGGATATCGCCAGTTGGGACAGCTATCCGATCGGGTTCCTGTCCGACCGGCTGGACGAGGACGCGGCGCACAAGCTGGCCTTTCTGCAGCAGGGCGATCCCGACATGCAGGCGATGCACCACGATCTCTACCGCGCCGTGGGGCGCGGGCGCTGGTGGGTGATGGAGCAGCAGCCCGGCCCGGTGAACTGGGCACCTTATAATCCCGCGCCACTGCCGGGAATGGTCCGGCTCTGGTCGCTGGAGGCAGTGGCGCACGGGGCCGAGGTGGTCAGCTATTTCCGCTGGCGGCAGGCCCCGTTTGCGCAGGAGCAATATCACGCCGGCCTCTTGCAGCCTGATGGCCGCGACGCGGTCGGAGCGGATGAAGCCGCGCAGGTGGCTGGTGATCTGGCAAAGCTGGGCGATCTGACACAGACGCAGGTGCAGGTGGCGATCCTGTTCGACTATCCGTCGGACTGGGCCTGGGCAGCGCAGCCGCAGGGGGCGGGGTTTAACTATTTCAACCTGATCCTGTCGGCCTATAAGGCGCTGCGCCGCGCGGGGCTTTCGGTTGATTTCCTGCCCTCGCGGCAGCGCGATTTCGACGGCTATGACCTGATCCTTGCGCCGGGACTGGCGGTTCTGCCGCCTGATCTTAGCGCGGCGCTCAGCGCGTCGGGCGCGCAGGTGGTGCTGGGACCGCGCAGCGGGGCGATCACCGAGGAATACCAAGTGCCTGAAACGGGCCGCCCCGGCGTGGCGGGATTGGACGTGCATATCGATCTGGTCGAGTCGCTACCCCCAGATCATACCCGCGCAGTGTCTGGCGGCGGGCAGGTGATCCACTGGCAGGAGCAGTTGAGCGGCACCGCCAAGGTGCTGCTAAGGTCTGACGCGGGCGCGCCCGTGCTGATGAGCAGCGGAGGGCTCAGCTATCTCGGGGCCTTCCCGGATGAGGCGCTTTGGGACCGGATCGTCGAACAGGCGGCTGGTCGCGCGGGGCTAGCCGTCATGCGTTTGCCCGAGGGTCTGCGCTTGCGTGACATGGGCGCGCATCGCTTTGCGGTGAACTACAATGCCCATGCGGTGGAGTGGAACGGCGCGCAGCTTGAACCCTGCGGCGTGGCGGTCTGGAAGGATGGCGCAAGGGTTCTCTGACGGGTCTTGGTGACGGGTGATATTGACCGGTGGGCGATGATCGCCCATCCTCGCAGGCATTGTTCTCTTTGCGCGTCCCATGGACCGTGACCATTTCCAAAGGCTGACTCCATGACAGATGCGTCGACCAAGCGTTATCGCCTCGATACCCATCGGCTGCGCGATCCGTCGCAGACGCTGGCTCTGGTGCAGCCGCATTTAAAACGCATGGGCATCACACGGGTGGCCAACCTGACCGGGCTGGACCGGATCGGGCTGCCCACGGTGATGGTATGCCGGCCCAACTCGCGCTCTGTCGCGGTGTCGCTCGGCAAGGGGCTGTCGCTGGAGGCGGCTCAAGCGTCGGGCGTGATGGAGGCGATCGAAAGCTGGCATGCCGAGCGGATCACGCGACCGCTGCGCCGGGCGTCTTTTGTGGACTTACGGGCTGAGGTGAACGTGGCCGATATCGACAGGCTGCCAAAGGTCACCGGCGGGCGCTTCGACCCGCATCGCCGTCTGCTCTGGATCGAAGGTCATGACCTGGGCGCAGACATGCCCTGTTGGGTGCCCTATGAGATGGTAGATACCGACTATACCGAGCCGCCCAATGGCGGCCATTGCGCCTTTCCGCGCTCGACCAACGGGCTGGCCTCTGGCAATGACCTGAATGAGGCGACCTGTCACGCGATCTGCGAAGTGATCGAGCGGGACGCAACCACGCTCTGGCATCAGGGGCCGCGCGACCAGCGCGTCGATCCGGCGACAATCGACGATCCGCGTTGCCGCGAGGCGTTGGAGCGGTTCGCCGATGCCGGGATTGATGTGGGGGTGTGGAACACCACCTCGGATGTGGGCGTCGCCTGTTTTCATTGCGCGATCTGCGAGGCGGGGGCGCAGCCGGGACATATCGGGCTGGGCGATGGCTGCCACCCGGACCGGGCGATTGCGCTGCTGCGTGCCCTGACCGAGGCGGCACAGACGCGGCTCACCTATATCTCGGGTGCGCGCGACGATCTGGAGGCCGAGGACTTTACCGACAGTGCTCTGCATGCGCGAGGTCGCTACGTGCGCGAGTTGATCGACGGGGCAGCGCCGACTGCTGATTTCCTCGACTGCCCCAGCAACGCGACCGAGTCCTTTGCGGGCGATCTCGATTGGCTGGTGACGCGGCTGGCTTCGGTTGGGATCAGGCAGGTGATCTCTGTCGATCTGTCACAACAGGGGCTCGACATTGCCGTGGTGCGCGCTGTTATACCGGGGCTGGAGGCGCCGCATGACGACCCCGATTTCGTGCCGGGTGCGCGGGCGATGGGGGTACGCGCATGAGCGTGGTGGTTTTTGTCGGCCCGACGCTGGGGCAGCGGGCCGTAGGTGAGATTTTGCAAGCCGAGATTCTGCCGCCGGTGCGGCAGGGCGATGTCTATCGTGTCGCGCGCGAGAGCCCGCGCGCCATCGGTATCATAGACGGGTATTTCGAAGGCGTCCCCTCGGTCTGGCACAAGGAAATCCTCTGGGCGATGGAGCAGGGCATACCGGTCTTCGGCAGCGCCAGCATGGGCGCGCTGCGCGCCGCTGAACTGGCCGATTTCGGGATGATTGGCGTGGGCCGGATATTCGAGGATTACTACGCGCGCGTGCTGGAAGATGATGACGAGGTGGCGGTGCTGCACAGCCTGGCAGAGCTGGGATTTCAGCCGCTGAGCGAGCCGATGGTGTCGATCCGTGCCACCGTGGCGCGGGCTTTGGAGACCGGGGTACTGTCGCCGGGCCCGGCAGAAGCGATCCTGAAGGCGGGCAAGGCGCTGCAGTATCGGGAACGGGATTGGCCACGTATCCTGACCGTGCTTGCACAGGAGTATGATCTGAACGCGTTCAGCGACTGGCTGCCCGAGGGTAAAGTTGATGCAAAGCGCGAGGATGCCTGCGAGATGCTGCGGCAAATGGCGGCGTATCTGGAGAGCGGGACAGAGGCTCCGGAGGCTCCGGTTCGGGTCGAACGGACATTGGCCTGGCAGGGCTTGACCCGGCGCATTGATGGCGACACCACGCGAGATCGCTCGGGCGCCCAAGACCTGCTGGATGAGTTGCGACTTGATCCGGCCCGCTTTGCGGAGCTGCGCGAGCGGGCGATGCTGGGCGTGCTGGCGCAGGAAGACGCCGCGCGACGCGGATTGCATGCGGATCGCGAGGCGCTGATGGCGCAGATGGACCGCCACCGCGCTCAGGCCGGGTTGACGCAGCGGCGCGATATCTTGCATTGGCTGGAGGCCAATGATCTGGATGAATCCGGGTACGAGGACTTTCTGGGCAGCGCCGCGCTCACCGACGAGATACGCGCGCTGCGTGCTGACCGGCTGGAGCCACATATGCTTTCGGCGCTGCGGTGGGCGGGGGGTTATACCGACCTCAAAGCCCGGGCCGAGGCCAAGGAGGCGGCCTTGCAGGGCGCTGAAAACGGTGCCTTTTCCGGGCAGGACCGGCTGCGACTTCTGATCTGGTACTTTGAGGAACGCTTGGGTCAACCGGTCCCGGAGGACCTCGATGAGCATGCCCAAACCCTTGGGCTCGCGGATCGCGAAGAATTCTGTACACTGATCGCGCGCGAGTTCCTGTATTCTCAGGGTGTCGGCGATACTGCCGGGGCGTCAGACGCATAGTTGAACGATTGGAGGGACGCATGTACGAACCTGACCTGCCGGAGGACGAAGCGCCGGGCACGCGGTTCCTGCTCTTTCCGCAATCGCCGTTTTTCGAAAGCAACCCGAGGCCGGAACTGGTCGAGGTCTCGGCCCCGCCCGGTTCGCTGGCTGCCGGGCCGTCCGGGCCGCGCATGTACACGGTCAACCCGGCGGGCAAGACCACGCCTTTTGGCGCAATCGTTGAGGGGCCAAACGGGCCGGGCATGTATCTGCCGCCCTGGGACGGGCCGGTTAACCCACCCGCAGAGCCCGATGAGGACGGCAACTTCACCCATCTCGATCCCTCGGATCCGGCCTTTGAAGCCGCGCACCTCTTCGGGTCCGCACACTTCACCATGGATGTCTGGGAGGGCTATTTCGGCCGCCCGATCCCGTGGCATTTCGAACGCGATTTCGACCGGCTGGAACTGTCGCTGCTGCCCAGTCTCGACAACGCGCATATCGGCTGGGGGTTTCTGGAAACCGGCGGCACCTGGGAACATGGCGACGAATACCGCGCCTATAGCCTGAATTTCGACGTGGTCGCGCATGAGATCGGCCATGCCATCATCTACAGCGTGATCGGCATGCCCGCGCCCGAGGATACGCCCGGCGAGTATTATGGCTTTCACGAATCTGCGGCCGACATGGTGGCGCTGGTGGCGGCGCTGCATTTCGGCTCGGTGGTTGAGGAGTTGCTGGAGAACACGCGCGGCAATCTCTATTCCTTCAACCGGCTCAGCCGCTTTGCGGAATTGTCGGAAAACGCCCAGATTCGCATGGCGGCCAATGATAAGACCCTGTCGCAATTCGAATGCGGCTGGAGCAGTGAACATGCGCTGTCTGAACCGTTGACCGGGGCGATGTTCGACATTTTCGTCGATATCTACCACGAGCGATTGCTGGTCCATGATCTGATCTCGCCAGAGATGGAGGATCTGTCGGACCAGTTAGAGGATTCGCCCGAATATGGCGAGGTCATGCAGGAGATGTTCGACGAGCGCTACGCTGAGAACCCCGACGGGTTCCGCATCGCGCTGCTGGAGGCGCGAGATTTCCTGGGCTCTTACCTGGCCGATGCCTGGAGTCGGCTGGATGCCGAGATGCTGAGTTATATGGGCGTCGAGCAAGCGCTGCTGCAGGTGGATCAGGACATCACCGACGGCGCGTTTCAGCAGATCATCGAGGGCAATTTCCGCATGCGCGAAGTGGGTGTCGTAGAAGTGGGGCCAAGATTGACCGAGCCGGATGAGCACAGCCACGCAGTGTCGACGCGCACCCGTGTGCCGGAGTGAACCATGCGTAAATTTCTTTGTGATTGGAGAATTTTATGGCACGGTGGCTGAAGGAGTTATTCTTATCTTTATTTGGGTCCCGGCCTGGCGGGACCACCACATCGGGATTGGGGGCGGACTGCCCGGATGAAATCCCTCAGACACAAGGAGTGGGTGAAGTGGGCGAGTCTTTACTCAATTTTTCGGAAGTGCTGCTATTTGGACGCGTAATCACGGAACTGGAATACAAGAACGGCAGAGGTGATGGCTGTGGCCGGAACAGGTTCCTGGAAGAGCAGGTCGCGCCTGGTCCCGAGGACGACGGTGTAAGGTATCCCCGATTTGCGCGGATTTACGGGTTTTCCTATGACGGCGCATATTATGAACTGCCTTCACCTTCGCTGTTTCTGGTGCAATGCAAGGGAAGAAGCGTCAACGAATTTGGGGGAAAACCAGACGCCCCTGGGAACCTTGCATCGCGCGCACCTAATGAGCCGGGACTAACCGGGATTGCGGCGGCAGATTTCCAGTTTGCTGACGATATCTGCGTCTGGGATGTGCAGCAATCCGATTACACGATCCGCATGGAAGTTGTGAATGGCCGCTATGAGCAGGTCTTGCTGGATATGTTCTTTGGCACCGAAATGCCAGGCGTGACCGGTGCCAAAGTGAGCGGCGCGAAAGTCAGCGGGGCCAAAGTGTCCGGCGCGAAAGTCAGTGGAGCCAAGGTCTCCGGTGCCAAAGTCAGCGGTGCAAAGGCTCGCGGCGGCGACTGAGTTTTTTCAAGATTGATTGGAGAGGGGCGTGCATCAGGCGCGCCCTTTTTGGTTTTGGGCCAGATGAGGCCCGGCTCAGAAACCGGCCTTCTTCAACCCTTCGACGAAATGCTGGGTGTCATCCTCCAGCTTGTCGGGCTGGATCTTCGCCCAGTGATCGAGCGAGAAGTTGGGATGGGCCGCGCGATGCTTGTCCGCGATTTCGCGGGCGATATCCATCTTGCCCAGTTGCGCATAGCTGGCGGCCAGCATTCGCTGTCCCTCGGTGGGGTTGTTCATCTTGTTCACGGTCTCGATGACATCGTCATATTGCTTGAGATTGTAATAGGCCCCGCCCAGATGCCACAGATACTGATCCGGGAAATACGGGTTCAGCCGCATCGCCTGTTTTAGATGGTGGATGGCGGTTTCATTGTCACCCGAATGGGCCATTGCATCGGCATAGTCGGAATGCAGATCAGCGTCGTTGGGGTTGAGTGCCAGCGCGCGCCGATACGAGCCGAGCGCCGCGTCGTGATCTTTGCGGTAGAGATGCACGAAGCCCAGTTCTCCGAACCCGCGCGCATCGGTCGGGTCCAGGTTGACGGCCCGTTGGGCAAACCCCAGTGCGGTGTCCAGCGCCTGATCGGAATCATTGGTCCAGGAATACCGCCAGTCGATATTCAGTGTCCGCGACAGCGCGGCGGAGGCGCGGGCATAGCCTTCGTCGCGTTCCAACGCCTGTTCATAAAGCGAATGCGCCTCGTGATTGTCCTGCCGCGTGTATTTATACAGGTATTGCTGGCCGCGCAGCACATAGCCATATGCGGCAAGATCATTAGGCACCGCCTGCGCCAGCCGCTGGCGTTCCTGCGACTCGATCAGTACCGCAGTTGAGGCGACGATGGATTCGGTCACCTCGTCCTGGATGGCAAAGATGTCGTCAATCACCCGGTCATACCGTTCGCCCCAGATGGTGCGTTCGGAATCCGCATCGATCAGTTCGACGCTAATCCGGATTCTGTTGCCCGCCCGGCGCACGCTGCCGCGTGTGATATACCGTACACCCAACTTGGCCGCCGCGTCCTGTGGCGACATGAACTGCGCCTTGAAGAAAAACGTCGAATTGCGCGCAATGACAAAGAGGTTCCTGAATTTCGACAGGTTGAGGATGATGTCATCGGTCAGCCCGTCGGCCACCCAGCCATCAGACGGGTCGCCACCCATGCTGACGAATGGCAACACTGCGACCGAGGGTGTGTCCGGCCGCATTGGTTCCTCGACGGCGGTCGGATTGGGCCGCAGCGTCGCGGCCATGGTCACACCTTCGACCTCGCTGCGCACGCAATAGGTGGGGACCGGGTTGGCAATGTTCTTGAGCGTCTGCGGGCCCAGGAACTCATAGCCATAACGGAGCCGGTTGCGTATCTGTTCATAGACCGTGGCGCTGACGCAGACGCGGCCGGGTTCGGCAATCTCCTGCAGGCGCGCTGCGATGTTGACGATGTCGCCATGAACGCCGCGCTCATCGGTCATGATCTCGCCAAGATGAACGCCGGCCCGGAAATGGATGCGCTGATCTTCTTCGCGGGATTCGTTGTTCTCGTCAGCGATGCGGTGCAGTTCCACCGCAAAGCGCACCGCGCTTGAGGCGGTGTCAAAAAGCGCCAAAACCCCGTCGCCACGGATCTCGGCCACATGCCCGTCGAACTTGCGGCAGGCATCCTCGAGCCGAACCAGCAGGGATTTCAGCGCGCTATAGGTGTCGACCTCATTCTGGCCCATCAGCCGGGAATACCCGACCACATCGGCAAACAGCACCGCCCCAAGCCGGTGCTTGATCTCAGAACTTGGGCTGTCTGCGCTCACGTTCCGTGCTCCACCTCTGTTCTACACCCGGGTCTGGCCATGGGCCATAACCCCATTCCCTCCGTCGAAATTGACAAATCTAGATGAACTTAAATTGCATCTGGGTCAATGAGCGGCCAAGTCCACCCCGAGGATCCTACCTCGCCCATCCCTACGCTGGTCTCGGCGCTAAGCTCGCTGGACAAGGGCTGGCGGCGCGCATCCCATTCATCCTTTAAGAGACCTACGACTAACATGTCAAAGAATCTTCCCTGCGCAAACCATGCTTTGCGCATGCGTCCCTCTATTTGAAATCCAAGCTGTCCCAGCACCTGATGACTGGTATGGTTGTCCTCACGATAGTAGGAGGTGATCCGGTTCAAGCCAAGCTGTCGAAAGGCCAAATCCAGCATTAACGCAGCGGCGCGGGTGCCCACACCCTGCCCACGCAGGGAAGGGTCGAGGAATGTTGCGATGACGCCGTCCCGATTCGTAGGCGATATCCCCTCAAGCCCGACGATGCCCACCCCCACATTGGCTTCCGATTCGATGACAAACCAGCAGCGCTCGCACTCTGTCGTTTGCTCGACCGCGCGTTCCCAAGCGTGTTCTGTACCCGTCAGGTTGAGCGGCATGCGGCAGGTTCGATCGAAGGCGGCCAGATCATCGACATTGCGAAACCACCGGGAGATCAATGTCAAATCTGCTTTCTCCAACGGTCTGAGCGCATAATGGCCCTGGGGTCGATCCGACATAATTGGCATCCTTTTAAGCAATAACTCATACAAATACAGCTCAGTCAATCTTAGCACGAGTTTGCGAATACCGAGAGTATCATATTGAGGCCATCCAAAAAGGTGCCGTTTTGCACGCCTTTGGAGGTGCCGGGGCTTGGCATATCGGGTTCCGCCGGGCAAAGCTGCGATCGGTGCGGTGCAAACCCGGAGGCGCGGATGGCAGGCGCAAAAAACGTCCTCTTCATCATCATCGATCAGCTACGGGCGGATTGCCTGAGCGGCGCGCTGGCGGCGCATGTCGAACTGCCCAACCTGCGCGCCTTCATGGAGGACGCAGTCTCGTTCGAGCGGCATTTCTCGGTCACCAATCCCTGCGGCCCCTCGCGCGCCTCGATCCTGACCGGGCAATATGCGATGAACCATCGCTCGATCCGCAATGGCACGCCGCTGCGCCATGACACCCCCAATATCGCGACCGAGATGCGCAAGCTGGGCTATTTGCCGATGCTGTTCGGATATACCGACACCTCGCAGGACCCGCGCGCCTTTGCCCCGGGCGACCCCGCGCTCAGCACTTATGAATTCCCGATGACCGGGTTTCACGAAATGACCGAGATGCGGATGGATATGTCTTATCCCTGGCGGTCCCACCTGATCGCGCAGGGCTATGCGTTCGACCGGTATTATGACGTCTACAAGCCGGTTTCGCCCAGCGGGGCCGAGCCGCGACCCACAGATCCGGCGCTCTACCGGGCCGAAGATAGCGACACCGCGTTCCTGACTGACAGTTTCCTGGGCAAGATGCGCGGCTATTGCGGCGAAAGTTGGTTTGCACATCTGACCTATATCCGCCCGCACCCGCCTCTTGTCGCCCCGGCCCCATATAATAGCATGTATGACCCTACGCGCCTGCCGCTGCCGCAGCGTTTGGATCACCGTACCGATGAAGAGGCCATTCATCCTTTCATCGCCCCCACGCTTGAGACGGGGAGCATTGCCGGCATGGTTGAGGGGTTTGGAGATCTTGAGCCAAGCGATGAGGCGGTGCAGAGCCTGCGCGCGATCTATCTGGGGCTGGCCAGTGAGGTGGATACCCATATTGGCCGGGTTATCGAATTCCTCAAGAGCTCGGGCCAGTATGAGAACACGCTGGTGGTGGTCACCGCAGATCATGGCGAGATGCTGGGCGACCGCCATTGCTGGGGCAAATCGACGATCTATGACGCCGCCTATCACACGCCGCTGATCCTGCGCTGCCCCGGCAACGCGGAAAATGCCGGACGAAAAGTGACCCTGCCGACCGAGTCGATCGATGTGACGCCCACCATCCTAGACTGGATGGGAGCGACGGTACCCAATTCCATGGATGGCCGGTCGCTGCTGCCGCTGGTGCTTGGCGAAACCCCGGAGAGCTGGCGCCGCCATACCTATTCCGAGCTTGATTTCTCCAACCCGCTTGAGCCGAGCGTGGCGGAACGGGCACTTGGCACCGGGCCCGGTGATTCCAGCCTGTGTATCCTGCGCGAGGACCGCTTTACACTGGTCGAGTTTGCCGCCGACCTGCCGCCCGTCCTGTTCGATCATCAGGGTGACGGGGAGATGCGGAACGTGGCCGCAAGACCTGAATACCAAAGCGATCTGGCCCGCCTGACCCGCGCCATGCTGCGCCACCGGATGCGCAATGCGGACCAGACGCTGGCGCTCTATTCGATCACCGAGGATGGCCCGAAACTGCGCCCTCGATAAGACCTGCTCGGGAGGCTACTGGGCGGTGGTCACATCGATGTTCCAACTGCGCAGCGCCGCAGAGAGGCGGCCGCGCGGAGCCTGATCCGAAACAACCTGATGCACCGCCTCAGGCTCGGGGCCGCAATGAGGCGCGGTCGCCCCGAATTTGTGGCGGTCGATCCCCATCAGGACCTGCTGCGCGCTTGCCGCGATCTCGGTGGCCAGATGCGCCTCGGCAGCGCTGAGATAAAGGAACCCGCGCTCTGCCGACAGCGCGTCGGAACTGAGCACTGCCACATCATAGGCAAAGCGCCGGGCCTGGCGTTCGGCCACATGACCAAATGTGCCGCGCTCATTGCTCTGCAACTCTCCGCCCAGCATATGCACCCGGTTGCCGTTGATGTTGACCAGCGTCTGCGCCACCCCAATCGAGTTGGTCACCACGGTCAGGTCGGCGTGATGATGCCGCAGTTCTTCGGCGACAAATGCGGTGGTGGAGCCGACATCGAGAAACAGCGTCATGCCATCGGTCACGATTCCGGCGATCGTTGTGGCGATCAGGCGCTTTTCCTCGGCGTGTTTGTTGATGCGCCGAAAGAAGCTGGGGTCGCTGCGGGTGCCAATCAGATAGGCCCCGCCATGCACCCGCACCAGCGCGCCCGAGGTGGCAAGGGATTTGATCGTACGACGTACTGTCTCTTCCGAGACGTTCATAACCTTGGCCAGTTCAGTGCCCCGTGCCGACCCGCCCGCGCGCCGCAAGGCGGATAAAAGCTCCATCTCGCGATGTGAAAAACTGCTCATGTCACTGGCCATGGCACGCTCCGTCTCTGGCCGGGCGCGTCATCGGACGCGCCTGGGGGCTGTAGATCCGGGGACAGTGATACACATATCGAGCCCGATTATAACCCGCACCGTTTCGGCTTGTTCCAGCCGAGAGCATGCGCGCAAGACGCCTCGGCAGAATTAGCAATTGCCTCAGTGCGATTTGCCCGCTTTGCTGCGGTCGTGGCAACGAGGCGGAGGTGGTCGTGAAACGGGTTCTGGGTCTTTTGGCACTATCGCTGCTCTGCGCCTGCGGGCAACCGAAACCGGTTGAGCGCGCAGATTCGGTACGGGTATCGACGCGGGCAGGCGGCCCGCTGCGCTTTGCCGACCATGACCCGCATGATTGGTCGGGCCGCGCACCCTGGCGCTACGGCGTGCATGGCATCGATGTCTCGCGTTGGCAGGGTGGGATCGACTGGACGGCAGCGAAAGCGTCGGGCATTTCCTTTGTCTTTATCAAGGCCACCGAGGGCGGCGATCTGGTTGATCCGTCCTTCGAGGATCACCGGCGCGGCGTGCGCAGGGCAGGGGTTCCTTATGGCGCCTACCACTATTTCTATTTCTGCCGTCCCGCTGTCGAACAGGCCCGCTGGTTCATCAAGAACGTTCCCCGTGACAGGCGCGCTCTGCCGCATGTGCTGGATATGGAGTGGAACCCGCATTCGCCCACCTGCCGTAAACGGCCCGAGGGGCGGGAAGTGCGGGCCGAGGCCAAGCGCTTCCTCGACATTCTCGAACGCCACTATGGTCGCCGGCCGATCGTTTATACCACGGTGGATTTTTATCGCGATACCGGGATCGGCGCGCTGAGCGGCACCGAGTTCTGGCTGCGTTCAGTGGCGGGCCACCCGAGCGAGACTTATCCCGGCGCAGATTGGACGATCTGGCAATATACCGGGACCGGCAAGGTGCCGGGCGTGCCCGGCCCGGTGGATATCAACGCGTTCCGGGGTTCGCCCGAAGACTGGGCACGCTGGGCAAATTAGACCTGCATCGTGGCCGTGACTGCGCGTTTCCAGCGGGCGTAGCGGGCCTCGCGGACGCCGTCATCCATGGACGGGCTGAACCGGCGCTCAATGGACCAGTTGCTGGCAAACTCCGCCTGTCCGGGCAGGACGCCCGCGCGACTGCCGGCCAGCCAGGCGGCTCCCAGAGCAGTGGTTTCTAGGACCTGCGGGCGGTCCACTTCGGCGTTGATGATATCGGACAGGAACTGCATGGCGGGGTCGGATGCGGACATGCCGCCATCTACCCGCAGCACGTTCTGGCCCGCCGATCCAGACCAGTCGGCCATCATGGCCTCAAGCAGGTCGCGGGTCTGGAAGCCGACGCTTTCCAACGCGGCGCGCGACAACTCCGCCGGGCCGCTATTGCGGGTCAACCCGTAAACCGCGCCGCGGCATTCGGCATTCCAGTAGGGCGCCCCCAATCCTGTAAAGGCGGGCACAATGATGACATCCTGATGCGGGTCGGCCTTGCGGGCGAGCACCTGCGTTTCCGGCGCTGATCCGATCACGCCCAGCCCATCGCGTAGCCATTGCACCACTGCGCCTGCAATGAAGATCGACCCCTCAAGCGCGTAGGTCGGCGTGCCGTCCAGCTGATAGGCGATAGTGGTCAGCAGCCGGTTGGTCGAAAAAACCGGCGCGGCCCCAGTATTGAGCAGGGCAAAGCATCCCGTACCATAGGTGGATTTCAACATGCCGGGTTCAAAACAGGCCTGCCCGATTGTTGCTGCCTGCTGATCACCCGCAACGCCCAGGATCGGGATCGCGCGCCCGCCCAGAAGATCGGGTTCGGTCTGCCCAAATTCGGCGGCGCAATCCAGCACCTCGGGCAGCATGCCGCGCGGGATATCCAGAAGCGCCAGCATGTCGTCATCCCAGTCGCCTTTGGTGATGTTGTAGAGCATCGTGCGGGCGGCGTTGGTTGCATCGGTCACGTGCCGCTTGCCGCCGGTCATGCGCCAGATCAGATAGGTGTCGATGGTGCCAAAGAGCAGATCCCCGGCCGCGGCCTGCGCCCGCGCGCCGTCTACGTTTTCCAGGATCCAGCGCAGCTTGGTGGCCGAGAAATAGGGATCGAGCAGCAACCCGGTCCGGGCTGTCACATCCGTTTCATGTCCCGCGGCGCGCAGGCTCTCACAATAGGCGGAAGTGCGGCGGTCCTGCCAGACGATGGCATTATAGATGGCGCGGCCGGTGGTTTTGTCCCAGACCACGGTGGTTTCGCGCTGATTGGTGATGCCGATGGCAGCGATCTGCGCAGGTGACGCCCCCGACTGGTCCAGCGCCTGGCGGCACATGTCGATGGTGGTGGTCCAGATTTCCTCGGGATCGTGCTCCACCCAGCCCGATTCCGGGAAATGCTGCTGAAACTCCTGCTGGGCCGAAGTTTGAACCCTGAGCGCCTGATCGAACAGGATCACCCGTGTCGATGTGGTGCCTTGGTCAATCGCCAGAACCAGAGCTTCGTCCGCCATATGAACCTACCTTCCGAGATGCGCTCCGCGTGGACCGACAATGGTGTCGGCGCACCGCAGAGCGGGGTATGTGTGGTTTCCCGCATCTAGCAAGTTTTGAACCGCGGGCGAAGAAAAAACGAGCAGAAACGAAGGGAAGCGACGGCGACCTTTATTCGATGCAGTTGCCGCAAAAGAGCGGCTTAAAATTTGGTGGAATGGGTACTCCTTTCAATTCAAGCGGAGAGGAAATTCGGGCAGATTCAATTCTTGCCTTTTTAAGTAATGCGCCACCGGGAGCATTGTTTTCAGGCAAATAAAATATCCGCGAATGGGAGCTGTTACTTCTGACCGTTTATTATAAGTTGTGCTGCACAACTTATAATGGCAGGATTGTCGAGATTTATTGCAAGATTGCTCACTGGGCGGGAGGAGCATCGAATCAATCGGTCAGAGAATCGGGTTCAACCGGTGTTTTAGCGGGGGAAAACTCTGAAACTTGGCGCTGAATGTCCGTGAAACGCGCCCGAAGCGACCAAAATGTGTCTTTTATGCATCACAGAATAGAAAAAAGAGAGGGTGGCGGAAAAATGCGCAATCGGCGTACTTTTGCCAGATCACGTCAGCCCAAAGTATTGAATTGACACAAAATTGCCGACAAAATGTCTTCACGGAAAATTCATTTGACGTAATGCGATATAAATCACTGCCGCGGGCCGCAAAAACTAGATGCTGACAGGGATGTATTAATATCCTAGTTTATATCTACCGGTTATGGCGCGTGTGAGTGGCGAGCTTATGATACACCGGTTTCGCAGGGGGGGGTCCCCAAGGTATTTTTTCGGGCGGATACGACGTATCCTTCCATAGCGGGTTATTTGTTTCGGACTCCCCTTTGCACCTCATCCAAAATTAGTGATGAAACATACCTTTTTCAGGTTCGGTTCGCTTTGCCATCAGGATTTGCGCATCGCGTTCAGAAGCGCGGCCCCAAGCGCGCCTTGTTGATCTGGCTGTGCCTTGCCTTTGTGCTGGCTCTGCTCCTTTGGCGCTTCTCCTCGCGGTTTGCGCGCGTCCGGGGTCGGGGGTTTGTCGCCGCCATCCTTGCGCATGCTCAGGCCGATCCGTTTGCGTGGCACATCGACCTCGACGACCCGAACGCGGACCACCTGACCGGCCTTGACAACCTCATGGGGGTCCTTGACGAACCGGTCGGCCAGTTGGCTGACATGCACCAGACCGTCCTGATGCACGCCCACATCGACGAAAGCACCAAAGGCGGCGACGTTGGTGACGGTGCCTTCCAGCATCATGCCGGGCTTCAGGTCGGTGATCTGGTCCACCCCGTCGGCGAAGCTGGCGGTGACAAAGCTGGGGCGGGGGTCGCGCCCGGGTTTTTCCAGTTCGCTCAGGATGTCGCGCACGGTCGGCAGGCCAAAGCTGTCATCGACGAAATCCTCGGCGCGCAGTCCGCGCAGAGCGGTGTCATCGCCCATGATCTGGCGCAGATCGCGCCCGCAGGCCTGCACGATGCGCCGCGCCACGCCGTAAGCCTCAGGGTGCACGGAGGACGCGTCCAGCGGCTCCTTGCCGTCGCGGATGCGCAGAAAGCCCGCGCACTGTTCAAAGGCGCGGGGGCCAAGCCGGGCGACCTTCAGCAGGTCCTTGCGGGAGCCAAAGGCCCCATTTGCGTCGCGATGGGCCACGACCGCCTCGGCCAGACCGGGGCCAAGCCCCGAAACATGGGTCAACAGGGGCGCGGAGGCCATGTTCAGATCGACGCCCACCGCGTTCACCACATCCTCAATCACAGCCTCCAGCGCGCGGGTCAGGCGAGCCTGGTCGACATCGTGCTGGTACTGGCCGACGCCGATGGATTTCGGTTCGATCTTGACCAGTTCCGCCAGCGGATCCTGCAGGCGGCGCGCGATCGAGACCGCGCCGCGCAGACTGACATCGAGATCGGGAAATTCGCGCGCCGCAAGTTCCGAAGCGGAATAGACCGAGGCTCCGGCCTCGGAGACCACCACTTTGGTGGGTTTCTTCACGCCCTGTGGCAGCAGCTTGAGTGTATCTCCGACCAGCCGCTCAGTCTCGCGGCTGGCGGTGCCATTGCCGATGGCGATCAACTCGATTCCGTGGGTGGTGATCAGCTTCAACAGCGCGGCTTGCGCACCGCGCAGGTCGTTTTTGGGCTGGAACGGATAAAGCGTGTCGGTCGCCACTAGCTTGCCGGTCGCATCCACCACCGCCGCCTTGACGCCGGTACGGATGCCAGGGTCGAGCCCCAGCGTCGCCTTGGCCCCTGCGGGCGCGGCAAAGAGCAGGTCCTTGAGGTTACGGGCAAAGACCGCAATGGCCTCGTCCTGCGCGCGGGCGCGCAGATCAGCCATCAATTCGACCATCATCGACAGGCTCAGTTTCACCCGCCAGGTCCAGCCGGCGATCTTGCGCAGCCAGACATCGCCCGGCCCGTCACCCCTGGTGTGCAGATGCGCGGCCACGATGGCCTCGGCCCGCGCCGCGTCGGTTTCCGGCTCGGGCCCGATATCCAGTGTCACCACGCCTTCCTTTGAGGCACGCAGCATCGCCAACGCGCGGTGCGACGGCACGGTGGCCCATTTCTCGGTATGGTCGAAATAGTCGCGGAACTTGGCGCCTGCTTGTTCCTGACCTTCGACCAGTTTCGAGGTGATCAGCGCCTCGCGATGCAGGAATCGGCGCAGATCGCCTAGCAGGTCGGCATTCTCGGCCAGTCCCTCGGCCAGAATGTCGCGCGCACCGTTCAGTGCGTCTTTGGTGGTGGGCACGGCGTCGCCCAGATAGTCTGCGGCCAGCCCCTCGGGGTTTGCGGAACGGTCAGCAAGGATAGCCTGCGCCAGCGGTTCCAACCCGTTTTCGCGCGCGATCATCGCCTTGGTGCGTCGCTTGGGCTTGTAGGGCAGATAGATGTCTTCCAACTGCGCCTTGGTCTCGGCCCCGGCGATGGATTTTGCCAGATCGTCGCTCAGCTTGTCCTGATCGCGAATCGAATTCAGGATCGTCTCGCGCCGCGCATCCAACTCGCGCAGATAAGCCAGCCTCTCGGCCAGAACCCGAAGCTGCGTATCGTCCAGCCCGCCCGTGGCTTCTTTGCGGTAGCGCGCCACGAAGGGCACGGTGGCACCCTCGTCCAGCAGTTTGACAGCGGCCTGCACCTGTTCGGGGCGGGCATTGATTTCCGAGGCGATGATGCGGCTGGACCGGTCCAAGACTGTCTCCTTCAGCGACGGGCGGGAGGCCTTCTTAGACGCGAGGGCGGGCGAGGCCAAGGGGCTGCCTTCGTCCAGCTAAACACAATCAGTGCAAACCTTTCGCCGGAAGCTCCGGCGTTTGAGGCGCAAGCCGCATGCAAGAGCACCCGAGTCGAAAGAAGAACGGGGCGGATTCGATCTTATTGCGCGATCCAGGCCGGACACGAATCTTGCGCTCTCGCTTGCAGTCGGCTGAACAGATTGTTTCCTTGCCGCCCGGACGCCGCTTCTCTACCTGAAGGAGAACGGATGACTGCCGAAAGGAGCAGAATGCGCATACGCTTCGTTACCATGATCGTTATTGCGGCGACGGTTTATCTGGCCAACTCGGATATGACCCGATTGGCGGCCGCATTCGCCAGCCCCAAGACGATATGCCAAAGCAATGCGGTTCCGTTGGAGGATGTAGTAGAGGCCTGCACGACGCTGATCGAAGTCGAGGATATCTCGCCCGAAGACGAGCACTTCTTTCTGTCGGAACGCGGCAAGGCGTATCAGCGGTGGGGGCAGAACACTCGCGCCATTGCGGATTTCAATCAGGCACTCGCGCTGCAGCCGGACAACATGCAGAACCTGATTTGGCGGGCTTATGCCAGATACGACACTGGCGACTGGAAGACCGCGCAGCAGGACTTCACTCGAGCGCTCAAGCTCAAGCCAGAGAGTACCGATGTCCTTGGGAGCAGGGCAAAGCTGCTTAAGAAGCGTGGGCAGAACGAAGCGGCATTGCAGGATTACAAGCAGATCATGCGTCTTGATCCCGACAGTGGGCAGGCAGCAACAGATTTGGCCGCTCTGCTGTTGATGATGCAGGACTATGATCAGCTCTCCGATTTGCTGAATCAGGCGCGCCACCGATGGCCAGATCAAAGCTGGATACACGCATATGATGTGATGCTTCACATCATGCATACCGGTGAGCTTGAGAGCGCACGAAAAGCGGTTATTGAACTGACCAGGCTTGCCCCCGAAACCTACTCGGAGCCCATGATACTGGCCATCATTCATCTTAAGATTGGGGATAAAAAGCTGGGGATCGACTATGCCCGCAAACACGTAGGGCAGGTCTACGAGACCGTTCTTGATCAGATGAGCTATTATGATCGCGCAAAGTGGAAGGTTATGAACCTCGTCGCCGAAGCCCCCGATTTGGAGGTCCGTCATCGTGGCTGGTTCTATGGAACTATTGCCGAGACCGATTTGGCGAGGGCAGCGTATCAACGCTATCTGGCGGATGGGGGAGAGTGGGATCGCCGCTTGCTGTTGAACGAGATGGCTGAAGCCGGGATTTCGGTTTCCCAGGGCGCAAGACAGGGGGCGAGCGAACAGATCAATCAGGCCGTTGGCGCGTATGTTGACTATCTGTCAAACAAGGGTCCGTTCAAATCCTACCAGCCAGGAACGCAATAGGCCGGAAAACTTCGTTTCCGCACGCTTCGTTGCCCCATGACGAGGGCGATGGCGGCACTTCCGTAAACTGAGACAAAATGTGGGCCTCGCGCCGATTGATCCGGCGCGCGCGGTGCTTTAAGGGGAACCTGTCACATCAGAGTCGCCTGGACCGATCTTGCAGGATCGCTTCTTATTTTGCTGCATTCGCACAGCGCACACTCTTGGATCGCACGCCCCTGAACGGCAAAAAAAGGTAAGGGAATATGGCTGAAAAAACGAACCCCGATATATTGTATACCATCGTAGACGAAGCGCCCGAGCTGGCTTCGGCCTCGTTTCTGCCCATCATTCGCAAATTCGCCGCGGCGGCGGGGGTGAGCGTCGGGACCAAAGATATCTCGCTTGCTGGCCGGATCATCGCCACCTTCCCGGAAAACCTGTCCGAGGCGCAGCGCCAGTCCGATGATCTGGCGGAATTGGGTGAGTTGGTGAAGACACCAGAAGCCAATGTCATCAAACTGCCCAACATCTCGGCTTCGGTGCCCCAGCTTGTCGCTGCCATCGAAGAGTTGCAGGCGCAGGGCTACAGTATTCCGAACTACCCGGAAGAGCCTGCCACAGATGAGGAAAAGGCGGTCCGCGCCCGTTACGACGCGATCAAGGGCTCGGCTGTGAACCCGGTCCTGCGTGAGGGTAACTCCGATCGTCGCGCGGCCCGCGCGGTCAAGAACTTCGCCCAGAAGAACCCGCATTCGATGGGGGCGTGGGTGTCAGACAGCAAGACACATGTGTCGTCGATGTCAGGCAATGATTTCTTTTCCAACGAGAAATCAGCCACCATCACCGGCGCGCAGGCCGGCAATGCCAAGATCGAATTTGTCGGCAAGGACGGCGCGGTCACCGTGCTGAAAGACGCCTGGCCGCTCGAAGAAGGGACCGTGGCGGACGCAACCTTCATGTCTGCGAAGGCGCTGTCGGCTTTCCTGGCCGATCAGATCGAGGCGACCAAGGCCGATGGCATCATGTTCTCATTGCATATGAAGGCCACGATGATGAAGGTCTCTGACCCGATCATCTTTGGCCACGCGGTCAAGGCCTGGCTGGCGCCAATTTTCGACAAATATGCCGCCGATCTGGAGGCAGCAGGGGTGAATCCGAATTCCGGCATGGGCGACGTGCTGGCCCGCATCGCCGAACTGCCGAATGCAGCGGCCATTCAGGCCGATATTGACGCGCTGACTGCGGACCGTCCCGCCATGTATATGGTCGACAGCGACAAGGGTATCACCAACCTGCATGTGCCTTCGGATGTGATCATCGATGCGTCGATGCCCGCCCTGATCCGTGCTGGTGGCAAGGGCTGGGATGCGACAGGTGCCAAGGGTGACGTGAACTGCGTGATCCCGGACAATTGCTATGCGCCGGTCTATGACGAGAGCGTCAAGTTCTTCAAAGCCAATGGCGCACTGGACCCCTCCACCGCAGGGGCAGTCGCCAATGTTGGCCTGATGGCGCAGAAAGCCGAGGAATACGGCTCGCACCCGACCACCTTCCAGGCCCCCGCCGATGGCACGATCCGTATCGTTCTGGCCAATGGCGAGACGCTGCATTCTCATGAGGTTGAAGCGGGCGACATATGGCGCTCCTGCACGGTTAAGAAGGCCCCGATCGAGAACTGGATTCAGCTGGCCATGGACCGCCAGCGTCTGACCGGGTCCGAGGCGATCTTCTGGCTTGATGCCAACCGCGCCCATGATGCACAGCTGATCGCTTACGTGAAGCCCGCGCTGGAAGCGGCTGGAGTAACGGATAAATTCCAGATCATGGCCCCGCGCGAGGCGACCCGGCAATCGCTGGAGACGATTACCGCAGGCAAGGACAGCATCGCCATCACCGGTAACGTGCTGCGCGACTATCTGACCGACCTGTTCCCGATCCTGGAATTGGGCACCTCGGCCAAGATGCTGTCCATCGTCAAGCTGATGCAGGGTGGCGGCTTGTTTGAAACCGGTGCCGGTGGCTCGGCCCCCAAACACGTGCAGCAACTGGTCGAGGAAAGCCATTTGCGCTGGGATTCGATGGGCGAGTTCTGTGCCTTGGGCGAATCGCTGAACTTCCTTGCCGATGCGCAGGGCAATGCCAAGGCGGGTGTGCTGGGGGCAGCAGCCGAGGTCGCGACGCAAGGGATTCTGGACGACAACCGCTCGCCAAGCCGCAAGGTTGGAGAACCCGACAACCGCGACAGCCACTACTGGTTCGCCCGCTACTGGGCCGAGGCGCTGGCCGCGCAATCGGACGATGCCGATCTGGCGGCTGAATTCGCTCCAGTCGCGGCGGAACTGGCCGGGAAAGAGGCCGCGATCCTGTCAGAGCTGGCTGCGGCGCAAGGACCGGCAGCCGATCTGGGCGGATACTACAAGACCGACCCGGCCAAGACCGCGGCCGTGATGCGCCCAAGCGCCGCGCTGAACGCAATTATCGGCTGAGGTCGATCACAAATGACTGCGCCCGCAGCTCGCGGGCGCAGAACCACGGTTCTCAGCGGCGTTTCGCCGCCCTTTTTTTGGCGTGTCTGCCAGCCAAATTCATCAGGTTTTCCGGGTTCTTCATTGCTGAAATCGAAACTATGAAACCAGCGAAAGACCAGTAATCGACGTTTTATGCTTTTGCCTCAATCAGCCTCTCACGAAGGGCTTGTGTTGCTGCATCGAAGCTGGCGGGGTCACCGCTGATGCGGGCGGCGATCTGGGCGCCTTCGACCAGCGCATAGGCAGCGGCCGCCTCGTGGGCAGGGGCGGTGATGCCTATGACGGAACCCTCGGTTTGCGCGCGCGTGAACGTTTCTTCAAGCCAGCCGCTAACCTGCTGCCGGAACTGCGTAATTTCGCGATGGGTGTCCTCGGATAAACTGTCCTGGCTCGCCGCGTAGGCAACGCAGAGGCACAGTGCCGTGCCGTCTTGCAGCGCATCGCGGTAAAAGGTGATGAAAGCAGCCAATTGCTGGTCCGCCCCCGGCAGATCCTGGGCATAGCCTTCCAGCGCGGCCATGACCCGTTTGGCATAGCGTGCCATGATCGCCGTCAGCAGATCGGCTTTCGCGGGGAAGTGATAGTGGATGCTGGCTTTGCGGATGCCCACCAGTCGGCTCAGATCGGAGTAGCTGAACCCGTCCGCTCCCTTGTGACGGACTTGCTGCTCGGCCGCATCCATCAGTTTTGTCTTGGTTTCGCTTGCCGTCATTCCGCGCGCCTCTTCAATCACCGCCCTGCGCAGTGATACGCTGTTGCACGGTGGTCTGCCAGATCGCGTTGCAGGGCAGACACCGAATGCGCAGGCGTGGCGCACTCACGGGCCGAAGCCCGTGAGCTAAGGGTCAAACCGCCGGGGGCTTGGCAAACGGCAGATGACCGGTCTTGATCCAAACCCTGGCCCCTTCGGGACCCGCGATTGCTGCCAACTTCTGACCTTCGGGAAGGCGCAGCCATGCGCCCTGAAGCAGCGCGTCGCCACCTTCGGTGAGGGAGCCGCTCAAGACCAACAGTTCGATGCCACCCGCATCCTCAATGGTTAGGGCCGCGCCCGCATCTACCACGTGATAGGTCACTTTTTCACGGGCATCGCGATGTAGTTCAGCCGTTGCGATGCCGTCTTTCGGGCTTCCCAGCTCTGCCGACATATCCTTGCGGAACTGGGTGCGGTCATCCATATCGAACTGCCAGAGCTTGACGAAGATGGTGCAGCCCTGATCCGAGCCGGGCGTGTGGCTGGTGGTGGGCGGGTTGCGCACATAGGTGCCTACCGGGAAATCGCCATGCTCGTCCTGAAACACCCCGTCGAGCACGATGAACTCTTCACCGCCAGTATGGGTATGGGCCGAGAATTTGCTGCCGGGCGCATAGCGGACGATAGTGGTGGCGCGGGCCACCTCATCGCCGATCCGGTCCAGCATGCGGCGGTCGACGCCGGGCATCGGCGAGGCCTGCCAGGGCTCTTCCGAGGAATGTACAACCACCCGCTGCGAGAAATCCGCGTTCAGTTCCATAGGCTTGGCTCCTTTGTTCAGACGGCCGGGTCAGGCGGCGATACTGGGACGCGAGGCGACCCTTGCGCGCCAGGCCTTGAGGTTGCCAAGCTCGGAGGGAATGTCGAGTTTGGCGAAGTCAGCAAAAGCCAGCCCGGCAAAAGCGGTGATATCGGCCATCGAGAACCTGTCCCCCGCAAGATAATCGTTTTCGCTCAGAACGCCATCGAGATAGCGCATCGTCGCCAGCGCGGTGTCCTTGCGGCGGCTGCCCCATTCGGCGTTCTGATAGGTTTCCAGAGCGGGCCCGAGACCGGGGGTGGCGTGATGGAAGTAATCACCCACCGCATCCAGCAGACCGCTTTCGGCGCGCCGGTTCATCATGTGGACCACCGCGCGATCCTTGGCCGTCTCACCACACAGCGCCGCGCCATCAAAGGCCGCGTCGATGTATTCGGTGATCGCGGTACAGTGCGATACGCAGGTGCCATCCTCAAGCTCCAGCAGCGGCACCGCAGCATCGGGGTTCTTTTGCCGGAACGCGTCCGAGCGATGCTCGCCATTCATGACATCAATCGGGATGAACTCGACCTTGTCGGTCGCGCTTTTTTCGGCCAGCGCGATGCGGACACGGGCTGGGTTGGGAAAGCCTTCGACATCGTAGATTTTCATGACAGCACTCCAGTTTCAAATACACTAACCTACTAGTAGGTAGATTAAATTGAAATGTAAATCCCATATCCAACACGGTTGTGTGAGTTTTCTGTCTTTACCCTTCAAATCAGGGTTTTGCACGCTTTGTTAGGATCAACCGCACCAGACTGAGCGGCGTCATCGGGCGGCAGGGATGCCTGGAAAAATGGAGAAACGCATGTCCACGACCGACATTGACACACCCGCCCTGGGGGCCTTCCCACGTCTGAATATCGCCACGCTGGGGCATATGTTTATCGCCGGCTTCTTTGCCACGATCGCATTCGACCTTTGGGGTCAGATGATCAGCCCCGCGCTTGGCTTCGCCAATCTATCACCGCACGGGCTGGCGCGCAGTTTGCTCAGCACAATTGGTCTGCCCAGCGGTGATTTTGCCGGGTATTTCGTGCATTTTTATCTCGTCGGCCTGATTGGCTATCCGATTGGCTGGCTGTTCATCTTTGCACCTGTCTGGTCTCGGATCATGGGACAAAGAGGCTGGTTCCTGCCATCGGCACTCTATGGGTTCGGCCTGTGGGTCTTTGCCATCGGCGGCGTTGCCGCGATTGCCGGTCTGCCGTTTTTTCTGGGTTTCACCGGTATCGCCTGGGTCGCGCTGGTGGGGCATGTGCTCTATGGGATCGTGCTTGTCGCGGTTCTGCGACTGATCGCGCGGTCCTGAACTCGGCGTCAGCCGGGCAGGGGGCGATCAGTCAGCACCCCCTCGCGCAGACTGTAGAGGCAGTTGGCCTCAAGCATGGTCCAGTTGCCGGTTTCCGGGTCGAGCGGCTCGGAGGCCAGCACCTGACCGCCATGATCCAGCCCGGTACCCAGATGCAGCGTCGGGATGTCATCACTGCCGGAGTAACGGAAGGCGTAGATGGTCTGGCCGTCGGACAATGCGGTGGTGATGCGGTTGCCCTCGGCGACATCGCCTTGCACCGTCTCGATCTGGGCAATTGTGCGGCTGATTGCGGAAAGGGGATCCACCTCCAACCCGTTCGTCAGCAACAGCAGGAAAAACAACTCGGAATCCGTCCGTCCGCGCCGGGCGGCGTAATAGGCGTCACCTAACATTGCCTCGAACTGACGGCGCAGGCGCGGGAAGTCAGCAATCTCGCCATTATGCATGAAGGACCATTTGCCATAGGTGAACGGATGGCAATTGTTGCGCGAGGTTTCGCCAAAAGTCGAGGCGCGGATATGAGCCAGAAACAGCCGCGACCGGATCATCCGGCACAGGTCCACCAGATTGCCATCCGACCATGCGGGCAGCACATCGCGATAAAGGCCCGGACGCTCCTGATCGCCATACCAGGCCATCCCGAACCCGTCGCCATTCACCGCCAGCTTGGCCTCGGTTGCGTGCTGGCTTTGGTCCAGTAGGGAATGCCGGGGCAGGATGATGATGTTTTCCAGCGGAATCTCCGGCCCGCCATAAGCCACAAATCTGCACATCAGCGCAGTCTCCCTTTCTGATGGTCGCGCCAATTGTATGACAGCCGGAGGACGGCGGGGCAAATATGGTGGTTCAAAACGCAGGCTTGGGGTGGCGATAGACAAGGTCGCGGGGGTCGGGCCGGGCGGCGCTGTCATCGCGCGTTGCACCCAGCCTCTCGGCCAACGCGCAGGAGCGGGTATTCTCGGCGTCGATATAGCTGACCAGCGTTTCAAGGCCCAATGTGCCGAAGGCCCAGTCGCGCATGGCCTGCGCGGCCTCGAAGGCAATGCCCCGCCCTTCGGCGGTGGTGTACAGCATCCAGCCCAGTTCAGGCTCGGGAAAGAGCGGGCCATGGTTGATTGCCACCTGTCCCAGGCATTGCCCGGTCGCGCGGTCCTCAATCATCAGCGCACCGTGCCCCATCAACGCCCATTGCGCCACGTCATGACAAAACAGCCCCCAGGCCCCCGGCGCGTCAAACGGCCCGCCCATATGGGTGGCACGATCCGAGCCCATGAAACGGGCATAGCCGGGCCAGTCCTCAAGCGTGGGAGGGCGCAGGTGCAGTCGTGGCGTGTTGAGCGAAGGGATCATGTCGTGACCTTTGCGCATGGCTTTGGGGTGGGCAAATCTATGGAAAAGCAGGCTGTCGGCAGATACAATAGCGCGCGCTAGCTCAACCCCAATGATTTAACCTCGCTTAACAGCGCGCCGCTGATCAGGTCGAGCCCGGTCGGGTCGCTGTCGCTGGCCCGCTGCAGCAGGGAGATATTTCGGTTCGCCGCCGCTATGGCCAACGGGCGGATCGCGACCTCGGTTTTGCGGTCCTTGTGTTGCATCGCATAAAGCTCCGGCATGATGGCGATGCCCGCGCCAGAGGCCGCCATGAGACGGATGGAATCGAGGCTGGTGCCCTCATATTCATCTGACACGATCCCACCGCAATCCGAGGCCAGCGCATAGACGATCCGCGACAGTCGGTGGTGCCTGTCAAGCGTCAGAAATATCCGCCCGCTGAGACTCTCGGCCCGTACCGGTCCGGTGGCCTGTGAAAGCGGATCGTCCCGCGCCACCGCAACCCAGAGCTTTTCGTTGAACAGCCGGGTCTGGCGGGTGTTGGGATGATCCTCGGGCGTCGAGATGATCAGGTCGAGCCGCCCCGCCGTCAACCCCTGTTCCAGGTGCTGGGTGCTCTCCTCGCGCACGATGACACGCAGATCCGGCTGCGCCCGGTGGATCGCTGTAACAACCCGGGGCAACAAATAAGGCCCGATCGAGGGCAGCACTCCCAGGCGCAAGCGCCCGCCAAACGGCACACCGCCGCTCACCGCGGCGCGCAGGTCTTCGACCTCGCGCAGAATGTTCTGGGCGCGGCGGATCACCTCGGTCCCGGTTGCCGTCGGCTGGACGCTGGCGCGGCTGCGTTCGAACAGGCGCGCGCCCAGCTCGCGTTCGGCCTCGGCGATCTGGGCAGACAGGCTGGGCTGGCTGACATTCAGGGTCTCGGCAGCCAGGCCAAACCGGCCCAGCCGCGCCACGGTGACGATATATTCGAGTTGTCGCAGGGTGGGGCGCATAAGATAGTTTTTCACTATGTAAATTATCAGAAACATATATTGGGATTATGAGAATTCGCAAGGCAGATGGCAGCGACTGACATTGCGGAGTGCGACATGCCATTTGTTTTAGAAACCCTGTCTGGCAACCTACTGGTGCCGACCATCCTGTTTTTTGTGCTGGGGTTGATTGCCGCCTTTGCCCGCAGCGATCTGTCGATTCCGGCTGGCGCGGCGAAATTCATGTCGCTCTATCTGCTGCTCTCGATCGGCTTCAAGGGCGGGGCGAGCCTGGCCGAGCACGGGATCGGCGCGGATGTGCTGGTTGCGATCCTCAGCGGTGTCTCACTGTCCTTTCTGTTGCCGTTTGTGGCCTATGCGCTGCTGCGTTCCATTACGCGCCTTGATGCGCTCAACGCGGCGGCGGTGGCGGGGCATTACGGCTCGATCTCGATCGTCACCTTTGTGACCGCCACCAGCCTGCTGGAGCTGACCGGAGTTGCGTATGACGGGTTCATGGTGGCTGTGGCGGCTGCGATGGAGGTTCCAGCGATCCTGTCGGCTCTGTGGCTTGCCCATCGCGCCGGGCAGGGGGGCGCAAAAACGACGGGGCTTTGGCGCGACCTGCTGGCCAATGGCTCAATCGTTCTGCTGACCGGGGCGTTTGTGATCGGGGCCGTCACCGGCGGCAAGGGCATGCAGATGATTGCGCCCTTCATCGTAACGCCCTTCACCGGCATTCTGTGCCTCTTCTTGCTGGATATGGGCCTGGCGGCGGGGCGCAGCCTGATCGCCAACCGCAATATGCTGTCACCCGGTCTGTTCCTGTTCGGAGTGGCGATGCCGGTGATCGGGGCGCTTTTTGCCTTTGCAATGGGCCAGATGGCGGGACTGGCGGATGGAAGCCTGTTTCTGCTGATGGTACTGTCGGCCTCGGCATCTTATATCGCCGTGCCCGCCGCCATGCAGATCGCCCTGCCCAAGGCGGAGGCCGGAATCTATCTAACTCTGTCACTGGGCGTGACCTTTCCCTTCAACATCACCATCGGGCTGCCGTTGTTTCTGTGGCTGGCGGTGTAAGACAAGGCAGTTGGACCGGATTTGGAGGCGCGGCGCGCAAGCATACCACTGACGCCGCGCCAGATATGCGTCCCGCACCTCGGCGCATCGTACGACCTTGCCCCGCAACACTTTGCGTCTCTTGAGGTGCTTGCGTTGCGGCGTAAAGCTTTCATTATGAGACAAAATTCAGGCGAAACGGGCGTCCGCGATTCGTGTTACGGTAGCGCCAAGCTGATCTATTCAGGAGGCCGCAGGTGGTTCGCGATCTGATCAAATATTCCCGTGTTCTGGAGATCGTCGGCGATACCCTCAAAGTGCATGTGCCAGAAAACGCAGCCTCGGGTGCGGTGGTGCGGTTCAACGATCTGGCGGTGGTCGAAGGGGTCGATGGCGCGCGTTCATTGGCGCAGGTGATCAATATCGACCGCGAAGAGGTCACGCTGCAGGTGTTCTCCGGCACCAAGGGCATCTCGACCGGGGCCAGCGCCACCTTCCTGGGGCACCCGATGCAGACACCCTATTCCGGCAATATCCTGGGCCGGGTCTTTGACGGGGCGGGCGAGCCGATCGATGGTGGCCCCGACCTGTCATCAGAGCCGCGTTATACGATTGGCGGCCCCTCGGTGAACCCGGCAGAGCGGATCGTGCCAAAAAACATGATCCGCACCGATGTGCCGATGATCGACGTGTTCAACTGTCTGGTAGAAAGTCAGAAAATCCCCATTTTCTCTGTTTCCGGAGAGCCTTACAACCCATTCCTCGCCCGGATCGGCATTCAGGCCGATGCTGATATCGTAGTCTTCGGTGGCATGGGGCTGATCTTTGACGACTACTACACCTTCCGTCAATCGTTCGAGGATGCGGGGGTCTTCTCGCGAACCGTGATGTTCGTCAACCAGGCCTCGGACCCTTTGGTCGAGCGCCTGCTGGTGCCCGATATGGCACTGGCCGTGGCTGAGAAATTCGCGGTCGAAGAAGGCAAGCGCGTGCTGGTCCTGCTGACCGACATGACGGCTTATGCGGATGCGATGAAAGAGGTCGGCATCAGCCAGGAGCGCGTGCCCTCGAACCGGGGTTATATGGGCGACCTCTATAGCGAACTGGCAAGGCGGTATGAGAAAGCCTGCGATTATGCCAAGGGCGGCTCTGTCACGATTCTGGCTGTGACAACGATGCCCGGCGATGACGTTACCCACCCGGTTCCGGACAATACCGGCTATATCACCGAAGGGCAGTTCTATCTGCATTCCGGGGTGATCGACCCGTTCGGCAGCCTGTCGCGGCTCAAGCAGAATGTGATCGGCAAGGTCACCCGCGAGGATCACAGCCAGATCATGAACACCATGATCCGCTTCTATTCCGAGGCCCGTGATGCCGCGCAGAAACAGGCTATGGCGTTCGAGTTATCGGATTACGACCAACAGGTGCTGAAATTCGGCGACCTCTTCCGCACCCGCTTCATGGATATCAATGTCTCGATCCCGCTGGAAGAGGCGCTGGATCTGTGCTGGCAGACGCTGGCCGAGTGCTTCCGCCCCGAACAGCTTTTGATGAAGCAGAACCTGATCGACACTTATTTCCCTAAGGGTGCAGATGGCGCGGTTGCAGCTGAATAAATCTTCGCTCGCGCATCAGACCGCGCAGCTGAAGACCTTTGAGAAGTTCCTGCCTTCGCTGGACCTGAAGCGGCAGCAATTGATGGGCGAGCGCGCCAAAGCGGTGGCGCTGGTAAGTGAAATGGAGCGCAAGGTCGAGGAGTTGGCCCAGCAGGTGGGCCGGGACGTGCCGATGCTGGGCAATTCCGGTATCGACTTGAAGGGTCTCGTGCGGCTGATCCGCTATGAGTTGGGCGAAGAAAACGTGGTCGGCACCAAGCTGCCGGTGCTCGACCGGATCGAGGTCGAAATCCGCCCCTATTCGCCGATGGTATTGCCCCATTGGGTCGATAACGTGACAAAGCTGCTGCATGACATGCTTGAGGCGCGGCTGCGGGTGCAGGTGGCGCGCCAGCGGGTCGAGCTTCTGTCGCGCGCGGTCGATGTCATCACCCAGCGCGTGAACCTGTTTGACAAAGTGCTGATCCCCAATGCCCGCGCCAATATCAAGAAAATCCGTATCTATCTGAATGACGAGGAGATGGCCTCGGTCGTACGCTCCAAGATTGCCAAGCGCAAAAGGGCCATGGCATGAGCATCGCGCGGCTGAAAAAGATCTCGGTCATCGGGCGCGCAGCGGATAAGGACGCGACGCTGACACGGCTGCAGGAGCTGGGCGCGATGCATATTCTGCCGCTCTCACCGCCCGAGACTCAGGTCGAGAAAAAGGTCAGCCGTGAGGCCGAGGATGCCTATAAGGCGCTGCGTTTTCTGGCGGTGGTGCCGAGTCAGCGGCGGCAGGTGCGCGCTGACCCCGATTTCGATGTTGAACGCTTCGTGGCCGAGGTGCTGGTGCTCAAGGACAAGCTGCGCGCTGCGCAAGACCGGCGCGACTTTCTGGCCGACCGGATCGACACGATGCAGCCTTGGGGCGATTTCACCTTCCCCCCGACCAAGGCGCTGGCGGGGCTGCGCCTATGGTTCTATGAACTCCCGCTGAAGAACCGCGACAGCCTAGCGGAGGTCGATCTGCCTTGGCAACTCGTGGGGCGCGATCATCGGGTGCTCTATGTCGCCGTGGTCAGTGCCGATGAGCCGCGCGCAGACCTGATGCCGGTGCCGCGCACCCATCTTGGGGCCAAGCCGATCACCGTTCTGGCGGACGAGTTGGAAGATGCCGAGATCGAGATCGAAACCCTGCTGGGCGAGCGCCTGGCGCTGACCCGCTTCCTGACCCTGCTGCGCTCGAGCCTGTCCAAGGCCGAAACCGCCGCCGAGCTTGCCTTTGCCGAGACTCAGACACTTGACGACCCCGACCTCTTCGCCATTCAGGGTTGGGTGCCAGAAGACCAGATCGCCGCGCTTGAGGATATCTGCGCCGAGGAAGGGCTGGCCGTCCTGATCGGCGCGCCGCAACCGGGCGAGGTGCCGCCGACCCTGATCGAACAGCCCGATGCCGAGGCGGCAGGTGTCGATCTGGCGCTGTTTTATCAAGTGCCCAACTACTACGCCTGGGACCCCAGTCGCGTGTTGATTGCATCTTTCTCGGTGTTCTTTGCGATGATCATTGCCGATGCGGGATACGGGTTTCTGATCCTGTTGGGCGTACTGGGTTTCTGGCGGCGTTTGGGAACCTCTGCCCATACCCGTGCCTGGCGTGCCATGTTGCTGATCCTCGCGTGCGCCACGATTGCCTATGGCGTGATCGTGGGCAGCTACTTCGGGGTCGGTCCGCCCGCATTCGGCATCCTCGCCCGGCTGAAACTCATGGATATCAACGACTTCACCACCATGATGCGGCTTTCGATCATCGTCGGCGTGGCCCATGTCGCTTTCGCCAACCTGATGGCATTCCTGCATAAGGCCACGCGCAGCCGTTACGCCAATCTGGGCTGGATCTGCGTTGTGATAGGCGGGCTTGCTGTCTGGCTCAGCGGTCAGACCGGGCAGGTCTATCAGGGCGGTTTGGGGGCCATGGCACTGGGTCTGCTTGCCATCCTGCTTTTCTCCAGCGACCGCCCGGTTACATCCGGCATTGACTGGCTTTGGCGGCTCTTTGGCGGGGTGCAGAGCCTCGCCGGGCTGATGGGCATGTTTGGCGATGTGTTGTCTTATATGCGGCTTTTCGCGCTGGGGTTGGCCTCGGCCTCGCTGGCGGTCACCTTCAATGGGCTGGCCAGCAAAGGGTTCGACTCCGCCTCAGGGCTGGGCCTGCTGGGCGGTCTGCTGATCCTGCTCATCGGGCACGGGTTGAATTTCGCCCTCGCAATCATGAGCGGCGTGGTCCACGGCCTGCGGCTCAACTTCATCGAGTTTTACAAATGGGGTCTGCCCGAGGAAGGCACAGTCTTCCGCGCGTTTTCCCGCAAGGAGGTACAGGAATGACCGATTTCGTCATCGCATTGGGCTGGGTTGGCATTTTTGCTCCCATGGCGCTTGGGACAATCGCCAGCGCGATCGGTTGTTCGATTGCAGGGCAGGCCAGCATCGGCGCGATGCTGGAAACCGAAAGCGGCTATGGTCGATTTGTGGGCATCTCGGCCTTTCCGTCGACATTCGCGATCTACGGGATCGTGATCATGTTCACCCTGAACCGCGCTGTCACCGCTGAAAACGCTGGCGGGCTTTTCGGGGTAGGGGTGTTGTCGGGTTTGGCGCTGCTCTATTGCGGCATGTGGCAGGGGCGGGCCTGTGCCGCGGCGATCAACGCCTCCAAGGAGAAGCCCGAGATCTTCGGCCTGTCGCTCGCACCTGCGGCGATCATTGAAGGTTTCGGTGTCTTTGCCTTTGTCTTTGCCTTGGTGATCAGCGCGGGGATCGCGTGATGGGAGCAGAACAAGAGACCGCGCAGGGCATCGACGCGCTGATCGACCGGCTGCGCAGCGAGGGCGTGCAGGCCGGCTCGGACGAGGCCGCCCGCTTGACGCAAGAAGCACAAGCCAAGGCGGCGCGGATTGTCGAGGCGGCGCAGGCGGAAGCTAGCAAGCTGCAGAGCAACGCACGCGACGCTGCCGACCGCTATACCAAGGCGGGCGAAGAGGCATTGAACACCGCCATGCGCGACGCAGTTCTGACGATGAAATCCACGCTGATGGCTCAGTTCCAGCAGGATGTGCAAAGGATGGTGTCGGAAACCATGACCGATCCCGAGATGCTGAGACAGATGGTGTTGGAACTGGTCGGTCGCGCCCGCAGCGAGACCGGCATTGGCGAGGACGCGCAGGTGATCCTGCCCGCGGAGGTGATCGGCCCCGACGCGATCCGCGCCAATGCCGATGATATCCAGTCCGGCCAGCTCACCAAATTTGTCCTTGGTCTGACGCAGGAGATGTTGGAGGACGGTGTAACGCTGTTTGCGTCAAATGATCTACATGCGGGGATTCGGGCGCAGGCGGGCAGGGATGGGATCAAGCTTGATCTGTCGGACGAGGCCATTGCCGATGTGCTGATGCGGCACCTGCAACCGCGCTTCCGCGCCGTTCTGGAAGGTGTGATCCGCTGATCATGCCCGGTCCCGACGCCTATATCGCGCTGGTCTCCAGCCTGCCCAGTTCCGAGCGGCTTTTTGTGGCCAAGCAGCCGCCGCTCTCGGAATTGCGCCTGCGCAAACGGTTGACGGCGTTGGACGAAGACGATGCCAAAACGCTGCGGCGGATCGAAAACGTTCTGAATTGGGCCAGCTATGACGCGCGGGCGGAAATCAGTGACGTGGTGAAACGGGCGCGCTCCCTGTTGCACGACCTACCGCACCCCACCCTGCGCGCCGTTGTCGCTGATCGGATGGACCTGCGCACCGCCATTGCCGCCCTGCGCATGAGACGCGATGGGATGTCTGCGCCCACCGGCCGATGGGGCTTTGGCAAATGGACCGGGCATATCGCAGCGAACTGGTCTGACCCCACCTTTCGACTGGACGCGCCGCTGCCCTGGCTGCGCGAGGCGGGCACGCTGCTGGAGGCCGGAGATGCGCTGGGGCTGGAACGCCACCTGCTTGAGGTCGCGTTCCGTCAGTTGCAACGCCATGGCGGTATGCACCATTTCGATTTCGAGGCGGTGGTGATCTATGTATTGAAATGGAACCTCTTCGACCGTTGGGCTGCTTCGGATGCGCAGGCCGCCGCGCGGCGCTTTGCGCAGCTTTCCGATGACGCGCTACAGGATTTCCCCGATTTGATGCTGGAAGGAGGGACCGGATGAGTGCCGACCCCAAAACTCAGGTCCCTACCGCCCGCGTTGCGGCGGTGCAGGAGGGCCTGGTCGAGATCGAAACGCTGGAACAGCCCGACGGATCGCCCGGCCGATTGGTCAAGAATGAGGTGGTTTATATCCTGCCCTCCAAACCCGCCGCTGGCGGGCGGCAGGAGAGGCTCAAGGCCGAGATCCTGCGGGTGCGCGGCAAGACCGCCGATGCGCAGGTTTATGAAAGCACAAGCGGCGTTGCGGTGGGTGACCCCGTGGAACAGAGCGGGCAGTTGTTGTCGGTGGAACTCGGCCCGGGCCTGCTGGGACAGGTCTATGACGGGCTGCAATCGCCACTGGCCAAGGTGGCCGCCGAGTACGGCATCTTTCTGCCGCGCGGGGCAGATGTGGCGCCGCTGGACGAAGGCGCGAAATGGTCTTTCGCGCCAAAGGTCAAGCTGGGTGACAAGGTCTCTGCCGGAGACGTCGTGGGCACTGTGCCCGAGGGGCGGTTCACCCACAAGATCATGGTGCCCTTTAACTGGGCAGGCCGCTATGCGATCAACTGGGTCCAGAAAGGCGCTGCCACCGTGCATGACCCGGTGGCCCGCCTGACCGGCGAGGATGGCTCGGAACATATCCTGACGCTCACGCAACGCTGGCCGGTCCGCCGCCCGGTGCCTGCGCAACTGCTGAAATCCGCCGCCTCGCGTCGCACCTTTCCCGATGCGCCCATCCTGACCTCGCAGCGGTTGATCGACACGTTCTTTCCCATCGCGCGCGGTGGCACCGCTTGTATTCCCGGCCCCTTCGGAGCAGGCAAGACCGTGCTGCAGAACCTGATCGCGCGTAACGCGCAGGTTGATATCGTGATCGTGGTGGCCTGTGGCGAACGGGCGGGCGAGGTGGTCGAGACCATCACCGAATATCCCGAAATGACCGACCCGAAATCAGGCGGCAGCCTGATGGATCGCACCATCATCATCTGCAACACCTCGTCAATGCCTGTCGCGGCACGCGAGGCGTCGATCTTCACCGGCATCACTTTGGGCGAGTATTACCGTCAGATGGGCCTCGACGTACTGTTGATCGCCGACAGCACCTCCCGCTGGGCGCAAGCCATGCGCGAAACCAGTGGGCGGCTGGAGGAAATCCCCGGCGAAGAAGGCTTCCCCGCCTATCTGGAAAGCTCGATCAAGGGGCTTTACGAACGCGCGGGCGTTATCAAGACCAATGACGGCGACAGCGGCAGCCTGACCATGATCGGCACCGTATCGCCCGCAGGCGGCAATTTCGACGAGCCGGTGACGCAATCGACCCTGTCTACGGTGAAGTGTTTTCTCGGCCTGTCCTCCGAGCGTGCTTACAAAAGGTTCTACCCGGCGGTAGATCCGCTGCTGTCGTGGTCGCGCTATCTCGATCAGATGAGCGACTGGTATGGCCGCAATATCGACCCGACCTGGACCACACGAGTCAAGGAAATGCAGGCGCTGCTGGAACGGGGTGAGCAGATCGATCAGATGATGCAGGTCACCGGCGAGGAGGGCATCACCATCGACGACTATGTGACCTATCAGAAAGCGCTGTTTGTCGACATGATCTATTTGCAGCAGGATGCATTCGATGACGTAGATTGCTCGGTCTCGATGGACCGTCAGCGGCTTGTCTTCAAGCTGATGTATGGCGTGGTGCAAGATGAGATGGGGCTGGAACACAAGGCGGATATACGCGCCTGGTTCACCGAACTGACCGGCCTCTTCAAGAACTTCCACTATGCCGCTGAGGGCACGCCCGACTATGACGGCCTGCTGGAAAAAATCCGTGCCAAGATCGCCACCCAGTCCATTGCAGCCCGGGCACCTGCGTGAGTGGCTCACTAGGCAGGTTGACGCCGCGTCCCGCGTGACAGAGGCAAGATACCCATTGGATTGTGAAAAACACGGGGCGATGAACCCGCAGCAACACGGAGAGAGCAGATGAACCAAAGCACGGGTTCCGGGGACAGCTTGGCGGAGTTCATCCTGTCTCTCAACGCCGGGTCGTCGTCGCTGAAATTCTCGCTCTACCAGGCGGCAAAAGAACCGGACGAGATCGCCGTAGGACAGGTTGAAAGCCTGGGTCCCAATGCACGCTTCAAGGCGCGGATCGGATCGCAACAGGCCGAGGCCGACCTAGGCTCGGCCGATCATCATGTGGCGCTGCGGGCCATTCTGGAACATTGCGAAACCATCCTGCAAGGGCGGGCACCTGCCTGTATCGGACACCGCATCGCCCATGGCGGGGTCGATTACGAGGGACCTCAGTTGCTGACACCGCAAGTGATGGAAAAACTGACCTTGCTCGAACCGCTGGCGCCGCTGCACCAGCCTCATAACCTTGCGGCGGTGCGGGCCTCGATGGAAGCATTTCCCGACGCGCTGCAAATCGGCTGTTTCGATACCGCCTTCCATCGCAGTCACCCGTGGGTCAACGACACGTTTGGCCTGCCGCTGAAATATTACGACCGGGGCGTCCGCCGCTACGGGTTCCACGGGCTGTCTTATGAGTACATCACCGGCACGCTGGCCCGGATCGATCCCGAACTGGCCTCGGGCCGCGTGGTGATCGCACATCTGGGCAATGGCGCGTCCATGTGCGGTGTCCTGAACGGTCGTTCGATTGCCTCTACCATGGGGTTTTCCGCCCTTGATGGCTTGCCGATGGGCACGCGCTGCGGCCAGCTTGATCCCGGTGTCGTGCTCTATCTGATGGATCAGGAGGGGCTTTCAGCCAGCGAACTAACGAAGCTGCTCTATAATGAAAGCGGGCTTAAGGGCCTGTCGGACGAGACCAATGACATGCGGACGCTGGAGGCCTCGCAACGCCCCGAGGCGGAAATGGCCATCGAATACTACACCTTCCGCGCCCGCCGCGAGCTGGGTGCGCTGGCTGCCTCGCTACATGGCATTGACGGCGTCGTCTTTTGCGGCGGGATCGGCGAGAATTCGGCCGCGATCCGGGCGCGCATCTGTAATGGGATGGACTGGATGGGGATCACCCTTGATGGGCGCGCCAACATGGCCAACGAGATGAGCATCGGCCTGGGCAGAACCAAGGTGCTGGTCATCCCCACCGACGAAGAACGCATCATCGCCCGCGCCGCCTCGCAAGCGCTGAAAGAGCGTGCGGTTGCCGAAGGTTGACTGCTCAAGCTGGAAAAGGCTGATCCGTACGATCAGTATTCTTGAGCCCGAAGTGCAGCGTGCAGCTGTGCGCCACAGGATCGGTGAACGAAAACGAGTCACTGTAGGTGTTTCGCAGTCAGCAAATAAAACTTTCCGGCCCTCATTGACCGGTTGCAATTGGCGTTCTGACAGCGCTAAGCGTCTTTCCCAACTGTGAGGACGACTTCTATGACAGAGCAACAAGGCGATCCACGCCATCTGGAAACACTTGATCGGGATCTTGCTCGGTTCTCCAGACTGGAGACCGCAACCAGCTATGTGTCACGCCCGATGGTGGGCGTCGGGGTTTCGCTGGTCTTTGTTCTGTTGGCAGGCATCGCTGCGATGTCTCTCTTCGGTCAGGGAAGCAACTCCGTCATCGTGATCATCGCGGCCTGTCTTGGGGCCTATATGGCGCTGAACATCGGCGCCAATGATGTGGCCAACAACATGGGTCCGGCGGTCGGGGCGAATGCGCTTTCGATGGGCGGGGCCATAGCCATAGCGGTCATATTTGAAAGCGCGGGCGCGCTGATCGCGGGCGGAGATGTCGTATCGACCGTCGCCAAGGGCATTATTGCGCCCGAAAACATGGGCACTGCCTCGGTCTTTATCTGGGCCATGATGGCCGCACTTTTGTCGGCAGCACTGTGGGTCAACCTGGCAACATGGGTTGGGGCACCCGTTTCCACGACCCATTCGGTGGTCGGAGGCGTCATGGGCGCGGGGATCGCAGCGGCCGGTTTCGCCGCTGTCAGTTGGTCAACCATGGGCAAGATTGCGGCAAGCTGGGTCATCTCGCCTGTTCTGGGCGGGGCTATCGCCGCCATGTTCCTTTGGCTGATCAAGTCGCGGATTATTTACCGCGAAGACAAGATCGCGGCGGCGCGCAAATGGGTCCCCATCCTTGTCGGTATCATGGCGGGGGCGTTCGCGTCCTATCTTGCCCTCAAAGGCCTGAAAAAGATCATTAAGATCGACCTGCAGGCAGCTTTGATGATCGGCTCGGCCATCGGTGCCCTGGTCTGGATCGTGATGATCCCAATAATCCGCAAGCAGTCACAGGGGCTGGAGAACCGGAACAAGTCGCTCAAGGTGCTGTTTGGCATTCCGTTGGTGGTGTCAGCGGCTCTGCTGAGTTTCGCCCACGGGGCAAATGACGTGGCCAACGCCGTTGGCCCGCTTGCCGCAATTGTACAGGCTTCTCAATCGGGCAGCTTTACGGACGCAATCAGCATACCGCTCTGGGTGATGATCATAGGCGCGTTCGGGATATCCTTTGGACTGCTGCTGTTCGGGCCGAAACTTATCCGCATGGTCGGCGGCCAGATCACAAAGCTCAACCCGATGAGGGCTTATTGTGTGGCTCTGTCGGCTGCGATCACGGTGATCGTGGCCAGTTGGCTTGGCCTGCCGGTCAGTTCAACCCACATTGCTGTCGGGGGCGTATTTGGCGTCGGCTTCTTCCGGGAATGGGATACCGAGCGGCGTATCCGAAATGCGCGCCTCAAAATGCCGGATCGCACAAATTATCCGCCGGAAGAGCGCAGGCGTCGCAAACTGGTGCGCAGGTCCCATTTCATGACCATCATTGCGGCCTGGGTTGTTACCGTTCCCGCCGCCGCGTTCCTGTCAGGGATCATTTTCTATCTGATCAGCGCGGTCCTGTCGTAAGACAGAAGACCCTGCTTTGAGTCTGGGCCTCACAATTGGCGTACCCGTCAGGCGACCTGATCTGATGCGGCACATCATAAGTGCCCTGCTTGCGCTACGGCTTGCCAGCCGTGGCGGATGGTTTAGAGCTCAGCATCTTTTCGATCTGTGCCAGACGGTCCTCTGATTCCGGGATGACCTCGAATGCCTTGAAACGAATGCACGACCGTCACCTTGCGGGCTCACCGAAAGCACTGATTTTATATCTCAT
This sequence comes from Ruegeria jejuensis, assembly GCF_041537905.1. Taxonomy (NCBI): domain Bacteria; kingdom Pseudomonadati; phylum Pseudomonadota; class Alphaproteobacteria; order Rhodobacterales; family Roseobacteraceae; genus Ruegeria; species Ruegeria jejuensis. Next base: position 199,176 of record NZ_JBGRUO010000005.1, on the reverse strand, counting down.
TTTTCAGGTATATTGAGAAGGGTGGTGCCGGTGATAGGACTCGAACCTACGACCCCATCATTACGAATGACGTGCTCTACCAGCTGAGCTACACCGGCGATCTGGTATGCGAGAGGGCAGGGCCCGAAACGCTTAGTGAGGGGCTGATTACAGCCGACTTGCCGGAATGACAAGCCAAATTGATCGCTGTTTTTGCATTCGCTCCATGTGGTAGGCAGACAAAAAAACCGGCCCGCGAGGGGGGCCGGTTTCTGGTCTATCCGCCGAAATCGTCCAGCATGATGTCTTCGCGGTCCACACCCAGTTCCAGCAGCATGTTGATGACCGACTGGTTCATGATTGGCGGGCCGCACATGTAGTATTCGCAATCTTCGGGCGCGGGGTGGCTTTTTAGGTATTCCTCGAACAGGACATTGTGGATGAAGCCAGTGTAGCCATCCCAATCATCGCCCGGTTGCGGGTCACTCAGCGCCACGTGCCACTCGAAGTTCGGGTTGTCCTTGGCCAGCCCATCGAAATCTTCGACAAAGAACATCTCACGTTTCGAGCGCGCGCCGTACCAGAAGCTGATCTTGCGCTTCGATCCCAACCGCTTGAGCTGGTCGAAGATATGGCTGCGCATGGGCGCCATCCCAGCGCCGCCGCCGATGAAGACCATTTCTTTCTCGGTGTCGCGGGCGAAGAACTCACCAAACGGACCCGAGATGGTGACCTTGTCACCCGGTTTCAGGTTGAAGATATAGGATGACATCTGGCCCGCCGGAATGCCCTCGGACCCCGGAGGGGGCGAGGCCACGCGCACGTTCAGCATGATCATGCCGCGTTCTTCGGGGTAGTTGGCCATGGAATAGGCGCGTTCGATCGGCTCCGCCACGGTGGACTTGTACTGCCACAGATTGAACTTGTCCCAATCCTCGCGATACTCCTCCTCGACGTCGAAATCGGTATAGGCCAGCTGGTGTGCAGGCGCCTCGATCTGAATGTAGCCGCCAGCACGGAAGTTCACGTCCTCGCCCTCGGGCAGGTCCAGGGTCAGCGCCTTGATGAAAGTGGCCACGTTCTCGTTCGAGCGAACCGTGCATTCCCATTTCTTGACGCCAAAGACCTCCTCAGGGACCTCAATATCCATGTCCTGCTTGACCGCCACCTGACAGGACAGGCGGTCGCCGCAGGAGGCCTCGCGTTTGGTGATATGGCTTTCCTCGGTCGGCAGGATCGAGCCTCCGCCGGAGTGGATTTTCACCCGACACTGCGCACAGGTGCCGCCGCCGCCGCAGGCTGAGGGGACGAAGAGTTTCTGTTCGGCCAGCGTCTGCAGCAGCTTGCCGCCAGCCGGGACCGAGATGGTTTTCTCGCCATTGATGGTGATGTTCACGTTGCCGGTCGAGACCAGCCGCGAGCGAGCCACCATGATGAGCGTGACCAGTGCCAGAACGATCAGGGTGAAGAGGACGATGCCAAGCGTGAAGGTTTCCATGTGCCCGCCTCCTTACAGCTTCACGCCCGAGAAGGACATGAAGGCCATCGCCATCAGACCCGCGGTGATGAAGGTGATACCCAGACCCTGAAGCCCATCGGGAATATCCGAATATTTCAGCTTTTCCCGTACGCCTGCCATGGCGGTGATCGCCAGCGCCCAGCCAAAGCCGGAGGACAGGCCATAGGTCGCCGCCTCGGCAAAGTTGTAGTCACGTTCCACCATGAACAGCGAGCCACCCAGGATGGCGCAGTTCACAGTGATCAGCGGCAGGAAAATCCCCAGCGCGTTGTAGAGCGGCGGGAAATACTTATCGAGGATCATTTCCAGAATCTGCACCATCGCCGCGATCACGCCGATATAAGAGATCAGCCCGAGAAAGGTCAGGTCCACATCCGGGAAGCCTGCCCATGCCAGCGCTCCGGGTTTCAGCAGATAGGTCAGCAGCAGGTTGTTGGTGGGCACAGTAATGGCCTGCACGACCATCACCGAGATGCCCAGCCCGATCGCGGTCGAAATCTTCTTGGACACGGCGATGAAGGTACACATGCCGAGAAAGAAGCTAAGCGCGAGGTTTTCAACAAAGATGGCCTTTACGGCCAGAGAGATAAGACCCTCCATCAGTGCGCCTCCGCCGTCTGGATATTGTATTCACGGTCTTCGACCTGGTTCGGCTTCCATGTCCGGAAGGCCCAGATGATCAGGCCAATGATGAAGAATGCCGATGGTGGCAGCAGCAACATGCCGTTGGGCACATACCAGCCGCCATTGTTCACGGTGGGCAGCACGGTGACGCCGAACAGCGACCCGGCGCCGAAGAGCTCGCGGATGAAACCCACCAGTAACAGGATCAGGCCATAGCCAGCGCCATTGCCCGCGCCATCCAGGAACGACGCGACTGGGGGGTTTTTCATGGCAAATGCCTCGGCCCGGCCCATCACGATGCAGTTGGTGATGATCAGGCCAACAAAGACCGAGAGTGTTTTCGAGATTTCGAACGCGTAGGCCTTGAGAATCTGGTCCACCAGGATCACCAGCGAGGCGATGATCACCATCTGCACGATGATCCGGATCGACCCGGGGATCTGGTTGCGCAGGCACGAGATGAAGAAGGACGAGAACGAGGTCACGAAGATCACCGCCATCGCCATCACCAGCGAGACTTGCAGCGACGAGGTCACCGCCAGCGCCGAACAGATACCCAGCACCTGCAAGGTGATCGGGTTGTTGTCGACCAGCGGATCGACCAGAAGTTCCTTGCGTGTCTGTGACATCAGATCTCTCCTGCTTGCAGTCGTGCCAGGAAGGGGCCGTAACCCTCTTCACCCACCCAGAAACGCACCAGGTTATCCACGCCCACCGAGGTCAGCGTAGCCCCGGCAAGGGCGTCCACATAAAATTCCGGTCCGGCAGCGGGCTGCGATTTGGCGACGGTGATCTGCACCTCGCCATTCCCATCGCGCAGCTTCTTGCCGCTCCACAGCGCCTTCCAGCGCGGGTTGTCTACCTCGGCACCAAGGCCGGGAGTTTCGCCGTGCTGGTAAAATTGCAGGCCGAAAATGTCGTTGCCGTTGTTCTCCAGCGCGATGAAGCCATAAAGCGTGGACCACAACCCATAGCCCTGAATTGGCAGGATCACCTTGTCGAGCGATCCGTCCTCGGCTTTCAACAGGTAGATCACCCGGTATTTGGCCTTACGACCAATGCCAGCGGGATCGTTATCGAGCGCTACGCTCAGCTCGGGGTCCGAAGCGGCGGCGATATCGTCGAAGGTGGCGGCGTCGAACTGGTCGGTGAACTCGCCGGTGGCGAGGTCCAATACCTTGGGCTCGAACGCGGCGAAGGCTTCGGCGACATTCATGCCGGGTTCATAGACACCTGCGACCTGAAGCACGTTCAGCTGCTTGTCGCGCAGCTTGTTGGCCTCCTGCACCGGGCGCAACGACACGGCCGCCGCTGACACCACCATTGAAGCAAAAAGGCAGAGCGCCACGGCGACAAAAATGGTCTTGGGAACCGAGTCGGCGGGCATGGCCAGGAAACGCCCGATCAGGCCCTTGGGTTCGGGATTCGGTGCATCAGACATGACGACGCGCCCTCCGCTTGATGTTGGCCTGTACGACGAAATAATCGATCAGCGGAGCAAAGACGTTGCCGAACAGGATTGCCAGCATCATGCCTTCCGGGAAAGCCGGATTGACCACACGGATCAACACAACCATGACACCGATCAGCGCGCCGTACCAATAGCGGCCGATATTGGTGTGGCTGGCCGAAACCGGCTCGGTCACCATGAAGGCGAGGCCAAAGGCGTAGCCGCCCAGCACAATATGCCAGTACCAGGGCATGGCGAACATCGGGTTGGTCTCCGACCCGATCAGGTTAAAGAGCAGCGACATGCCAATGGTGCCGGCCAGACAGCCCACGATCAGTCGCCAGTTGGCGATCTTGGTGATCAGCAGGAAGGCCAGACCGATCATGCAGGCCAAGGTCGAGGTTTCGCCCAGCGAGCCCTGGATGAAGCCCAGGAACGCATCCATCCAGGTGATGCCCTGCGCGGCGAGCTCCTGATACCCGCTGGACGCCGAGATCGACAGCGTTGTCGCTCCCGAAAACCCGTCAACCGGTGTCCAGACCGTATCGCCCGACATGTTGGCGGGGTAGGCGAAGTAGAGGAACGCACGCCCCGTAAGCGCCGGGTTGAGGAAGTTCTTGCCAGTGCCGCCAAACACCTCTTTGCCGATCACTACACCAAACGAGATGCCCAGAGCCACCTGCCAGAGCGGCGCAGTGGCGGGCATGATCAGCGTATAAAGCATGGATGTGACGAGGAAACCCTCGTTCACCTCATGACCGCGCACCGTGGCAAAGACCACTTCCCAGATGCCACCGATGACCAAAGTGGTCAGGTAGATCGGCAAGAAATAGAGAAAGCCGTGCGCCATATTGGCGAAGATGCTGTCGGGATTCAGCGAGATACCGAACATCTGTAGCAATGCGATCCGCCAGCCGGTCGCGGAATCGGGGCCCAGCGTGGCAATGGCCTGATTGGCCTGATAGCCGTTGTTGTAGAACGCCATCAGGATACATGGGATCGTTGCGATCACGACATAGGTCATGATCCGCTTCATATCCACGTAAGACCGGGCATGTGGCGCGGCCTTGGTCACCGTTTTTGGCGTGTAGATAAAGCTTTCCACCATCTCGTAGATCGGGAAGAGCTTTTCGTACTTACCGCCTTTAGTGAAATTCGGCTCGATCCGATCAAAGAAGCTGCGCAAACCCATTCGGCTCAGCCCTCCTTTTCAATCTTGGTCAGGCAGTCCCGCAGGGCCATCCCGTATTCATATTTCGCCGGGCAGGCGAACCCCACAAGGCCGAGGTCCTCTTCGTCCAGCTCCAGCGCGCCGAGCGCCTGCGCGCTATCGGTATCCATGACCAGCATGGCCCGCAGCAACTGAGTCGGCAGATAGTCCTGCGGCATCAGTTCCTCGAAGGTGCCGGTGGGCACCATGGCCCGGCGACCGCCGTTGAGGTTGCTGGTCAGGCCGTAGACCTTTTTGGCAAAGGCCGAGCCCAGCACCGGCTGCACCGCGTATTTCGATGGCATCGGGCGAATCCAGCCCATGGGGATCTGATCGTGATCCTCGCGGATCAGGGTGATCTGACGGGCGAAGCGACCCAGATAAGCCTCAGGTCCGTCGGCCTGACGCCCGCTCAGGATCGAGCCTGAAACGACACGGACCGGATCGGTGCCATCGATCTCATCCCGGGTCAGTTCGTCGGTCGAGGCTCCCATCACGGTGCGCACCAGACGCGGGCGCGCAGCCATGGGGCCGCAGATCGCCACAACGATACTGGGGTCCAGATGCCCGGTCTGTACTAGCCGACCGATGGCAATCACGTCCTGATAGCCGATGGTCCAAACACTGTCCGCCGCACCCACAGGGTTGAGGAAGTGGACATGCGTTCCCGCCAGACCCGATGGATGCGGGCCAGAGAAACCTGCTGCCTCAACACCCGGCAGATCGCCGCCGGGGATGGCATCGCCCGTCTTGTAGCACAGATAGGTGGTGCCCTCGGTCAGCAGCGAGACTGCTCTCACGCCAGCCTCAAACGCCTGCCCGGCATCCGCGATGATCAGGGCGGCGTCACCGGCCAGCGGCTCGCTGTCCATGGCGGTGATGAAAATCGCCTGCGGCGCGGTGCCGGGAACGGGCATTTTCGAATAGGGTCGGGTGCGAAACGCGGTCCATAGACCCGCGGCGCAAAGTTTTTCGGTCAGCCCCTCGGCAGTGTCGGCATTGCCGGTCGTGCTGAAATCAATGCCGGTGTCGTTGGCGTCGCCCACCTCGATCACCACGCTTTGCAGCACCCGGCGTGCGCCGCGATTGATCGCCGTGACCTTGCCAGTCACCGGGGCGACCATCATCGCCTGCGCCGCATCCTTGTGACAGAACAGCGGGGCACCGCGTTGCACCTCATCGCCTTCCTGCACCAGCATCTTGGGTTTCAGACCGATCGTGTCGGCACCCAGAATGGCGACGCTCCGGTAGTCCGGCCCGGGGTGGATGGTCTGTTCAGGCGCCCCGTCCACCGGCAGGTTCAGCCCTTTTTTCAAATCGAATGTCCGCATTGGCTCGCTACGTTGTTGCACGCTCGACTCCGCAAGTGGTGCTTCCCTAACGGATGCCCGCCACAAAGCAAATACCCTTGCGTGGTGATCCTGTCGTGAAAGCCGCGGCGCGGATTGTCGTGGCTCTTATTGCGCTTGTGTATTCATGGCAATCCGTTCAGGCGATAAGGCTGTGATTTTCTTCGGATTTTGATCCAATTGCTACTTTATCCACCGTCCAGCGCGGTCCGGGCCAGAGATTCAGCCCGTCTCAGGTCGCGTTGTCGAAATGCCGCATCCAGGGCAGCCAGATCCGATTGCGCTACTTTCTTGTCACCGTTTCGCGCCTGCCGGGCCAGCGCCACACGGGCGGGGCGAACAGCGTCGGTATATAGATGCGCGGCCTGCAGGCCGGTCTGCAGGGTCTTGGTCGCCGCATCCACCTGTGCAATCGCTGCAGGAAAATCGAGACGGCGGGTCAGGGTGTCGGCCTCGCGCAGCAATTTCGTGACCTGCTTGATTTCCGGTTGCGCACATTTGTCCTGCTGGACCTGCCGCAACTGATCGCGCTGCCGGAAGAGCTGTTTGAAGGAACTGGCATAGCGGCCATTATCCAGCACGGCCTGGGTCAGATCGATACAGGCCGCCCGCGACTGGTTGAGCAGGTGCAGCGCCTTTTTCTCGTCGGGCAGCGCCTTGCGGGCATCCTTGGTCATCTCGATTATACGCCGCAATTCGCGCTGGATCGGACCGCCGGTCTTGAGCCCCTGCAGCGCCTTGATATGGGCCAGAATCTGGACATGCGCGCGGGTGAATTCTGTCGCCTCTTCGGTCGGGCGCAGCTTGTCCATCAGGTCAAGCCCGCGTGTGCCGATCTGTAATTCGGTGCGGGCCTTGCGCATCATCAGAGCTGCCCCGACCCAATTGGAGCTTTTAGCGAAATTGTCGGCGTCATTCATCATCTCGCGCACTGTCTCGATCACCGGTCTTGCATTGCCACCCCCCGGAGCCTGAGATTCCAACCGCGCGATTTCGGCGTCGATCTCGTGGCGAACCTTGTTGCAATTGGCGGCGCGCCCGGCCTCTTGCATCATTGCCGCGTGGCGGGCCTCCTGCGCCTCGCAGGCGATGGTTGCCTGATCAAACGCGCCGCGCGCCTCGGCGGCCTGGCGACGTTTGTCGTCACTTTCGAGCCGTTTCAGATAATCCTCGACCGCAGCGGCACCATGCCCCCGTGCCTGAGCCCGGGTCTCGGCCAGACGCTTGGCAAACCCCTTGGCCTCACTCAGGTATTCGGTCACATCGTCGATTTCCCGGTCCAGCTTGCGCCCCAGCGCCTCCTGCTCCGACAGGGTTGCGACCGCCTCGGTCTCGGCACCCTTCGCAGCGGCCTTGCGGGCTGCCCCAACGGCAGTGGCAATCGGGCCGGTCAGATCTTTCAGCAACTGCGAGGCCTTGGGGGGCAGGGCGCGGACCCGATTCAGCAGGCCCTCGGCCTCGGCCAGCAGCGACTCAAACTCGGCAGGCGCGCGATCCCTGCCACCGGACCCGGCTGAAGAGGTGATTCCAAAACGTTCAAGAAAGCTCTGTTGGGACTGTGTCAGCATTTGGTCGGGCCTTGGGAGCATATCGCCGGGCGGGTTCTGAGTCAGTGTGGCGTTCAAATGGGCGCCCGCCAACTCATTTTTTGCGCGATGCACAGAAACCAACCCGCCGAAATTGTTATTTTGTAGCCTCTTGCGAAACGATGTGAATTTGAGTTGATTAGGGCAAGTCATTTGTTAAGGCAGCGCTATGACGTATTTGAACTTCGGTACATACCGGAAGGGTCTGACCCTTGTGGCACTCCTCGCAATGACGAGTCTGATGCCCGGCGGGCCGGTGCTGGCCCAATCGGCGTCAAACCTCGCACCTTCTACTTTTCAACCCGAATCCTTGCGACCTTCAAGCGGTCCGGTGACTGTGGCGCGCGACCCGGGTGCCTCGGCGCCGCCGGGGTCCGAGAACCTGTTCGTGACCGTCGGCAATGTCGATCTGCAAGGCGCTTTGCCACAGATGGCCCAGGCCAACGCCGCGTTTCGCCAGTCGCTGATCGGAAAACAGGTCGCCGTTGCGCGCATCTTCAGCGCTGTGCGGCGGCTTGAGACGGAATATGCCGAGGCGGGGTTTGTGCTGGCGCGGGTGGTGCTGCCACAGCAGACCCTGCGTGATGGCGGCACGCTACGCATTGTCGTGGTCGATGGCTTTATCGAAAGCATCGACTCCAACCGGGTGCCGGAACCGGTGCGCAATCGCATCGTGAGCCTCACCAATCCGCTGATTGGCAAGCGCGGCATCCGGCTGCGTGATATCGAGCGTGCGTTGCTGCTCGCGGGCGACACCTATGGTGTACGGCTATCCTCGACGCTCAAGGCCGGGCAGGCGGATGGCGGCACGATCCTGGTTCTGGACGGCGAATACAAACGTCTCACCGGGTCATATGGCTTTGACAACCTGCTTGAGAATGACCTGGGAACCGTCAACTTTAATGCCGGTCTTGAGTTGAACAGTGCGCTCGGTCTGGGCGAGACTTTCTACGGCAGGATCGGTGGCGCGGTGCAGGATTACTTCTCGAGCGATCCGCGCTATCGCATCTTTGCTGCTGGCGCTGTGGTTCCGATCGGGACAAATGGCATGACCTTCAACATCGAAGGCACTGCAAGCCGGGCCAATCCCGACAGGGATTTCGCGCCCACCACCAGCGAATTCGACCGCCTGTCGTTCCGGCTGTATTATCCCTGGATCAGGTCGAGACAGTTCAACCTGACGTCGCAACTTATTTTCGACCGCGTCAGTGATGAGCAAAAGCTGGTCAGCGATGCTGGTGATCTGCCAATCTATAATGATGATCTCAGCGTGTTGCGAGCGACGCTTGACGGTGGCTGGACATTCGAAAATGGCGCGGCGCTGCAGGCTGGCGCGGTTTTCTCGAAGGGGCTGGACGCATTTGGGGCCAGTTCCGAATCCGACGACACGCCCTTGTCAGTCCAAGGGGCCAGCGCTGAGTTCAACAAGCTGGTGATCAGCGCGCGCTATGACATGGCGTTCAACACCAATTGGATTCTGGGCCTAAGCGGACGCGCGCAAACCAGCTTTGGCGACCCCCTGGTCACCTCGGAACAGATGAGCGTCGCCGGGACCGGTGAGATGTCGACCTTTGATGCAGGAACGCTTCAAGGGGATGACGGCTATATACTGCGCGCCGAGATCGGCCGCCAGAATCGGACCACCGTCGGGGGATTCCCGATTCTGGTCAAACCATACCTGTTTGGCGCCTATAGCCATCTTGGGCTGGAAGAGCCTACTGTTGTGGAACAAAGTACGACAAAAGCATCGGCATATGGCGTGGGGGTCGAGGTTTTGATGTTGGAGGAGTCCTCCTTCAGCTCCGGCACCCTGCGACTTGAGTTCGGTAGGGGAGAACGCGATGACAATGGCCCGGAAGGCAACCGCTTCGGTATTGTTGCAAGCCGCAGGTTCTAGGCGGCTGGCGGCACGGCTCTGGCTCAGTGCGGCCCCGGCGGCGCTGCTGATCGCGACGGCACCGCTGTCCGCGCAGGAACTACCCACTGGCGGGACGGTGGCTGCGGGCAACGCAGCGATCGCAACACCTGCGCCTGGTCAGATGACCATCAATCAGAGCAGCAATTCGGCCGTCGTCAACTGGAACACATTCTCGGTCGGGCAGGGCGGGCGTGTTGACATCACCCAGCCCTCGGCGCAATCGGCGATTCTGAACCGGGTGACCGGGAGCGCCACCAGCAATATTCACGGCCAGATCAATGCCAACGGTCAGGTCTTTGTGGTCAATCCCAACGGAATTTTCATCGGGCCCAATGGCCAGATCAACACCCGTGGTTTCGTGGCTTCGACGCTCGACATTCGCAACGACGATTTCATGGCGGGCCGTTACCGGTTCGAGGGGAATGGCGCCTCAGCCGGGGTTGAAAATGCAGGCCTGATCCAGTCGGTGCCGGGCGGCTATGCGGCGCTGATCGGTGGCAAGGTCAAAAACTCCGGCGTCATTCGTGTGCCACTGGGCAAGGTCGGTCTTGGCGCAGGTGAGCAGGTGACACTGGATTTCACCGGCGACGGGTTCTTGCAGGTGGCGGTGCCGTCAAATGGCGACGACACGATGGAAGCGCTGGTCGAGAATTCCGGCGCGATCGAGGCCAATGGCGGGCAGGTGCAACTGTTGGCAGCCAGCGCGCGCGACGCGGCACGGCAGGTGGTCAACATGTCCGGCGTGATCGAGGCGCGCTCGGTCAGCGGACGCAATGGCGCTGTGGTACTGGGCGGCAGCGGTGGCGGCGTCCGGGTGAGTGGACGCATCGACACCTCGGCTGAGGTGATGTTGGTAGAGACATCTCCGAGGCCGGTCGCGCGACCGGTCCAGGGCGGTGACATCACCATCACTGGCGAGGCGATCACCCTGGCCGGTGCCGAGCTGGACGCCAGCGGCGCGGGCGCCGGTGATGGCGGCCTGATCCGTGTGGGCGGCGATTTCGCCGGAAATGGCAACCTGCAGCGCGCGGCGACAACCTTTGTTGATGCGACGACGCTTATTTCAGCCGATGGCGGCGAAACCGGGTCCGGCGGCCGGATTGCGATCTGGTCAGATATCCTGACAGAATTCGACGGAACGATTTCTGCAAGGGGCGGTGATCTGAGCGGCGATGGCGGCTTTGTCGAGGTCTCGGGTCTGGAGACGCTCCGATACCGCGGCCTGACCGATGCCCGTGCGCCGAGCGGAGAGACGGGCAAGCTGTTGCTCGATCCGGTCGACATCGTTGTGGATGCCGCCGACGCGGCGATCATAAGCGGCAATCTTGAGTCCACCAATATTACGCTCGACACCAGCGCGTCGGGTCCCGACGACGGCAATATCACCATCAACAGCGATATCACCTGGAATTCGTTTAACGAGTTTGAGTTGCTCGCAGACAATGACATCGCGCTGAACGCTCAGATCAGCGGACCCAGCGGTACCCTTGCATTGGATGCGGGCGGCACGATCACCACCAGCGCCGCTGGTGTGATCAACGTAGACACGTTCCTTCTGGAGGCGGGTGACTGGTTCCAGGAATCCCTAACCCTGCCTGGTTTCACCGTCACTGATTTCCAGATCAACCCGACTGACGGCAGCTTTCTGCGCGTTCTCGACGGGAATGGCAGCGAAGCCGACCCATATATCCTGACCGATATCTACGGTGTGCAAGGGATGGACAGCGACAGCCTGCATGCCTCGCATTTCCGGCTGGCCAACGATATCGACGCATCGGGGACGGTCAACTGGGGCGCTGGAGAAAGCGGCTTCACCCCGATTTTCAGCTTCGATGGCTCGCTTGATGGTGACCAGCATGGAATCGACGGTCTGGTGGTCATTGACGCCCCGCAGGGCGGGTTGTTCGAGAATTTGAACGAAACGGCACGGGTCTTTGATCTCGGTGTGACCAACGCCGAGATCAGCGGCGGCGAAGCCGGTGTTCTGGCGACCAACAATGACGGCTCGATCGAGAATGTTATCATTACCGGAACGGTCGACAGCTTCGACGGTCCGGCGGGTGGCATAGTGGCCTTCAATGGCGGTTCCATCACCGATAGCACTGCAGATGTTTCGGTAGATGCGAGCGGCGGCGAAGGCACCGAAGGCGGGATCGCGGCAGGCGGAATAGCAGGTGTCAATGGCGGGACAATTACCCGATCGAACGCCGCTGGGGATGTGCTGGGTAGCGATTTCAACCTTGGTTTCACGGTCAATGCAGGTGGTGTTGCGGGCCGCAATTTCGGCACGATTCAAAGCTCATACGCGACGGCGGACGTGTCGGCGGTGCAGTTCGCAGACGGCGGCACCGGACGGGCCGGCGGGCTAGTCGGGCTGAACGACGGGCAGATCATCGACAGCTATTCCACGGCGGCTGTCACGGTGAGCAATTTTGACACCAATATTGCCGGTGGGCTTGTGGGTACCACCGGGAATAGCGGTACGGACACCGCCTCGTTCTGGGACACAGAGACCTCGGGGCAGACGACCAGTGCTGGCGGCACCGGGCTGACCACCGCAGAGTTCCAGGACACGCAAGGGTTCTTTGACCGGACCAGCGCCGATTGGGACTACCTGAATGACTGGGCACCCGGCACCCAGGGGCAGCATCCGCTGAACCTGACCACCAGCCCGGTCGTGTTCGTACAACCAGACGATCTGGCGTCGGTGCAGTACGGTGAAACGGAAACCGCGAGCACGACCGGAACCATCTCGGGCGGCGCCGGAGCCTATGTCTTTGGTGCCGAAGGAGATGTCTTAGACACGTCCGGGCTGCTCTCGGATCTGAGCTTTGGACAGGTGAGCGTGGGTGACACCACCTTTGTGCCAACTGACACGAGCATCAACAGCGATTTCGGTCAACCCTTTCAGGTCATCTCGCTGACCGGGAATACAACCATCACTCCGGCACCGCTGACCATCACCGCCAGTAATCAGGACCGGGTTTATGGCGACGATTTTGCGTTCCCGGTGACACAGTTTCCGCAAGACGATGACGGTTCGCAAGCCGCGTTTGAGAGCCCGGGATTCACGGTGACCGGAGAGCTGTTTTTCGAAGATTCGGTCAATGACGTGACGCTCAGCAGTCCCGGGGCGGCACAATTCGCAGCTGTGACCGACAGCCCCTATGACATCACTGCCAGCGATGCGGTCGGCTTCGGGCTGACGAATTACGACATCACCTACGAAACTGGTGCGCTGACTGTCGATCCAGCTCCGCTGACCGTGACCGCAAACGACCAGTCGCGGGTCTATGGCGATGGGTTTACCTTCGCAGGCACCGAGTTCTCGGTGGACGGTCTGGTAAACGATGCCGATTCGGTGAATGGCGTCACTCTGACCAGTGACGGTGCCGAGACCTTTGCAGCCGCATCCGATACGCCCTATGCAATCGCCGCCAGCGATGCGACGGGGGAGGGTGTCAGCAACTACGACATCACTTATGTGGACGGCAACCTGGATGTGTCGCGGGCCTCGCTGCTGATCGTTCCGGATGATGCGTCCCGCGTCTACGGCGATGGTTTTGCCTTTGCCGGGACCGAGTTCACCACCATCGGAGAGGTTCGCGATGGCGACATCACCGGAGTCGATCTTTCAAGCGAGGGTGCCGCGCAATTCGCACCGGTTCTGACGACTGGTGACGGAGATGAGGGGTCGCCATTCTATCAGATCCTTGCAGATAACGCTTCGGGTCCGGGCCAGAACAATTACGACATCAGCTATGACATCGGCTTTCTGGATATTGACCCGGCACAGCTGACGATCACAGCAACCGACCAGATAAAGCCGGATGGCGAGGCATTCGAGTTTACGGGTACCGAATTTACCGTCTCTGGTCTGGTCAATCCCGCTGATTCTGTCGATACGGCCGCATTGTCCAGCGAGGGCGCCGCTGCGGATGCCAGTTTCGAAGGATCACCCTATGTCATCAACATCTCTGATGCCTCGGGCAGCGCAGGTCTAACGACCAACTACGCCATCACATATGAAACAGGCAGTTTCTTTGTCGTGCAACCGGACGGCGTGAACCCGCCGCCGACGCCGCCAACAAACCCACCGCCACAGGGTCGATACAGCAACGCCGGCGAGATCGGAACCGAAGGCGGTGAAGGCGGTGATGGCGGCAGCGGAGGCGGCACTGCGGTGACCCCTGCACTGGCCGCAGAAGAAACACTGCAGGCGGTCGAGGGGGCCTCTAGCGAGTTCGAGGCACAGGCCTCTGGCTGCGTCAGCGAAGACGTGGCTGACTATTTGGCCTGCGTTGCCAGTGCGATGGACGATTATGCGCAGGATCTCGACGCTATCGCCGCAGGGCTTCCGCCGGGGCTTGAGAGTATCGGCGACATCATCAACGGCGCCAGCGCAGGGGTGCGCGCGGCCGGTGAAAAGGCGCAGGCGCGGTTGGCGCTGGCCACCACCGAAGCCGAACGTCAGCAGATTCGCCGCGAGGCCATTCAGGAGGCGCGCGTGGCGATCCGCAGTGCGCAAACCGAGATTCGCAAGGCGATCAGCCTGATCCGCGCCCAAGATCCCGAGCTTGTGAGTTTGCAAAGAGAGCAAGTTGAGACGATAGTAGCCGCCGTGGGCAGCGCCGAGATCGGTCTGTCCCGCGTGTTGGAACTCTGACGACTGGGAAAATAAAGAGTGCGTTTGATCCGTTTGGTCATGGCTTTAGGGCTGTTTTTGTTGTGCGCTACGCAAGCGCTTGCGGAAAAGCGCGTGGCGCTCGTCATCGGAAACTCGGATTACGAATCGGTCGGCGGGCTGGACAACCCGGTCAATGACGCCTCGGATCTTGCAATCGCGCTTGAGGGGCTGGGATTTCGGGTATTTCTGGGCACCGACCTGACTCGGGATGAAATGCTGACGCTGGCCGAATCCTATGGGGTGACCGCGGCAGATTCCGACGTGTCGCTGTTCTTTTATGCGGGGCATGGGTTTCAGGTCAGCGGGCAGAACTACCTTGTGCCAGTCGATGCGCAGATGACATCGGGGGCCGATATTCCCGAACAGACCGTCGCGATGGGCGACATCGTCAGCCGGATGGAACGGTCCGACGGGCTGAAGCTGATCATCCTGGATGCCTGCCGCGACAATCCGTTCGAGGAAACCACCGGTGAGGGTGGTCTGGCGCGAATCGGCAGCGCGGCGGACTTCATGTTCGCCTATGCCACCCAGCCCGACAACGTGGCCTATGACGGCACCGGGCGGAACAGTTTCTTCACCGAGGCGCTGCTCAGCCATATCTACACGCCCGGACAGGATATCTCGGACCTGCTGATCTCGGTCCGCAAGGATGTGATTGCGGCCACCGGCGGGCGGCAGATCCCTTGGGACAATTCCTCGCTCACCCGTCAATTCCGTTTCGATAACAGCCCGGTCACCGCGTCCGAGGAAACCCTGCTGTGGCAGGTCGCCGCCAGTGCGCAGGACCCGCAGTTGATGCAGCTTTATATGGATCGTTATCCGCAGGGCTCTCATACCAGCGACGTATTGGCGTTTCTGGACAATTCCGAAACCTTGACCCGCAAGCTGAACATCGAAGATCGCGATGCCGAGGCCGAGCGGCTTTGGAAACTGGCGCAGCGCAGCCGGATGCGGCCCTTGCTGGAATTCTATCTGGAACAATATCCCGAAGGAGCCCATGCCGAGCAGGCGCGTCGTTTGGTGCAATCCATTCCGCGCCGCGAGGATACGACGCCAGGTGGTATGTGCGAGCGTCTGGCCACTCATCCGCGCGACAGCACGGCCAGCCTGACCGGGGTGCCGTTTTCGCGGCTCAAACAGAATGCCATGACGGCGATCCAGGCCTGTGGCGCGGCGGCGGCCCAATCGCCCGATCTGCCACATTATGTGGCTCTGCTGGCGCGCGCGACGATCGCTGCGGGCGATGTGGACCGCGCCGTGACGCTCTATCAGCGCGCCGCCGAGCGGGGAGATTTGCGGGCGATGGTCAGCCTGGCACAGCTTTATGAAAGCGGCATGGGCGTCCCGCAGGACGTGGCGCGCGCCGTTTCCCTGAACGAGGCGGCTGCCGAGGGCGGATCGCTGGACGCGATGATCAATCTCGCCGTGACCCTGTTCGAAGGCACGAGCGTCCCCAAGGATGATGCCCGCGCCATTGACCTGCTGCAGCGTGCCGCGCGCGAAGGGTCGGCCAAGGCCACGTTCAATCTGGGCGTGCTGGCGCAGGATGGGCTGGTCGGCTCACCCGAAGATGCGCTGACCTATTTCCGGAAAGCCGCGCGGGATGGCGAGCATCAGGGCTATCTGGCCGCTGCAATTCTGCTCGACGAGGGCAGGGGCCTGCCGCGCGATCCAGCGGCTGCGGCCGAGATGCTGTTGCGTGGCGCAGCCGAAGATGACGGGGCAGCCATCGCGCAGATGACCGACGGCGCTGCAAACTGGTCGCGCGATACCCTGATGGAGGTGCAGAAACGCCTGCAACAGGCTGGGTACTACAATAGCACCATCGACGGCCTGTCCGGTCCAGGGTTCGAGAATGCGCTGGAACTCTGGCGCAATGGCGGCTTTGTTCCAGAGGTGCTGTAAGGGGGCGACCCGCCCCCTCAGGTATCAGCGATACATTGGCGGGCGGGCATCGACCCAGGCGCCGTCCTTGCTACCCGACTCAGCCACCGCAAACACCGCCGCCATCGACCGCAACCCGTCCGATGCACGCGGATAGTGATCTGCTGCCGGGTCCATGGCGCGGCCTTCCTTTCGGGCGCGGATCGCTTCGGCCAGATCGCTGTAAATATTGGCGAAGGCCAGCGGCATTCCTTCGGCATGGCCGATGGTGACGCGGGTGGTGCGATCGGCCTCGGGTGACAGGTTGGCCTCGCCCCGCTCGATGGTCTGCAACCGTCCGTTCAGCGGCATGTAATAAAGCTGGTTGGGATGTTCCTGCGACCAGCGCAGCCCGCCGGTCTCGCCAAAGACCTGCAGCGTCAGCCCATGCTGGCGACCAATGGCCACCGATGAGGTCCAGAGCCGCCCGACCGCGCCCCCGCCCATGCGGAAATTGACCATCGCATCATCTTCCAACTCACGCGAGGCGATGCAGGACACGGTATCGGCGGAGAGCTTATGCACCTCCTGTCCGGTCACAAAACTGGCCATATGCAGCGCATGAATGCCGCAATCGGCGAATTGCGCAGAAACACCGGCCTGCGCCGGGTCATAGCGCCAGCGCACGCGCGGATTGTCGGCATCTTCGGCGTCGGCGTGGTGGCCGTGGGCGAACTCGGCCTTGACCAGCCGCACCTTACCCAAGTCTCCGCGCGCGATCATCGCCTTCATGTGGCGCACCAACGAATAGCCGGAGTAGCCGTAATTCACCGCGCAGATCGTGCCGGTACGCTCTGCGGTGCGCACGATATCCTCGCCTTCCTCAACCGTCATGGTCATCGGTTTTTCGCAGAGCACGTTGAACCCGGCTTCCAGAAAGGCCTTGGTGATCTCGTAATGGGTCGAGTTGGGCGTCGCCACGGTCACCAGATCGATCCGGTCGTCGCGGTCTTTCTCACCTTCGAGCATCTCTCTCCAGTCGCCATAGGCGCGGTCGGTAGCCAAACCAAGGCGCTGGCCATAGGCGCGGCCTTCATCGGGCCGGTGATCTAGTGCGCCAGCAGCGAAGTCGAACGCCCCGTCCAGCCCCGCGCCAAGGCGGTGGGCCGGGCCGATCTGGCTGCCTTCACCGCCGCCGATCATGCCCCATCGCAGTTTTGCCATCTGCGTGATCCTCAGTTGAAGCCAATGGATTCAAGATGCTCGCGATTGGCGCGCGCATCGTCGGTCGGGCGGATATCCATGGTCGGATCGCAATCCTGCTCGACCGTGCACCAGCCGGTGAAGCCCGCATCCAGAAGCACCTGACGCACGGCGGCGAAATCCACGTCGCCTTCTCCCAGATTGCAAAAGATACCCTGGCCGCACGCATCGTAGAAACCGGTGCGTTTGTCGATCACATCCGCTTTAACTTCCGGGTGGATATCTTTGAAATGCATGTAAGAAATACGATCCACATTGCGCTTCATGAAGGCCACGGGGTCAAAGCCCGCATAAGAATGATGGCCGGTGTCGAAGCAGATCTTCAGGATCTTCTCGTCCACCTCGTTCAGCAGCCGTTCCAGTTCCGGCTCGAAATCCATGAACCCGCCTGCATGGGCATGAATGCCCACGGTCAAACCGTATTCTTCGGCTCCAATCCGCGCTGTTTCCGCGATCCGGTCGCGATAGGCAACCCATTCGGCCGCGTCCATCTGCTCGGCCTCATGCGCCCGACCGGCGGTCGGCGCGCGGCGTTCCGAAATCGAATCGATCAGCACCAAATGCTGTGCGCCATGGGCCACCAACGCCTTGCAGGTGCGGTAAGTGCCATCCAGCACATCCTCCCACTGCGCCGGATCGTGGTAGGGGCGGAAGACAACGCCGCCGATCAGC
Source organism: Ruegeria jejuensis (assembly GCF_041537905.1). NCBI lineage: Bacteria > Pseudomonadati > Pseudomonadota > Alphaproteobacteria > Rhodobacterales > Roseobacteraceae > Ruegeria > Ruegeria jejuensis. The sequence continues at coordinate 181,056 of NZ_JBGRUO010000005.1, read as the reverse complement.
TCCAGATCATGTTCGGCCAGCGCATCGGCCAGTTGCGCCGGGTCTTCGGGCATGAAGCCAACGGGCCCCAATTCGATGCCCTTGTATCCGGCTTCGGCACATTCCTTCAGGACGGTGCGCCAGTGGGGATTGCGCGGATCATCCGCAAATTCGACGCCCCAGGAACAGGGTGCATTGCCAATTCTTATGCTCATATTGGTGCCTTTCGGATGCTCAGAGCGTTGCAACGTCTTGCCAGGACCGCGTCTCTGACGAGGCCCAGGTCGCTTCGATGACATGGTTCACCGCCAGACCGTCCCGGAAGGTGGGAAAGACCGGTTGGCCGGTGTCGATCGCCTTCAGGAAATCATGCGCCTCGATGATGATCTGGTCCTGGTAGCCGGTACCGTGACCCGGCCCCTGACAAAAGGGCAGGTAATCGGGATGCGCGGGACCGGTCAGGATCTTGCGGAAACCGCGCTCGGCCTCGGGCCCTTCGGCGCGGTAGAGCCAGATCGCGTTCTGATCCTCCTGATCGAAGCGGATCGAGCCTTTGGTGCCAAAGATTTCATAGGCATAGCCCATCTTGCGACCCGTGGCGACGCGGCTGATATAGAGATGTCCCATCACCCCGTTTTCGAACCGGCACATGATCTGCGCGTGATCGTCATTGGTCACGGTCCCGCCGGGGCGCTCGGAATGCACCGTTTCGATATCCGCCATGACCGAGCGGACCGGGCCGATCAGCGCCAGCGCCGCATTCAGGATATGCGGGGCAAGATCGCCCATATTGCCGTTGGCGCGGCCTTCGGCCCGCCATGTGGCAGGGGCTAGCGGGTCGGCATAGAAATCCTCGGTATGTTCGGCACGAAACCAAGTGACATCGCCGATCTCGCCATCCGCAATCAGTTTGCGTGCGAACTGGCTGGCCGGGGTACGGATGTAGTTATAGGCCACCATATTGGCCTGTCCGCTAGCCTCGGCAGCGTCCACCATCGCCTGCGCTTCGGCCACCGACGTGCCCATTGGCTTTTCGCACATCACCGGCTTACCAACGGCAAAGGCGGCCTCGGCAATCTCGCGATGCAGGGCCTGAGGCGTGGCGATGATGATTGCATCGACCTGCGGGTCCTCGACCAGAATGCGCCAGTCATGCGTGGCCCGTGCAAATCCGAACGCGCGGCGATAGCGTTCGGCAGAGTCGGGGCTGCTGGCGCAGATCATCTCAAGCCGGGGTCGCAGACGCGTCTCAAACACCGTCCCAACGGCGGCCATGGCAACCGAATGCGCCTTGCCCATATAGCCGCCGCCAACGATGCCGATCCCAATTTCTGCCATGATCGTTCTCACCTTTGCGCAAATACAGTTTGCAACCGGTTGCAAAATTAGTATCCTCGGAATCGATCCTGCGCAAGTGGCTTTCGATCCACTTGCTGCGCCCGCATCGATTGAGGGAACCAACAGATGAGCGACGATACGATCCGCCTGACGACCGCTCAGGCCATTATCCGCTGGCTGACCAACCAGTTCATCGAAATCGACGGGCAGGAATACCGTTTATGCGGCGGCGGCTTTGGCATCTTCGGCCATGGTAATGTGACCTGTCTGGGCGAGGCGCTGCATGGGGTTCAGGACGAACTGCCGCTCTATCGCGGCCAAAACGAACAGAGCATGGGGTTTGCCGCTGCGGGCTATGCCAAACAATGGCTGCGCCAGCGCTTCATGTTCTGCACTGCCTCTGCCGGGCCGGGCACAACCAACCTGCTGACCTCTGCCGCGCTCGCTCACGCCAATCGGCTGCCGATGCTGATGCTGTGTGGCGACACGTTCCTGACCCGGCTGCCCGACCCGGTGCTGCAACAGCTGGAGCATTTCGGGAACCCGGCGCTGGGTGTGAATGACGCCTTCAAGGCTGTTAGCCGCTATTGGGACAGGATCACCCATCCCGCGCAGGTGATCCAGTCGCTGCCCGCAGCGATTGCCACCATGATGGACCCTGCCGATTGTGGCCCCGCTTTTCTGGGCCTGCCCCAGGATGTGCAGGGCTGGACTTATGACTATCCGACGGTGTTCTTCGAGAAGAAAGTCCACCATATCCGCCGTCAGGCCCCGGATGAGGCGGAAGTTGCCGCCGCGGTCCAACTGCTGAAAACCGCCGAACGCCCGATGATCATCGCGGGCGGCGGGGTGCAGTATTCCAGGGCGGTGGCAGAGCTGACATCCTTTGCCGAAGCACACCAAATCCCGGTCGTTGAGACCATCGCGGGCCGCGCCAACATGCTGGACGGCCATCCGCTGAATATTGGCCCAATCGGCGTGACCGGATCAGACAGCGCCAATGCAGTGGCCGAAGCAGCCGACGTCATTCTGGCGGTTGGCACGCGGCTGCAGGATTTCACAACCGGCTCATGGACGGCCTTTGCCAAGGATGCCCGTTTCATCTCGGTCAACGCGGCGCGCCACGATGCGGGCAAGCATATGTCGCTGCCTGTGGTGGGCGACGCCAAACGGTCGCTGGACGCGCTGGCCGATGCCATGGCGGGCTACAAAGCGGCGCAAAGCTGGACCGGTTTCGCTCAAGGCGAGCGCAAGACGTGGGACGCCTATGTGGCCGAGAATGTGGCCCACGGAAATCGCCCGAACTCCTACGCGCAAGCCATTGGCGTGGTTAACGAATTGTGCGACTCCCGCGACCGGGTGGTCGCCGCTGCTGGCGGGTTGCCTGCCGAGGTCACCGCCAATTGGCGCACGCTGGATATCGGCACGGTGGATGTAGAGTTCGGCTTCTCCTGCATGGGCTATGAGATTTCCGGTGCCTGGGGCGCGCGGATCGCACAATCGGAAACCGAACCGGATCAGGATACGATCGTCTTCATCGGCGACGGATCTTACATGATGATGAATTCCGACATCTATTCCTCGGTCCTCAGCCGCAAGAAGCTGATTATTCTGGTGCTCGACAATGGCGGGTTCGCGGTGATCAACAAGCTACAGAACAACACCGGTAATGAAAGCTTCAACAATCTGATCGCCGATTGCCCGACGGTCCCGGAGCCCTTCGGCGTCGATTTCGAGGCACATGCGGCCGCAATGGGGGCCATAGCGGAAACTGTCGAAAACCCTGCCGAACTGGGCGAGGCGTTCAAACGCGCCAAGGCCAGCGACAAGACCCATGTGATCTGCATGAAGGTCGACGCCTATGACGGATGGACTGCGCAGGGCCATGCCTGGTGGGAGGTCGGCACGCCCCATGTTACCGACAGCGACAAGGTGCGCGAAGCCCACGTGGATTGGGAAAGCAGCCGGTCCAAACAGCGTCGGGGCGTATGATGAGCAATCTGCTGGAGGGCATCAAGGGCAACCGCTTTGCTGTATTTGGACGCGCGGGCATGGACATGTTCGCCGATCCCGTCGGCACCAAGAGCGAGCACGCAGAGAGTTTTCGCGCCGATCTGGGCGGCTCATCGGCCAATATCTGCGCCGGGTTGGTCAAGTTGGGGTCGCAGGCAGCGCTGGTGACGTCCGTCTCCGATGATGCGGTGGGGCGGTTCTGTGTGAACCGGTTGCAGCACTACGGCGTCGATGCGCGCTATGTCCGCCCGGTGGGCGGAGAGGCGCGGACCTCGCTGGCAGTCTATGAAAGCTGTATAGACGACTTCCAGAACGTCATCTATCGCAACGGAGCGGCGGATTTTCAGGTGACCGAGGCGGATATGGACGCGGTGGAGTACAGCGCCTTCAGCGCGCTGATCACGGCTGGTACAGTCTTTGCCGCCGAACCCTCGCGCGGGGCCACCTTTCGGGCGTTTGAGAACGCCCGCGCCGCCGGGCTGCCGGTGATCTTTGACATCGACTACCGCCCCTATAGCTGGCCTTCACCTGACGTGGCCGCCGAGGTTCTGTCACGCGCGGGCGAGGAAAGCGACCTGATTGTCGGCAATGACGAAGAGTTCGGCTTCATGGCCGGCGGCATCGAAAAGGGTCTCGACAAAGCCCGAGAGCTGGCGGCAAAGCCGGGCCGGATCGTCATCTACAAAATGGGTGAAGAAGGTGCCGTAACATTTTCTGATGACGAAGAAATCCGAACTGGCATTTATCCCGTCACCGCTGTCAAGCCCAACGGGGCGGGCGATAGTTTCATGGCCGGGCTACTGTCGTCCGTCGCGGCAGGGTATTCCTTGCGCGACGCGGTACTGCGCGGCTCTGCCTGCGCCTCGATCGTGGTGTCGCAACCCGGCTGCGCCCCTGCCATGCCCACCACCGCTCAGCTAGAGGATTTCCTCGCATCCCATCCCGGCCCCTCATTGGCCGCCTAGGAGGATCAAGACATGCATATCGCTCCCTTTGACAACCAGAATAAACCTATCGTCGATGTCGATGATGGGCTGGTACCGCTCAACTACTTCAACATCGTCAAGCTCAAGAAGGGTGAGGCGTTCGAATACCAGGTGCCGGGATACGAGACCTGCATCGTGCCTGCCACCGGCAGCGTTGATGTCGAGATCGAGGGGGTGTCTTTCGCGGCCCTTGGCAATCGCGGCGAGGATGTCTGGGATGGCGAGCCGGAAGGGGTCTATGTGCCGTCAGGCGCCAAGGCGCGGATCGTGTGCGTCTCGGACGAGACCGAAACCTTCATCGCAGGCGCGAAATACGACAAGGTGCTGGAACCTTTCGATGTGCGCGAACCCGACCTCGTGCAATATGGCAGCGACGACACCAAGACCCATCGCAAGATCAAGCATATCCTGGGCCAGAAACAGGCCGACAAGGTCGGGCGTCTGCTGGTTTCTGAGCTGTTCACCGTGGGGCAGGGCGGCTGGTCGGGTTTCCCCTCGCACAAGCACGACACCAACCGCCTGCCCGATGAGACACGCCATGATGAGACATACAATTTCCGATTCAAACCGAACTGGGGCTCGGGTCTGCAAATGCTGCAGCGCGAGGAAGGCAAGGCGGGTGACGCCTATCACATTGTCGACGGCTCCACGATCTGCATCGACAAGGGCTATCATCCCTGTGCGGTGTTGCCGGGTTACGAGATGTATTATTTCACCATTCTCGGCGGTCTGACCCAGCGCTCGCTGGTGCAGTTCTTTCAGCCCACCCATGCCTATCAGGTCGAAACCATTCCAGGCATCAAGGACATGGTGGCAAAGTTCAAATGACGCTTGCGACGCTTGCAGATGTGCTGCAACCCGCGTTGCGGCAGGGCTATGCAGTCGGCGGGTTGGTCACGCTCGGTTGGGAGGACATGCGCGCTTATGTGGCTGCGGCCGAGGCTGAAGGTGTGCCGGTGATCCTGCAGGCCGGTCCAAGCTGCCGCGCCCATACGCCGCTTCCTGTGCTGGGCAAGATGTTCCGGCATCTGGCCGAAGGCGCGTCGGTGCCCGTGGTGGCCCATCTCGATCATGGCTACACGCTGGAAGAATGCCGCGAAGCGCTCGACAACGGGTTCACCTCGCTGATGTTCGACGCCTCGCGCAAGCCCTTGGCGCAGAATATCGACGAAACTGCTAAAATTGCGGAAATGGCCCATGCGGCGGGTATTTCCTGTGAAGGCGAGATTGGGTTCGTCGGCTATTCCGGCGGTGAATCCTCGGCAGGAACCGACCCCGACGAGGCCGCGCAGTTTGCGCGCGAGACCGGGGTGGACGCCATGGCGATCTCGGTCGGGAATGTGCACCTGCAACAGGAAAGCTCCGCCGGGCTGGACGAGGAGCGCATCCGTGCCATCGAAGCGGCGACGGATGTACCGCTGGTCATCCATGGCGGCTCGGGCGTGCCCGAAGCGCAGCGCCGATCGCTGGCGCGAAACTCGAATATCTGCAAGTTCAACATCGGCACCGAGCTGCGGATGGCTTTCGGTGCAGCCCTGCGCGACGCGGTAAACCGCGACCCGGATCGTTTCGACCGGGTGCAGATTCTGTCTGAGACCCACGACCCGCTGGTGGACACGACCCGGACTGTCCTGCGGGCCTTTAGCGGTGCGCAGCAATAGGCGCTTTTTCCTTTCACCGGATGATCCTATCTGCTACCTACACAAAAATAATTACTGTGTAGGTAAGCGAGGTGGCGGTGGCCGACTCTTATCCTCTGGCGGTGCAGACCACCTATCGCGATCTGCTTGACCGGCATTTGCGACGGCCCCGGCCTGACGTGCAGGGCAGCATCCTGCGGGTGTCAAACAAGGGCGGGGCCTATTGGGTCGCACGACAGCGGGTCGGGCAGGGGGTTGTCGAGCACCGCATCGGCCCGGATACCGCAGAAATACGTGCACAGGCCGAACGGCTGAAGCTCGAAAACGACAAGGCGCAGGATTGGAACCGCGATGCGGGCGCGCTGGTGGCGCAATTGCGGGCGGCGCAGATGCCGGTGCCAACGGCGGGGACCGGCAAGCTGATCAACGCGCTGGATCGGGCCGGTTTTTTTGCACAAGGCGGCGTGTTGGCGGGTACCCACGCGTTTGGGCTTTATGCGCTGGAACTTGGTGTGCGGCTGGAGGATGCGCTGGCCTTGACCGAGGATGTGGATATCGCCGCCACAAAAGCGGTGCGGGTATTGGCGGATGAGACCGCTAGCCTGACCCGGGCGCTGGACGTGATCGGCCTACGCCCCGTCGCTGGTCCGATGGAGCCGCACCCGGTGCGCTGGGAAACCGGTGATGGCGTGGTGCTGGATATCCTGACGCCCAAGCGGCGCGGCGGCGAAGCGGTGGTGCATCACGACGGTCTGGGCGTCTGGGCGCAGGCGCTGCCTTATCTCGATTACCTGCTGGCTGATCCCATAACTGCGGTGCTGCTCTATCGCGAAGGGGTTCTGGTGCGCATTCCCGCTCCGGAACGCTATGCAGTGCACAAGCTGATCGTCGCCTCGGCGCGCACAGGCACCCATCGCGCCAAGTCTGACAAGGACCTGTATCAGGCCGCCGCGCTGATCCGGGTTCTGGCCGAGGCCCGGCCCTATGAACTGGCCACAGCCTATGATGTGGCGAGGGCCAACGGACCCAAATGGCGCACTGCAATCGGGGCCTCGTTGCGCCGCCGAACCGACATAGCGGCGATTTTGGACGATCTGCACGGCTGAGTTGTGCGAAAAGGTACATTAAAAGACCCTGAAACGAATTGATACCACCGGCCCGCTGCGCCACAGTGTTTGCGCAGGCCAAAGAAGAACGCAGGTAGTAGCCCCATGTCTGACAAGGACCCGTTTGCCGAACCGGATGATACGGACAAGACGGTGATCCGCCCGAATCCCGGCGGACGGCGCTCTGCGCCTCAGCAGCAGCCGCCCGCGCCGGGCTATCCCGATCCCAACATGGCCCCGCCGCAACAGCCCTATCCGCCACAGGGTCAACCCGGCTATCCGCCGCAACATCCGGGATACCCGCCGCAACAACCGGCCTATGGCGTGCCGCCCGCGCAGCCCTATCCGCCACAGCAGCCCGCGCAACAAGCGCCCGGCACTGAGGCATATGGTGTGCCACCCGCACCGCAACCGCACGCCCCGCAAAGCCAGCCCGCGCCCGAGACCGAAGCCGTGGTGATGACCGGCATGAACCGGCTCAGCGCCTGTGCGACACCGCTTTTCTCGCTGGTCAGCCGCATCCGTAATCGAGCCCAGCACATGGACCCGGACAAGCTGCGCGACAGCGTGGTGTCCGAAATCCGCGCCTTTGAAAACACCGCTCTGCAGGCAGGCATCCCGGCCCAGACGGTCAAGATCGCCCGCTATGCGCTCTGTGCCACGCTGGACGACGTGGTCTTGAACACGCCCTGGGGCGAGCAATCGGTCTGGGCCACGCAATCTCTGGTGGGCACCTTCCACCGTGAAACCGTTGGCGGCGACCGGTTCTATGACCTGCTCGCCCGGTTGGAGAAAGACCCCGCCAACAACATCGAACTGCTGGAATTTGTCTATATGTGCCTGTCACTCGGGTTCGAGGGGCGATTGCGGGTCGAACAGGGCGGCAGCGACAAGCATATGCAGATCCGACAGGGCTTGGCCCGGATCATCCGGGCACAACGCGGCCCGATGGAGCGTGACCTCTCGCCCCATTGGGAAGGCGTCGACAAGCCCTATCGCGCGCTCAGCATGTGGCGGCCGGTCTGGATCGCCGTTGCGGTTACGGTGCTGCTGCTGATCATGGAATTCTCCGGATTGTCTTATGCGCTGTCGAACCGGACCGAGAACCTCGTTGGCCAGCTTTCGGTGATTGATGCCGGTCCGGTCGCCGAATTGCAGCGCCGCGCACCTCCGCCTCCACCGCAACCGGTGCAAGAACAGCCGCAGGTCGAAAAGGTGGTGGAATTCCTGCAGCCCGAGATCGACGAGGGGCTGGTCGAGGTGTTCCAGAAAGGCAATACGCTGATCATCCGCATCAAGGGGTCGGGCATGTTCGGCTCTGGCTCCGACACGTTGCAGGACAAGTATGAGGATCCGGTGCGCCGCGTCGCCGTTGCGCTGAACGATGAGCCCGGCAAGGTGATCGTTGCAGGCCATTCCGACAATGTCCCTATCCGCACCTCACGCTTTCCGTCCAATCTGGCCCTGTCGCTGGCGCGGGCGAAATCAGTGATGAACCAGATGGCGGATTCGCTCAGCGATCCCGCCCGGCTCAGCGCTGAGGGCCGTGCCGATAACGACCCCATCGCCGATAACGCGACCCGAGAAGGCCGCGCCGCCAACCGGCGCATCGAAGTCCTGCTGGTGCAGGAGGAGACCTGATGTTCATCCGCAGATACCTGTTCCCCCTGTTCCGCTCGATCTATTTCGTTCTGTTCTTCACCGCGGCCGTTCTGGCCGGGGCGCTCTATTATTTCGGCCCAATGATCGGCAGCGAAGAGTGGCGTCCGCTGGATTCGCTCTGGTCGCGTCTGATCTGGGGAGGGGCAATCTTCGGCTTCTTCTTCGTGATCGCGATGATCATCTTCTTCATCCGCCGCCGGCGTGACAAGAAGCTGGAAGAAGAGATCACCGATGCGGTGGCCGACGAACCCGACATGCTGGGCAGCGAGCTGGACGAGCTGCGCGGCAAGCTGAAACAGGCAATGGCCGCTTTGCGCAAATCCAAGAACGGGCGCAAGCACCTCAACGAACTGCCCTGGTATGTGATGATAGGGCCGCCCGGTGCGGGTAAGACCACCGCCATCGTCAATTCCGGCCTGCAATTCCCGCTGGCCGGAGAGATGGGTAAGACCGCCATCGGCGGTGTCGGCGGCACGCGTAACTGTGACTGGTGGTTCACCGAAAACGCGGTGCTGATCGATACGGCGGGCCGCTATACCACACAGGAAAGCGACGCCGAAACCGATAACGCGGCCTGGATCGGGTTTCTGGGTCTGCTCAAGAAATACCGCAAGCGCCAACCGATCAATGGTGCGATGATCGCCATTTCCCTGTCTGATTTGTCGCTTCAGGATGAGATCACCCAGAAAGAAAACGCCAAGGCGATCCGTCGCCGTCTGGAAGAGCTGCGCGAAAAGCTGGGCGTACGGTTCCCGATCTATGTGCTTTTCACCAAGGCCGATCTGATCGCCGGATTTGCCGAGTTTCACGACAATCTGGGCAAGGAAGACCGCGAACAGGTCTGGGGCTTTACCCTGCCGCTGGACAAGACACGCGGCGACGCCAGCCCCGTAGCCGCATTTGACGAGGAATTTGCCGGCATTCTGGCGCGGCTGAACTCTCAGGCGCTGGAGCGGATGCAGACCGAGACCGACCCACAGCGTCGCGCGCTGATCGCGGGCTTCCCGGTGCAGGTGGCCAGCGTGCGCAAGACCGCGCGCGAATTTCTGTCAGAGGTGTTCAACGACAATCGGTACCAGCATCGCCAGATGCTGCGCGGGGTCTATTTCACCTCGGGCACGCAGGAAGGCACCCCGATCGACCGGCTGATGCTGGGCATGGCACGCACCTTCGGGATCGGACGGCAAGCCATCGGGTCGGGCACCGGTACGGGGCGGTCCTATTTCCTGACCCGGCTGTTTGATCAGGTGATCTTTCGAGAGGCGGGTCTGGTCAGCGCCGATGACAAGGTCGAAAAGCGCTATAAGATCACCAAATGGGTGTCGATTGCCGCGACGATCATCGCCGCGCTTGGCATTGGAGGGCTGCTGGTGCGGTCCTTCCTGGGCAATTCCGAGCTGATCGCTGATGCGCAGGATCATGTCAGCGCCTATCAGGCCGCCGCCGCGACCCTGCCACCCAGCCCGGTGGGCGACACCGATCTCGTGCCGGTGGTCGATGCGCTCAATAACCTGCGTGACATGCCCGCCAACCCGGTGCTGTCCGACCCCAGCCCGGACCCGAAACTGACCTATGGCCTCTATCAGGGCGAAGTGATCGGCACGCAAGCCTCGCAAACCTATCGCGCTGCATTGAACCAGCGCTTTCTGCCGCGCCTGCTGCTGCGGCTGGAAGAGCAGATGGCCGCCAATATAAACAACGCCGATGTGCTTTATGAAGCGCTCAAGGTCTATCTGATGCTGGGCCTGCAAGGGCCGATGAACCAGGATCTGGTCAAGCAGTGGATGAATCTCGACTGGTCCGTGTCCTTCCCCGATGGCGGCAGGGCAGAGTTCCGGCAGGACCTGAACGACCATCTCGACGCGCTGTTGACCCAGCCAATGCAGGAAATTGCCCTGAACGGCCCGCTGGTCGAGCAGGTACAGGGCATCCTGTCGGAAATGCCGCTGGCCCAGCGGGTCTATAACGGCATCATCGCCAGCCAGGCCGCGCAGGCCTTACCGCAATGGCGTATCACCGATGCCGGAGGCCCAGCGGTCAGCCGGGTTCTGGTCCGCTCTTCTGGGCGGCCGCTGAATGACGGAATCGAGGGCATTTTCACCTATGACGGCTTCAACAACGTCTTCCTTGGCGAGGCATTGGGCGTCGCCCGGCGCGTGCAGGGCGAAAGCTGGGTGCTGGGCCCGCGCGGCGAGGCCGAGCAGACCGAACAGGCGCTAGCGGCGCTCAGCCGCGATGTGCTGGATCTCTACTACAACGACTATATCGCGCGCTACGATCAGGTGCTGGGCGATGTCGATATCATCCCGATGGAAAGCCTCAGCCATGCGGTCGAGGTGACTAACGTTCTCTCGGGGCCGACCTCGCCCATCGTCAACATCCTGAACGCCATCTCTGACGAGACCAAACTGGCCGAGGATCGCTCGGTTCTGGGCAATTCCGAGGTCAGCGAAGGGCTGGGCACGGTCGCAGGGATCGAATTGCAGGCCAACACCTCTGTGCAGACCCGTATCCTGTTGGAAGCGCTGGCAAAATCCGCGTCCGCTCAGGGTGGCCCACCGCCTGCGCCACCGGGCACCTATGTGCAAGACCGGTTCGAATGGCTGCACAACCTGACTGCGAAGCCCGAGGGCCAGCCCTCGCAGCTTGATCAGTTGATGGGCAGCCTGACCGAGGTCTATCAAGAGCTGAACAAGATGTCGTTCAGCGGCGTGTCAGGCGGAGAAACCGGCGCGGCGCTGCAACGGTTCCAGCAAGAAGCCGGCCGTGTCGACGGACCGATGGAACGCTGGGCCACGCAGGTCATCACCGGGTCGAGCGGCATCACCAGCGACAGTACCCGTGCCTCGATCAATGCGCGCTGGCAGGCCGATGTGCTGCCCTTCTGTACTCAGGTGCTGGATAACCGCTATCCGTTCAGCCGCCGGTCACGCGCTGATGTGGCGATGGGCGATTTTGCCAAGCTGTTCGGCCCCAGCGGGTTGATCGACAGCTTCTTTACCCAGACCCTGGCCAAACATGTGGATATGCGCACGCGGCCCTGGTCATGGAAAACTGGCGTGAACCAGACCGATCTGGGTATCAGCCCGGCCGTGCTGCAACAGATGCAATATGCCGCCGAGATCAAGGAGGCGTTCTTTGCCAACGGGCCCGAGCCGCAGATCCAGTTCCAGATCATGCCCGAGGCGCTGGACCCCAAGGCCAAGAGCGTGAAGCTGGAGATCGACGGTCAGACACTGGAGTTCCGCCATCGCGGCGGGTTGCCATCCCCGATGGCGATCAGTTGGCCCGGCCCGGTCGGTCTGGCGCGGGTCAGTTTTGAGCCGACCAAGCGCAATATCGAAAGCGTGCTGGCCCGCGATGGCCCCTGGGCCTGGTTCCGCCTGCTGGACGCGGCAGAAGTGCGCCGCACCAACGTGTCGGACCGCAAGAAAGTGATCTTCAACGTTGGAGGACGCATTGCGATCTTCCAGCTGCAATCCGGCTCGGTCCTCAACCCCTTTGCGCTGCCGGCGCTCAGCAAGTTCAGCTGCCCGAAATCGTTCTGATGGATCACCCTGGTTTCGGCGCGTTTGGCAAAATGCCATCGGTGGGCGATTTCTTTCGTCTGAATGTACGGGCATCGTTTGTGCAGGTCTGGGACGACTGGATTCAGCGTGGAATGCTGGACGCGCAAAGAGCGACTGGCGTTGCGTGGGACGGTCTCTATATGTCCGCGCCGATCTGGCGGTTTTGCCTTTCCCCGGGTCTGGCGGGATCACAAAAGATGTTAGGCGTTCTAATGCCCTCGGTCGATCGGGTCGGACGGCGGTTCCCACTGACGCTGGTCACTCCCGCCTGGGCCGAAGGCTCGGTCATTCTTGACCATTTTCGAGAGACCGAACTTTTCGAGAGACTAGAAGACCTCGCTCTTTCGGCACTTGACGACGACATGACCAAAGACAGGCTGGCAGAGTTGTTGAACGATCTGGCACCACCACAACACCGCTGCGATGCACCTGTCAGAAAAGCAGCCACCACGCTGGTTCTGACCCAGCACGAGGGAGCTGGCGACCTACTGCCCGAACTGGCCGCAGGGCTGGTGACCGGTGAGTACCGCGCTCCCAGCATCTGGAGCACGGAAATTGCCGGTGTCCCACGCCTGATGGTCTGCGAAGGTTTACCGACGGCCGCAAACATGCAAGGTTTGTTCAACCTGACCGCTGCAATCTGGACTGAGGCAAGGCCCATATGAATTCACGACCCCGGGTCCGATACAGCGCCCGAAGCCACGTTGGGATGGTGCGCAAAGTCAACGAAGATGCAGTGCTTGCCATGTTGGACGAGGGGCTCTGGCTTGTCTCTGACGGGATGGGCGGACATGAGGCCGGAGATTACGCCAGCCGCCTGATCGCTGACATGACGGCCTCGATCCCGCCGGGCCTGCCGCCCGCCGAGCGGTTGAACGCGCTGCGCGATACCCTTAGCAAGGCGCATAAGGTGATCCGGGCCGAGGCCGACAAGCGCGGCGGTAAGACCATTGGCGCAACCGTGGTCAGCCTGATGCTGGCCAACGGGCATTTTGTCGGGCTCTGGGCCGGGGACAGCCGTATTTACCTGCTGCGCGACGGCAATATCCAGATGCTGACCAGCGATCATTCCTTCGTTGCCGATCTTGTGCGCGACGGGCAAATGACCTGGGACGAGGCTGAGCATCATCCGCAATCAAACGCCATAACCCGCGCGGTGGGGGTGGGTGACGAGCTGGAACTGGACAAGATCCGGGGCGAGCTGCAGTCGGGCGATCGGTTCCTGCTCTGCTCGGACGGGCTGACCAAATATGCGACCTTCGCCATGCTGGAAAAGGCGCTGAAAGAGCTGCCGCTTGAAACAGTGTCTGATCGACTCGTTCAGATGGCGCTGGATGGCGGCGGGGCCGACAACATCTCGGTCATCGTGATTGAGGTCGTCTGAGACCTAGCTGCTGCTCATCCCGACAAGCATCGCCCCGAGGGCTACAATATGGATCAGCATGATCGCCCGGTCGTTCCACAACACACCAACGGCAAACCAACCCAGCACGCCCACCAGAAACAGATAGAGGTTCATCGGGGTCCAGCCCAGGGCGGTGGCGGTATAACCCATGATCTGGATGATCGAGGCACTCCATTTGAGGATGAATGCAAGACGCTCTTGCGGGGGCAGGGTTTGGGCAGGATTGAAGGACATCGGTTCAGCTTTCATGGTGACAACGGCATCTTGAGCGGGCCGATACAGGCGACCCTTGCAAGACCCCACTTAATGACATCGACCACCGATCGCGCTTGAGAATTGATGTTTCCTGACTGTAGGAATAGTATTGCCATATGGCGCGACTCCCTCCTCTGAACGCATTGCGGGCATTTGATGCCGCAGGCCGGCATCTGAACTTTCGCGCGGCTGCAGATGAGTTGCGTGTGACGCAAGGGGCTGTGGCGCAGCATGTGCGTCAGTTGGAGGCGCAACTGGGCCTGCCGCTGTTTGAACGACTGCCCAAAGGAGTGTCCTTTACCCCTGCCGGGCGCGGATACCATGCGCGTATTGCGTCCGCGTTTCAGGAGTTGCGCCGGGCAACCGAGGCGCTGCGTCCCGCGCCAGGAAAAGTTCTGATCAGCGTGACGCCGAGCTTCGCCGCCAAATGGCTGATCCCGAACCTTCCGGATTTTTCCGCGAGCCATCCCGATATCGACCTGCAAATCCTGGCAACCGAAAATGTATCACGCTTTCATGGTGATGGCATCGATCTGGCGGTCCGGCAGGGCGAGCCGCCCTTTGGCGCCGCGTTGGAAGCGATGCGCCTGTTCCGACAGGACGTCATTGCCGTTGCCGCGCCATCCCTGATCGCTGGCAGAGCGCTGCCGCTTGACCCAACGACTCTGGCTGACCTGCCCAAGCTGCACGACACCCATGATCTTTGGCCGGATTACCTTCAGGCTTTGAGTATCGAAGATCAAAGCGGGCGCGGGTTGCGGTTGAGCCAGACCACCTTGTCAATCGATGCCGCGCGCGCGGGGCAGGGGATCGCATTGGTCAGCCGGTTCCTTGTGACCGGTGAACTTGCAGCGGGGCAGCTTGTTCAGATCAGGCCCGAGGTGCTTTCGGGAAAGCAGAATTTCTATCTTCTGGCCGCACGCAGCAAACGGCGCGACCCCGCGACCCAGGCCGTGCTGGATTGGTTTTCCTCAAAAGCCGAGACATAGCCCCGCGAGAAACCGACCGTGATCCTATTCGGCGACGGTTGTGAGAATCTTGCTGTTGAGTGACAGGATATTGGTATCTTGACTGCGGCTGCGGTCCCGCAACGCTTCGGCATAACCGGTTGCGGATTCCGTGGTTGGTCGCATATCGGCAAAGAGCGGTTTGTCAGAGTGGATCGCGATAACCTTGCTTTTGCCAAGTGCGCTATCATCCACCATGAAAGCGATGCCGCCATTCTTTTCACTTTCCTCAAGCGAATAGGCGACGCGCACGGATTTCACACCGCTGTCGCCCTTGCGCAGATCCACGATGTTGTTGTCGGCGCGGGAAATGTTGGGCAGCAGGTGAAACACGTTGCCGGACACATCGATGACCGAGACCGACAGGTAACCGTCCCTGGTCTCGCGCGGCAGGATCACATCGATAATCGGGTTTTCCCCAACCACAAAGGCTCCGTCCGGGCGCCTCCATTCGTCCTCGCCGCCCTTTCGGAAATCGATCGAGATCGGACCCGGCGGCGCGCTTGGCAGGAAATTCTCGATCAGGCAAAGCGAGGGGTTCAGCACCTCGACATCGGCCTCCACGGGTCGGTCACCTGCCACCGCACCCAATCCGGATTGCAGTGCCGCCAGCGTCGTTTCCGCGGCTACGGTGCCAGAAAACGCGATCGGCGTATCGGGGCCATACCCGGTAGAGGGCGGCCGGATCAGATCAAGCGGGCCGCAATCAGCCATGCTGTCCAGAACCGTCTGTACCGAGGCGGAGGCGAGGAAAAGCGGCTCAAGCTCGATATCGATCTCGCCGATCAGCCCTCCGGGCAACCCGTCCGCAAAGGCCTGCAACACCATGTCGTGGACCTGCCTGTCAGTGGTATTCCCGCTGACCTCGGCGCTGTTGCCGCTGACCGACAGCCGCCAGGTATCCAGATCAGCCATCGTATCAACGATCGAGGTCACGCCTTGCCCCCATTCGGGAGAAATGTCGCCCGAGGCCAGCGTCAGGTCGGCAGTGCCCTGTTGCAGCGTCATCTCGTCCGTCAGCTCGGCGCGGACATCTTCGGAGGGTGCAAAACCGGTGGCGCGCGGCGGCAGCCCCTCGCGTTTTTCGACCACCAGCGTATAGGGCTGAACAACCGGCAGGCTCGGTCCGAGAAAACTGTCGAAGACGCCACCGAAGTATCCGCCTGCCCCAAGCGCCACCATGGCCAGAACAACACCCCCGGCAATCAGCCCGCCACGCACGCCGCTCTCCTGCGTGGCCGTGGGCCGGGCAGGGGGCGGGGTTGATGGCGGTATGCTGGCGGGTGGAATCGACAGTTCGTCGCTCTCCGCCTGAGACGGGCGGGGCACGATGACCGTGGCATCATCCAGAGCAGGTTCTTCGGTGACGGGCACCGGCCCGCCGTTGGACAGGGCCTGCAACACAGCTGTCGCGCTTTGAAATCGTTCTGCGGGGTCAGGTGCAGTCATCTTGTCGATGACGGATTTCAGTGGTTCTGGGACGCCCTCGGTATCCAGCGGCTTTTTCTTGTTCTCGACCACTTCCATCGGGTTGCGGCCTGCCTGCGGCGACTCGCCCCGGAAATTGGCCAGCAGCAGCGCACCCAGCGAATAGATATCGGTGCGGCTATCTGTCTTGCCCGAAAGCTGCTCGGGGGCCGCATAGGCGTATTTGCCGGCAAATTCATTGCCGACGATCGTTTCGGCACCCGGATTGGTATCCTTGGCAATGCCAAAATCGATGATCACCGCCTGTGACGGATCCCCATCGCGCAGGATGATATTGTCAGGGCTCAGATCGCGGTGAACGATATTGCGCGCGTGGGCGGCCTCCAACCCCTCGCAGACCCGCTTGCAGACCGTCAGCAACTGATCAGGGGGCATCGGACCCTGTTTCAGCTTCTGATCCAGACCCGGACCATTGATGAAATCCATCACCAGATAGACGTGGCCTTCGGGGGTGCGGTTGTTTTCCGAATAGCGCACCACCGCATCATGGCGAATCTCGCGAATCTCTTCTTCTCGGGTCAGCAGGACCAGGAAATCGTCATTGCTGGAAAACTCGGCCTTGAGAACCTTGAGCGCGGCAACCCGCCCCGAAATCTCGGAACGGGCGCGATAGACGTCCGAGGTGCCGCCCCGCCCCAGTATGGCCTCAATCCGGTAGGTATTGTTGACCAGGTCTCCGGGTTGGAACAGGTCACCGGCGCGGGATTCGGTCATGCAGGCCTCAGAAATTCAAGCGTTCTGCCGTGACCCTATCAGCCAAGCGCCTGAAATTCGACCCGCCGATTTTCATCCGCACGCGGATTGGCAGAATTAAAGGGCTGGCTCTCGCCCGCGCCCACCGCTTCAAGCCGGAATTCATCGATACCGCAATCGCTTACAAGGTGACGTTTCACCTCTTTGGCGCGCAGCAATGACAGATTCTCGTTATAGGCTGCCGAGCCGGAACTGTCAGTGTGGCCGATGATCTGGAACACGTTGACATCCACGCCCTGCATGGCGCTGCACAGAGCGCTCAGCTTGGGTTTTTGATCCTCACGCAGTGCCGCGCTGTCGAAATCAAAGCTGATCTGGATATTGACCTGCTGATCTTTCGGAACCGCGGTATATTCTGTCGGTGCATTTGCAACCGTGGTTGAGGCATCTTCCGTCGCGGTTTCTTGTTGGCCCGAAGGCACAATGACCAATCCGCGAGTCTTCTGCTTATTGAACGCATCGGTGATCTCTTCGGCCGTCAATTCGGACGCATCCTGTGCAAACGCTGTCTGGACTGAGACCACAGCCAGCAGGGCAGGCACACTTAGTCGGGTTAGTGATTTGATCGCGCACATATTTCTGGCTCCTTCGTCGCCGGTGATCATATCTTAGCTCGTCTTTGGGTGCAAACCTATCTCGCGCCTGTGCTGCCGAACAATGAAGAAGATCACACAAACCCTGTCATTCTGTTTCTCGGGGCCCGTGACATCCGCCGGAGCGGATTCTAGAGTGCGCGCTGGCGATACAGGCAACGAGGACGAAAAGCACCATGCGCATCGTACCAGCGATCATTCTGGCCGTGGCGATCATTCTGGCCCCGATCCTGTGGTATGTCTTTCCGATCCTGGTGCCGATGGATGAAAACTTCGAAGGCCCCGCCATCGATTCCGGCGCCCGAATCGAGATCGAGATGCTGAGCCAGCAGGTCGAAGACCTGCGCGATAAGATTGACCGCATGGCCAACGAGTTGAGCCAGGTCCAGATCGGCGGCGTGACCTTGCTGCAGGACTATGACGACGCTGCCGATTCCTTTGGCTATGACAGTTCGACCCCGAACGAGATTATCGATGCCTATGCACAGGTTGTCCTGATCGCGGACCGGAAAAACGTCAATGATGGGCTCGAACTTGCGCGGCCATCTTTCCTGCGCGAGACCTTCGGCTTGCCGCGCGAAGACCTGAGCAATGATTGTCAGTCGATGACCAACGAGCGGCTGAAATCCAAACTGGCGCTGGAGGAGGTCGGCCCCGTGCGGGTGCAGATGCTGAAACCGGCCATCGAATCCCTGCGCGACGTGTTCGACAATATCCGCCGCACCGATCCGGACCTTTATGCCCGCATCAACACCGCCGGGTCACTGTGCGTCCGGTTCATTCGCGGCTCAACCACGTCGGCCTCGGCGCATGCTTACGGGTTGGCGGTTGACCTGAACATTGACGGGGTTCTGGATACGCTCGGCGATGGCAAGACCCAGCTGGGCCTGACCATCCTGGCCGATTTCTTCCGGCAGGAGGGCTGGGTCTGGGGCGCGGCCTGGGGCCGCGAGGATTCGATGCATTTCGAGGTCAGCCGCAACAAAATCGAAGAATGGGTCGATCAGGGGTTGCTGTAAACCGAGAACATCAGAGATTTGCCCGTTATCGCGTGCGCACCTCGGGGTGCCAAAAGTTGGCAGCGCTGAGACAACGCAAGATCGGGGTGATCTGCGTCGGCAGGAAGGGCACTTTGAGTGAGTGCCAGGCAAGATGACGGCCAAGCCAAGTGCTCAAGCAGCGTCGCGACAAAAGAACTGGCCGTGCCAAAGCAGGGTGATTATGATCGTTACATGCGCCGCCGCCCTAAAAACCCTGAGGATGACGAAGAGGCCACGCCCCGGTCGATCTATGATCCCGATCCGGTCGAGGAGGAGGATTTGTGGTTTCTGCCGCAGCCGCCCGAGGATGTGGCCCCCGGCGAGATGCCCTGGCCGGTGGCCGCGCGCGAGGCGGGGCTGGATGGACGCACGTGGCAGGCAGCAGAAACTGCGCAATACCGGGTGTTGGTGGCTGCGGCCGAAGCAGTGGCACGCTACGGCGAACGGTTGCGACACGCCGCCCCGGGGGTGAGCGAGCGGCTCGCCTTGATGACGGTCTCGGCGCTGTTGAGGGCTGAAGGTATCTGGCTGGGTCCGGATCAGATCGCTCTTTATAGGGCCTTCCGGCTCGGCAGTGACGACATGGCCCGCGATTTGAGCCGCGCGGATTGGGCAGTGCGGCGGCTGCTGACAGGTCCGCTGCCGCAGGACGACATGCGCGCGTTTCTGGGCCGCGTTTCCGTGAGCGAGCCCCATCGCGACGAAGAGCGCCCCACCGGGCCGGAACTGGATCTGGCCGGGCAGGACTGGGCCGGGAGTTTGCTCGAGACCTGCCATCTGCTGACCCGCGCCGCGCAAGGCTTTGCCGCCTGGCGACGACTGGCGTTGACGTCTTACGACCAAATGTTAGAGCCGTCGGTGGCAGCGCTGTTGCTGGGTGCGGGAGACGAGGCACCATACCTGCCCATGGCCGAAGGACACAGGTTCGACCGCCATCAGGTGGCGCAGGGTTCGGACGCGTCAACGGCGCGGCTGGCCACCTTCCTGAATGCAATCGAAGCGGGGGCGTTGCGCGCCGCGATGGAACTGGACCGGCTCTCGGCTTGGCGCAATCGGGCGATCGATTTGACAGCCGGGTTGTCGGGCCGCACGCCACCGCTGCTAATCGCGGCGCTCCTACGTTATCCAGTGCTCTCGGCGGAACTGGCGGCCGAAGCAATAGGTTGCTCGCGCCCCTCTGCCCGGCGCAACCTGACGCTGTTTCATGAGATGGGCCTGATCCGCGAAGTGACAGGGCAGGAACGCTACCGGTTCTGGGCGGCACTGGTTTGAGAGGGCCGTCGCTGCAGGGGACTCGGGTTTGAGACCTTAAAGTATCGGCCTTGCACCCAACCAGATTATAGCAGGGCCTCCTTGTCCAGACCCAGTTTTACAATCTTTTCGTTCAGCGTGCGCCGCCCGATGCCAAGCGCCTCGGCGGCGGCGTCCATGCGGCCCTGATGGGTTCTGATCGCCTTACCGATCAACTCGCGCTCGAAGGCGGCGACCGCCTCGCGCAAGGTGTCGGGCACCTCTTCGCTTTGCGCTGCACTCTGCAGCGCCTGCCCGACCGAGCCACCCCCGCGCCGCGCCGCCAGCACCCGGCGTTCAGCGACGTTGCGCAGCTCGCGCACATTGCCGGGCCAGTCATGCGTCATCAACGCGGCCAGATCATCTGCGCTCAATTCGGGCGCAGCGATTTCGTATATCCGGGCATAGTGGTCCAGGAAATGCGTCACCAGCAAGGTCAGATCCTCGCGCCGATCGCGCAGCGGCGGCAGGGTCAGCACCACTGTGTTCAGGCGGAACAGCAGGTCCTGTCGCAACCGGTTCTCTTCAACGGCCCTTTCCACATCCTCGTTAGTGGCCGAGATCACCCGGAACCGTACCGGCACCGGGGTCGCGGCCCCCACCGGCAGCACCTGCTTGTCTTCGATCACCCGCAGCAGCTTGGCCTGCACCGGCGGCGGGCAGGAGCAGACCTCGTCCAGAAACAGGGTGCCATTTGCTGCCGCCAGCAAGCGGCCACCGGTTTCGCCCGCAACCCCGAACATCTCGGCTTCGAACATATCAGGTGTCAGTGCGGCACAGTTCAGTGCCACAAACGGACTGTCGGGATCGGTGCCCAGATCATGCAGCGCGCGGGCGGCCAGCTCCTTGCCGGTGCCGGTTTCGCCTTCGATCAGGATCGCCGCATCGGTATCGGCCAGATCGAGGATGTCGCGGCGCAGATTTGCCGCCACCGGGCTTTGACCCAGCAGAATGCGATCCAGCCCTGACAGTTTGTAAAGCCGATCGGTCAGCCGTCGGTTACGCTGCTTCATGCGGTTCTGTTCGGCGGCATTGCGCAGGATGGTCAGCAGGCGGCGTGGCTCATAGGGCTTTTCGACGAAGCTGTAAGCCCCGTTCCGGATCGCCTCTACCGCCATCGGGATGTCGCCATGGGCCGAGATCAGCACAACCGGCGGGCCACTCGATGTGTCGAGACTGGCCAGCAGATCCAGACCCGACATGCCCGGCATGCGCACATCAGACAGGATCACATCGGGCGGCGTCTCTGCGAGCCGACCGGCCACCCGCTCGGCGCGGGATACGGCGGAGGCCTGCCAGCCTGCCGCTTCGATCAACTCGATCAGCGACTGGCGCAGGGATCTGTCGTCATCGACAACCAGAATGGTGATCGGGCGCGCGTCCGTCATACCAGCTCGCCTTCCTCTGTTTCGGCTTTGGGGAAGCTCACCCGGAACACCGCGCCTACCGTGCGGGCATTGCGGGCACTCATCACACCGCCATGATCCTTGACGATACTGGCCGAGATTGCCAGACCAAGCCCCATGCCACGGCCGCTTTCGCGTGTTGTCACAAAGGGTTCCTGCAGTTCCGCAAGCGTCGCGGCGCCCAGCCCGTGACCGTTGTCGCGGATCTCGAACCAGCTTTCGCTTTCCGTAGCGCCCAGGCGGACCGAGACAGTCGGCGTCTCAGCCTCTTCCACCGCATCCAAGGCATTGCGCAACAGATTGGTCATGACCTGTTCGATCCGCAGCTTGCTGCCGCGCAACATCACCGGGGCCTTGCATAGGTCAAGCTGAATGGTTGCACCGATCTCGTGTACATTGGGGGCAACCAGCGCCAGCGCCGCCTCCATCGCCGTGCGTAGGTCGAAGGCGGCAAATTCCTCGACATCCGAGCGCGCAAAGAACTTCAGCTGTCGGGTGATACCCTCCATCCGCTCGACCAGAGCGCCGATCTTGCTGGTGAGGCCAGGTGCCTCGCGCGCGGTAATCTCGGCGGCGGCCAGATGATTGCGCATTGCGGCGATCGGCTGGCCCAGTTCATGGGTGACCGAGGCCGCCAATTGCCCCAGGGCGGCCAAGCGGCTGGCGCGTTCCAGCTCGTTGCGGGTGCGCTGCAGCCGCCGCTCCGCACTGCGCCGCTCGGTGATCTCGACCGCCAGCCGCTCATTGGCCTGACGCAGCTGCGCCTCTTCCTCTTCCGATCGCTGCAGCGCTTGCCCCATGCGCCGGGCGCGCTGCACCTGAAACAGGATGAAGCCTAGACCCGCCAGCACCACAACCGAAGCCGACACCAGCCAGCTGCGATCCACGGCGCGCTCATCGCTGGCAAAATAATGCAACTGCCAGCCATGCGGCAGGCCTGCGGTGGTCAAATGCAGCCGGTCGGAGCCGGTGAGGCGGGCGCGCTGATCGGGGAGGTCGGACCAGTCCAGCGCCGCAAGGGGCTGGCCTAGGAACTGCTGTGCCGCCTCGATCCGGGCGCGTTGATCGGTGCTTAGCGCGTGCAGCACATGGTAGCGCCAGTCCGGGTTGGAGGCCAGCAGGATGACCCCGTCCTCATTGGCCAGCAACACCTGCTCTCCGGCCTTGCGCCAACTGTCTTCAAGCTGCGAAAAGTCGATCTTGATGGCAACGACGCCATCCACATGGCCTGCCGCATCGCGCACCGCATCGGCGATGAAATAACCCGGCAGACCGGTGGTGGCGCCGATGGCGTAATACCGTCCCTGCCGCCCCTCCAACGCCTGCCGGAAATAGGGGCGGAACCCGTAGTTCTGGCCAACAAAGCTGGCGCTGTCGCGGAAATTCGACGCGGCGACGGTCAGCCCGTCCTGTTCGATCAGATAGATCGCATCCAGCCCGGCCTGATCGGCAAACCCCTCCAGCCGCCGGTTCAGCGCGCCGGTCGGCGCTCCGGCGGCAGTCTCAACCACATAGGTGTCACGGGCCAGCACATGGGTCAGGTGCGAGAACCGTTCAAGCTCGGCCGTGACCGAACTGCCATAAAGCGACAGCCGCCCTTCTGCGCGCGACAGCTCTTCTGCACGGAAATACCTATAGGACAGCTGAAATACCCCTGCCGCAACAAGCAGGGTAGCGATCACAAACAGAAAGACAGAGAGACGACGCATGGGCGGTTGCTTGGAGGGAAATTAAGCCAAAGGCAAGAAGCGGCTGGCCATTCGGCGACTGGCAGGGCTCGCGTGAGGACCAAGCGGCGGAGCATCGCCGATACGCTGCGCGCAGCTCATGCCACAGGATCAGGAGACCCCATGCCCCAAGGCGTTCACCCGCAGATACAGGCGCTTCTGGACAAGATGCAGGCGCTTGGCATGCCGAAGATCCAGAATCTCAGCACCCAGGCCGCGCGTAATCTGATCGAGCAGCTCTATGCGGCGCGGCCGTAGAAGCCATGACCGATCCGGCCTACGGATCGGTGCCGCTGCGCATCTATCGCACCAATTCGGATCAGAACGCCCCGGTGATTGTTTTCTTTCACGGCGGCGGCCATGTGTTTGGCGACCTGCGCACCTCTGACACGACCGCGCGGTTCCTGGCGCTGAAGACCGGCTGCACACTGATCTCGGTCGGCTATCGCAAAGCACCGGAACATCCGTTTCCCGCAGCGGTCGAGGACAGCTTCAGCGCCCTGCGCTGGGTGATGGAAAATGCTGGGGATTTAAGCATTGATCCCGCCCGGCTCGCGCTCTGCGGCGATAGCGCGGGCGGCAATCTGGCGGCGGTCGCCGCCATGATGGCGCGCGATGCAGGCATCGCAGTTGCGGCGCAGGCGCTGATCTATCCAGTGATCGATTATCGCGGCGGAACAGGATCTTATGACCGCTATGGCGCTGGGTATGGCATTCTAGAAACCGACACGGTGGCTTGGTTCCGCGAGCGGTATCTGCCGGACCCCACGATGTACGAGGATTGGCGCGCCAATCCGGGGCTTGCGCCGTCGCATGTGGGTCTGCCACCTGCGCTGGTGCTGACGGCAGAATGTGATGTGCTGCATGACGAAGGTGCGGCCTATGCGCAGCAATTGCGCCATGCCGGTGTGTCGGTCGAGCAGGTGGATTTTTCCGGCATGATTCACGGCTTCTTCAGCTATCTGGGTCTGGTCGACGACGCCGAACGTGCCCACGAAACCGTGGCGCGTTATCTGAGCGAAGCCTGGGCCGAAACGGGCAAGGGCTCTCTTAAAGGTTGTTTGGGTGCTGCAACCGGCTCATAGTGCGAGCAATACCAATAGCCTTGATCCGGGGGTTAATGTGCCAATCCCAAGACTTGTAACTCCTTGTCTTCTTGCGCTTTGCCTGAGCGGGGCCGTCGCTGCGCAAACCAAGGGCAATGCGGTGCCCGGCGTGGTCGTAGCCAAGGTCTCTTCGGCAGTGGTACAGCCAGCCGATGCCTATGTGGGCCGCGTTATCGCGCAGCAGCGGGTCGATCTGCAGGCGCGGGTCGAAGGGATATTGCAAGAGGTGAACTTCACACCTGGTGCTCTGGTATCCGAAGGAGATGTGCTGTTCCGGATCGAACAGGATGTCTATGCAGCGGATGTCGCCAGCGCCAGGGCCTCGGTCACAGGGGCCGAAGCGACCGCCAAGGGCTCGGACATTGTCCTTGAGCGCAATCAAGACCTGCTGGAAAAGGGTGATGTGCCGCGATCGGTGGTGGATGCCGCGCAGGCGGAATACGGTCAGGATCTGGCGGCAGTGGACGCGGCCAAAGCCGCGCTGAAACTGGCCCAGATCAATCTGGGCTATACCGAGATCACCAGCCCGCTGGATGGCCGCATCAACTGGTCGTCGGTCGATGCCGGCAATGTCATCAGTTCCGACAGCGGGGTGTTGGCCACCGTCACCAGCGTCGATCCGATCTTTGTCAGCTTTTTCGTCAGCGAGGGCGTCCTGATTGAAGAACGCAAAAAAGGCCTAATCGCCGACGATCAGATCAAACTGAAGGTGCGTATTCATCTTTCCGATGGCAGCGACTACGGGACCAGCGGGCAGGTGATTTATGTTGGCACGCAGGTCCGGCAGGACACCGACACGATCGAGCTGCGGGCCAGTTTCGCGAACCCCGATGGCGCGCTGCTGCCCGGTCAGTTTGTCTCGGCCTATCTTGAGGACGCCGATGCCGCGCCCAGTCTGACGGTGCCGCAATCGGCGCTGCAACTGGACAAGAACGGGCATTTCGTCTTTGTGCTCGACGACAAGAATGTGGTTCACCGACAGAATGTTGAAACCGGTCAGCAGATGGACGGGGCATGGCAGATCACCTCGGGCCTGAATGAGGGCGAGCGGGTGGTGGTGCAGGGACTTCAGAAAATCCATGACGGCGCGACGGTCACGCCAGTGGATGCCAGCGGTCAGCCGACGCAATGATCCCGCGCTATTTCATCGAGCGCCCGAATTTCGCAATCGTCATCGCGATCCTGATGGTGCTGGCGGGACTGCTGGGCGTCCGCCTGATCCCGATTGCCCAATACCCCGAGATCACGCCGCCGCAGGTCTATGTGACCACCAGCTATCCCGGTGCCGATGCGGCGCTGATCCAGGAAGCAGTTGCCACACCTATCGAGGAACAGGTCAACGGCGTTGATGGCATGCTTTATATGTCGTCGGGCAGCTCCAATAGCGGAACCTATGAGTTGACCGTGACCTTCGAGATCGGCACCGATCCCGATATCGCAGCAATCGACGTGCAGAACCGGGTTGCGCTGGCCGAACCGGTACTGCCGCCGTCGGTGATTCAGCAGGGGATCAATGTCTCGAAACGCTCGGGCGGGATGATGATGGTGATCAACCTGACCTCACCCGATGGCTCGCGAGACGAGCTCTATCTCAGCAATTATGCCGCCGATTTCGTGCAGGACCCGCTGGCCCGGATCTCCGGGATCAGCGCGGTGACCCAATTCGGGCCGCTGGAATACAGCATGCGGGTCTGGACCCGACCCGACAAGATGGCGGCGCTGAACATCACTGCTTCCGACATTGCGACGGCCATCCAGAACCAGAATGTCGAGGCTGCCGCAGGCGAGCTGGGCGCACCGCCCTTTGGCACCCAGACACCCGATTTCCAGTTCAAGCTTCAGGCCCGCGGGCTGTTGCGCGAAGCCGAGGAATTCGAGCGCATCATCGTCGCGTCGAACACCGACGGCTCGCTGGTGCGGCTGGGGGATGTGGCGCGGGTCGAGCTTGGGGCGGAAAGCTATTCGGGTGCCTCGCGGTTTAACGGCAAGGGCTCGGCCGCCATCGCCATCCATCAGGAGGCCACCGCCAACGCGCTCGACATCGCCGATGCGGTGCTGGCCGAACTGGATCATCTGGCGCAGAAATTCCCCGACGGCGTCAGCTATGAGATCCCGTATGACATCACCACGGCGGTGCGGCTGTCGATCCGTGATATCCTGTTCACGCTGGGTCTGACTGCCGGTCTGGTGGTCCTGGTCACCTTCCTGTTCCTGGCAAGCTGGCGCGCGACCATCGTGCCCGCCATCGCGATCCCGGTCTCGCTTCTGGGGGCGGTGGCGCTGATCTTTCTGATCGGGTTCAGCGCCAACATGATCACCCTGCTGGCGCTGGTTCTGGCGATCACGCTGGTGGTGGATGACGCCATCGTCATCATCGAAAACGCCGAGCGGATCATGGAGGAGGAAGGGCTTGAGGCCCGTGCCGCCACCGAAAAGGCAATGGATCAGGTGACGCGACCCATCATCGCCACCACCTTCGTGCTGGGGGCTGTCTTTGTGCCGGTCTGCTTCTTTCCCGGCATCACCGGTAAGATCTATCTGCAATTTGCGCTGACCATCATCTTTGCGTTTATGCTCTCGGCGGTGAATGCGCTGACCCTTGGTCCAGCGCTATGCGCGCTGCTGCTGCGGCAGGGTGTGCGGCCACGGGGCCCACTGCGGCTGGTGCCTGCGCTGATCGCCTGGATACGCGGGCTCTATATGCGGCTGGTCGGGTTGATGCTGCGCTATCTGGCGCTGAGCCTGCTGGTCTTTGCTGGCTTCGTGGGCGGGACAATTTATCTGTTCAAAACGGTGCCCACCGGCTTCATTCCCGCCGAAGACAGCGGCATCCTGCTGGCGGGGATCGACCTGCCCGATGGCGCCTCGCTGGCGCGGACCGAGGCGGTGATGACTCAGGTCGACACCATGATCCGGGCGATGCCGGGGGTGCACAGCGTCACCACGGTGTCAGGCTTTAGCATGATGAGTGGCACCAAACCCAGCACCGGCATGGTGGTGATCGCGCTGGACCCCTGGGATCAGCGGACAACGCCAGAGCTGCAATGGTATGCGATAATGGCTGCGGCCAATGACGGGCTTGCAACCTTGCCCGAGGCGACCTCGTTCGTGTTCCCGCTGCCTTCGATCCACGGTCTGGGTGTTGGTGGCGGGGTTTCGGCGGAACTGGTCGACCTGGCGGATGGCGATGTCGACAAGCTGGATGCCGCCAAGACCGCCTTCCTTACAGCGCTGAATGCCGCGCCCGAATTCAGTCATGTGCATAGCAGCTTTTCGGCCAACGTGCCGCAATATCTGCTGTCGGTCGACCGCGACCGGGCCGAGACGCTGGGCGTTGAGGTGATCGACATCTTTTCAGCGCTGCAGGCCAGCCTGAGTTCCTACTACGTCGGCAATTTCATCAAGCGCAACAAGGTCCACTGGATCGTCATCTCGGCGGATGCGGACTTCCGGCAGTCGCTGGACGACATTGGTAACATCTATGTCAAGAACTCCGATGGCGACTCGTTCCCGCTGCGTGTGCTGGTCAACCATGAGCCGGTGCTGGGGCCGGACAGCATCCCGCGCCACAACCTCTATACCGCCGCATCGATCAACGCGCAGCTTGCGGATGGCGTAAGCTCGGGTCAGGCCATTGCCGCCATGAAGGCCATCGCCGATACCAGCCTGCCAGAGGATTTCGACATCGAATGGTCCGGCGTCACCCAGCAAGAGGTCGCAGCAGGCGGGCTGGTGACCTATATCCTGATGGGCGCGATGGTGCTGTCCTATCTCTTTCTGGTGGCGCTTTATGAAAGTTGGACGCTGCCGCTTGCAGTGATGACCTCGACAATTTTCGCGATCTTTGGCGCATTGGTACCGCTGGCGCTGATCCCGCATCTGAGCAACAACATCTTCGCGCAGGTGGGAATGGTGCTACTGATCGGTCTGGCTGCCAAGAAGGCTATCATGGTGGTCGAGTTTGCCAATGACGAACGCGCGCGCGGCACATCGATCCGCGCCGCGGCGCTGAAAGCGGCCGAGCTTCGGTTTCGCCCGGTCACCATGACCGGTCTGTGTTTCATCATCGGGGTGCTGCCGCTGGTGCTAGCCACCGGGGCCGGGGCGGCGGGGCGGGTTTCGATCGGCTACCCGGTTCTGTTCGGGATGATCTTCGACAGCACCATAGGGCTGCTGATGATCCCGGTGCTTTACCTGAGTTTCCAGTCGCTGCGCGAACGGACCCTGTCTTGGCTGCGCGGCAGGCAGAGCGTTGACGGAACCTGACGCGCGGTCAAACGTTCAGCGGCAGCCGCTCGACGATTTTCCAGCTCTCCACCGGCCGGGTCTCGGATGAGGCGACAAGATCCAGAAACGCCAGCGGTGCGGGTTGGTCGCAGAACGTAGCGGTGATCCGGCCCAGATGCGATGTCGGGACCTCTCCGTCGAGACTGCCATAGGCCAGGCTGACATGTGGCGGGTATGCCGGATCGAGATCAAGCTCATCCAGCAATTGCTGGCGAACATGTGCGACCTGGGCGGGCAGGGTGACCACGAGGAAAAGTGACTGGAAATAGGTTTCGCCATGGGTCAGCCTTCCGAACCGCCCCTGCAGGCGCGGCGCAATCGGCCCGATCCGTTCCGAGGTGAAAATCTCCCGCGCACGATCATAAGGCAGATCACCCACCAGCGTGACATGGGGCTGAAAGACCGGCCCTTTTGTCATCCGGGCCAGCGTCGCCACATGCTCCCCTAGCTGATCCTCAAGCGCCTGCGGAAATGTGAGCCAGAGGGAGTAAAGGTCAGACACGGTGGACAGGTCCTTGGGTAACGTCAGGGGATTTGACCGGAACGTAGCAGAGTTTCAGCGACACCGGCGTAACATATCTGAGGGCCATCTGCATTGCCGGCAGATAAAGGCCTTTCCGGGCAGTGATCATCTGGAATTTACTCGCCATCCCCTTGAAACTTTACAAGGTTCTGCCCGCCTGACTCTGGGAAAGAAAGGTCAACCATTCGCCTTCAAGACCAACGGAGAAATTCGTAGCTCACGATTTTTGTTTCACAGAATCGTCAAACAAACCCTATAACTGGTCGCGGGTGCACGTTGGTGGGGCCAATCTACGCCAGCTGTTGCGATGCAATTTTCCGCTCGCGGGAGGGAGCCACTTGCGTGCCAATGGGAGCCTGGTAGCGCTGAACAAGCGCTGCGCAAATTTGAATGGCCGCGATCAGCGGCTCAACAATCGGAGTATGGAAATGAAACTCCTCAAAATCGCCGCAACAGGATTGGTTTTTGCCGCCACATCTGCTTCTGCGCAGACGGAAATCACATGGTGGCATGCCATGGGCGGTCAACTGGGCGAGACCGTCAACCAGATCGCCGAAGACTTCAATGCCAGTCAGAGCGACTACAAGATCACGCCGGTTTTCAAGGGCTCCTACGAAGAGACCCTGACCGCTGGGATCGCCGCCTTCCGCGCGGGTGAACAACCCAACATCATGCAGGTTTTTGATGCCGGCGCCGCGACCGTGATCGGTGCCAAGGGCGCGGTCATCCCGGTTCAGGATCTGCTGGCGGCCAATGACGTCGCCTTTGACATCAACGACTATATCCCCGGTGTCCGCTATTTCTACGCCGATGCCGATGGCAAGATGATCGGCATGCCGTTCAACTCGTCTACGCCGATCCTCTACTATAACGAGGACGCGCTGGCCAAGGCGGGCGTTACCCCGCCGAAAACCTGGGAAGAGTTCGCCAGCACCACCGGCCCGGCGTTAAAAGAGGCGGGGTATATCCCGCTCAGCCAGTCGCACCTGCCCTGGATATTCACCGAGAACTTCCATTCACGTCACGACCTGCCCTTTGCGACCAATGACAATGGCTATAACGGCGGCGATACCCAGATCCTGGTGAATAACGACGCTATCAAGGCGCATTTCAGCGCCGTGAAGGACTGGAAAGACCAGGGCCTGTTTGAATGGTACGGCACCGGCTGGGGCGACAACGCCAAGCCGTTCGAAGAAGGCAAGGTTGCCATGTGGCTGGGCTCGTCCGGCTCGTTCGGCGGTCTGGTCCAGAAGGTCGATTTCCCGTTCTCGGCCACCATGCTGCCCTATTGGGAAGGCGTGAACGCCGAGCCGAAACAGACCTTTATCGGTGGCGCGGCGCTGTTTGCGATGTCGGGCAAGTCGGATGAGGAAAACAAGGCAACCGCCGAGTTCTTCAACTTCCTGACCTCGCCCGAGGTGCAGTATGGCTGGCACAAGGAAACCGGCTACGTGCCGATCACCGAAGCCGCTTATGAAGTTGCCAAGAAAGACGGCCACTATGACGAGTTCCCTGCGGCCGAGGTTGGCATCCAGCAGCTCTCACTGCCCGCCGGTGACAATACCAAGGGCTATCGCATGGGCTTCTATGTGCAGATCCGCGATGTGATGAACCGTGAATACGGCCGCATCCTGACCGGTGAAACCGATGTCGAAACCGCGTTTGCGAATATCGAGGCCGAGTCCAACAAGCTGTTGGAACGCTTCGCCAAGACGCAGAACTGACGCGCTTTTGACTCAAATACGACCGGCGGCCGTATCCAAGCGGCCGCTGGCGCAATTCAAAGGAATACGCCTGTGAAGCGAGCCGGTTTCACCAATCCGTGGCTGCCCATCCTGCTATTGGTGCCACAGCTTTCCATTATTGTTGTGTTTTTCTACTGGCCTGCAGCCTGGGCGATACAATCCTCGTTCTATCTGCAGGATCCGTTTGGTTTCGGCTCGACTTTTGTGGGGGCCGAGAACTATACCGACATCGCGCAGTCTGTCGAATACCGCAAGGTGGCTTGGTTTACGGTGTATTTCACAGCCATCGTGACTTTCCTGTCGCTATCGATCGCTCTTCTTCTGGCAGTGAAGGCCGACAACGTTTTGCGCGGGGCCAAGACCTATCGGACGCTGCTGATGTGGGTATACGCCATCGCGCCGCCAGTGGCCGGGTTTCTGGGCATCATGTTCTTCGATCAGAGCCACGGTCCGCTGACCCGTTTCTTTGGGTTTTTCGGCTGGGATTTCAAACTGGGTGTGGATTATTTCGACACCGCAACCGCGATGATCATTGTCGCGGTCTGGAAACAGATTCCGGTCAACTTCATCTTCTTCCTGTCCGGTCTGCAGTCGATCCCGCGTTCGGTGCGCGAGGCGGCGTTGATCGACAACAATTCCGGTGTCCGGCGGTTCTGGGATGTGACCTTTCCGCTGCTGGCGCCGACCGCGTTCTTCCTGCTGATCATCAACATCACCTATGCGATGTTCGATACGTTTGGCATCATCGACACGATGATGAAAGGCGAGCCCGGCGCAAACCCGATGACATTGGTCTACAAGGTCTATCTGGACGGGTTCCGGGGCAATGACCTTGGCGGTTCTTCGGCACAATCCGTGGTCCTGATGGTGCTGGTTCTTGTTCTGACAATATTCCAGTTTCGCCTGATCGAGCGGCGCATTCATTATACGTGAGGCAAGACATGGCTGATCTGACACAGACCCAAATTGCCCAGCCCACCCCGACGCGGTTGCGGTTCAAGTGGAGCGCGGTTTTCGATCATCTGGTGCTAATCGCAGGATCGCTGCTGATGCTGATGCCGCTGGTTTATGCCTTCGTCACGGCCAGCTATGACCCGGTCACAATCCACCGTGAGGGGCTGGCACTGACTTTTGGCGACCAGCTTGGCACCAACTTCGAAAAGGCGCTGCTTGAAAAGGGTGGCTTCACCAAAACCGTCGATGGCATGGTGATGCTGAAAAACTCCTTCATCCTTGGCATCGGCTTTGCGGTCGGCAAGATCATCATCTCGATGATGGCGGCCTATGCGATCGTCTATTTCCGGCTGCGCTTTGCGACCTTCGCCTTCTGGATCATCTTCACGACGCTGCTTTTGCCGCTCGAAGTGCGCATACTACCGTCATATGAGGCGATCCAGCGGCTGGGCATGGCAAACACCTATTCCGGGCTGATCGTACCGCTGATCGCGTCAGCAACCGGCACGTTTTTCTTCCGCCAGTTCTTCCGCGCGGTGCCCGAAGAATTGGTCGAGGCCGCACGCATCGACGGGGCAGGGCCGGTGAAGTTCTTCATCGACATTCTGGTGCCGCTGTCGCGGACGATGATTGCCGCGATCTTCATAATCATGTTCGTCTTTGGCTGGAACCAGTATCTGTGGCCGACCCTGATCACCACCGATGAGTCGCTCTTTACGCTGGTGCGCGGGATCAAGCAGATCGTTCTGACCTATTCCGACGCCGCGATCCCCGAACACGGGCAGGCGCTGGCGCTGGCGATCGTCGCCATGTTGCCACCGGTGCTGATCGTGATCTTCTTCCAGAGCTGGTTCGTCAAGGGCCTCACGGAATCTGACAAATAAGGAATACGCATATGGCCCAGGTTGCACTTGAGGGCATTCACAAAGTTTACCCGAACGGGTTCGAGGCCGTTCAAACCTGCAGCTTCGTCATTCAGGACGGTGAGTTCGTGGTGCTGGTCGGCCCGTCGGGTTGCGGCAAATCCACCCTTCTGCGGATGGTCGCGGGGCTTGAGGAGATCACCGAAGGCACGCTCAGGATCGGCGACCGGGTGGTCAATGATGTCGACCCCGCTGATCGCAACATCGCTATGGTGTTCCAGAATTATGCGCTTTATCCGCATATGACGGTCTCCAAAAACATGGGTTACGGCCTCAAGAACCGCGGGCTCCCAAAGGCCGAAATCGATGCCAAGGTTCAGGAAGCGGCAAAGATGCTGAACCTGACCGACTATCTCGACCGGCGGCC
This sequence comes from Ruegeria jejuensis, assembly GCF_041537905.1. NCBI lineage: Bacteria > Pseudomonadati > Pseudomonadota > Alphaproteobacteria > Rhodobacterales > Roseobacteraceae > Ruegeria > Ruegeria jejuensis. The sequence goes on along the minus strand of NZ_JBGRUO010000005.1, from coordinate 147,894 downwards.
CAGTCAGTTGTCAGGCGGGCAGCGGCAGCGAGTGGCGATGGGCCGCGCCATCGTGCGTCAGCCGGATCTGTTCCTGTTCGACGAACCGCTGTCTAATCTGGACGCCAAGTTACGCAACCAGATGCGGATCGAGGTGCGTGCGCTGCAGCGCCGCCTAGGCACCACGGCAGTTTATGTGACCCATGATCAGGTCGAGGCGATGACCATGGCGGACCGGATCATCGTCCTAAACGGCGGCCGGATCGAACAAATCGGCACCCCAAAGGAGATCTACAACGCACCCGCCTCGACCTTTGTCGCCAGCTTCATGGGCGCGCCGCCGATGAATGTGCTGAACGCCACAGTCGGCAGCGACAAACATGTGACGCTGGATGAGGGGCTGGAGCTGCCGGTGGCCGCGCCTGCATCATCCTCTGGTCCGATTCTGGTCGGCATCCGTCCCGAGGATCTGACGCTGGGCGAAGGATCCACACCCTTCGATGTGCAAATCGTCGAGGAACTTGGCGCGCAACGGCTGTTGCATGGCACGCTGGGCGGGCAGGCGTTCTCAGTCAGCGTCAGCAAGGATCACGAGGCCGCAACCGGCACTATTCCGGTGGGCATCAACCCCGGCGCGGTGCATTTCTTTTCGCGCGACGACGGCTTCCGGATCTGAATCCAGCACCAGTGCTGGGCCTCAGGCCGAAGCCTCGTGCGTCCGGTCTTCCGGGCGCACCACCATGTAGCTGACAAGTGCCGACAGGATGCTGAAGCCAACGATCAGAACCAGCGCCCAGACGGTCTCATGCAGATGCGCGATCCCCGCCAGCGAAGCGGAGACGACAATGGAGGTTAGTCGACTCAGGCTGCGCGATACCGCCACACCCCTGATCCGCTGATCCTTGGGTGCGAGGTCCATATAATACAGCCCGCGCACCGTGCTCAGGCCGTTCACCGCCACCGTAATGACGAACATGGCCGCCGCGTGCAGATTGACGTTATGGTTCATGCCCGTGAAATGTGCGGTGATGAGTACGACACCCGTCGCTGCCACCATAAGCGTGCTTGCAACCATCACTGTCCGATGCGACAGCGTATTGAGCATCCTCCAGAGCGGGCCCGACACGACCGCTCCGGCCGCGGTCGAGATGATCAGCGCGGTCAGCCCCTTGTCCGAGTGCTTGTGCGTCTCCGCCGTGAGCAGCGCGAAGAAGGGCACCGACATGACGGTAACGACATAGAGTATCCGCAGGCTCATGAACTTCACGAACCAGGGTTGTTTCAGCATGTCCAAGGCGTTGAAAACATAGTCTTTGAGCGCGGTGATCGGCGAGCGGATCGGAGCCACATCCCGCTGCACCCCCGCGCCCATGTCACGTACCGCCAGCGTGACCAGCCCAGCGATGATGAAACAGCCGATAGCGATCGAGATGACGGTTGAATGCCGGTGCAACGGTGGCAATTCCTTGGTCAGTTCATGAGCGATCAAAGTCAGCGCGATGGCAATCCCGCCGCCAAGTGCCAACTGCGCATATTTCATCCTCATCCGTGCCTTCGAGCGCAGATTGTCACCAATGAAATCTGTCAGCATCAAGGTTTGGACTTCGTCGACCAGACCCAACACGAAGATCACGATGGCAAAGGTCACCATGATGACCACCTCTGACCCCAGCAGCGCGGCCACAACCGCGACAATGTAACAGGTCCCGAGCGCGATATCGGTCAACGACAGCATCAGCTTGCGGTTCCTGATCCGGGTGATGGGATCATAGAGGAAAATATCCACCAGCGTTCCGGCACATTGCCGAACCGTTACCATCGCACCAACAAAAAGCACGGGTAGATTCAGCGCCACGGCCAGAAAAGTCAGCACAATTGACGGGCTGGCCATGGTCCAGGCCGCCTGCGCTACCGTACTTTGGCCGGTCATGATCGGAAAGTTGCGCTTTTCAACCTGAGCCTGATCGTTTGTCATTCGTGTGCGCCTATGGGTGCTATGTTTCGCAAATCATGACCTATCCGTTTGTCGGGGTCAAAAAAAGGTCCCCCGGTTAAGTCCAAGTGTGGCGCACCTGAAACTGTTTAAACGAAGCGGCGATCCATGTGCAGCAGGGTCCGAAATAACACACCGGTCCGGTATCTGAAGCGGCGGCACAAGCAACATCCTCAAGTTGTGATATGCGAATAGAGACTTGCACCGAAGAACTAGCTGAACGGGAAACATGAATGTCGAGCGATGATCAAGAGTTCCATATCGAACTGGACCCAGAACACGAAGATCCGGTAATCCGCGTCTCAAACGTGGTCATCCGCCAGCTGACACGCGCACTCTCCATTCTCATGGTTCTGGTGATTGCCTGGACGATCCTGGATGCGTTTTATACGTTTGGGGTTCGGGTCATTGAGACGCCGGCATTGCTTGTCGAGGGCGAGGACCTGCTGGTCGTGCTGGGCGCGGTCTTGTCCGTTCTGATCGCTATCGAAGTCTATACCAACGCCGCGCTTTATCTGACGTCCAACGTCATCCATGTAAGGTTGGTTGTCGCTACGGGGCTGATGGCGATTGCGCGTAAGGTCATCACCTTCGACTACAAGCAAATGGACCCAGGCCATATTGCTGCCTATGCCGGATTGGCGCTGGCGCTCGGGATCGCATACTGGCTATCCGGCAAATAGCCAAATCCTTCGACGCGGGCGGCGCGGCGGCGCGTGTGATCTGCCCCGGTCGATGGTCAAAGCAATGGCGCAGGACCCCGTCGCGTGGGAAAATATGCTGCATGTGAATTAAAATTCATTGCGTCGAATCGTCGTGCGCCCTACGAATGCCAGTCATAATGGAGCCCACGGGCCAACAGTGAGGACATTATGACAGTGATTGCAACGCGGCGGGGCTGTATCTGACATGGCAGCCAGCGACACCCAGCCCCCCGCCATCGAACTTCGTGGGATTTCCAAGGCCTTCGGCCCGGTTCAGGCCAATAAGGATATCTCGATCTCGGTCCGCCCCGGGTCGATCCATGGGATCATCGGCGAAAACGGCGCCGGAAAATCCACTCTGATGAGCATCCTTTACGGGTTCTACAAGGCCGACAAAGGCGAGGTCTGGATCAACGGCACCAAGACCGACATCCCCGACAGCCAGGCCGCCATCGCTTCGGGCATCGGCATGGTGTTCCAGCATTTCAAGCTGGTCGAGAACTTCACCGTGTTGGAAAACATCGTTCTGGGGGCAGAGGATGGTGGGTTGCTGCGACCCTCGCTGGCCAAGGCACGGGACGAGTTACAGCATCTGGCCAAGGAATATGAGCTGAATGTCGACCCCGATGCGGTGACCGAAAACCTCAGCGTCGGCCACCAGCAGCGTGTGGAGATCCTCAAGGCGCTCTATCGGCAAGCGCAGATCCTGATCCTTGATGAGCCTACCGGCGTGCTGACCCCGTCCGAGGCCGATCAGTTGTTCCGTATCCTCGACCGGCTGCGCTCGGAGGGCAAAACCATCATCCTGATCACGCATAAACTGCGTGAGATCATGGAATATACCGACACGGTCAGCGTGATGCGGCGCGGCGAGATGACAGCCACCGTCACGACCTCTGAAACCAATCCCGAACATCTGGCCGAGTTGATGGTGGGTCGCAAGGTTCTGCTGCGGGTCGACAAGATGCCGGCCCAGCCGGGCAAACCCATCCTTGAGGTCGAAAAGCTGCGCGTCGTGGATGGCAGTGGCGTCGAGCGCGTCAAGGGCATCGACCTGACCGTGCGCGCCGGTGAAATCGTGGGCATTGCGGGCGTCGCGGGCAACGGTCAATCCGAGCTGCTTGAGGTTCTGGGCGGCATGCGCCCCGGCGAAGGCACCGTACGACTGAACGGCAAGGCGCTGCCGCTGACGGGCTCGGGCTCTGACGGGCGGGCGCGACGCGCCGAACATATCGCCCACGTGCCAGAAGACCGCCACCGCGAGGCACTGATCATGAATTTCAGCGCCTGGGAAAACTCGGTCTTTGGCTACCACCATGATGCGCGCTGGACCTCGGGTCCATTCATGAAAAACGCGGCCATTCTCGAAGAGGCCCATGAAATGATGGGGCGCTTCGACGTGCGCCCGCCCAATCCGCGCCTTGCTGCAAAGAGCTTTTCAGGCGGCAACCAGCAGAAGATCGTGCTGGCCCGCGAGATCGAGCGCAACCCGGATTTGCTGATGATCGGCCAGCCGACACGGGGCGTCGATATCGGTGCCATCGAATTCATTCACCAACAGATCGTAGCGCTGCGCGATCAGGGCAAGGCGATCCTGCTGGTCAGTGTCGAACTGGAAGAGATCCTGTCGCTGGCCGACCGGGTCGCGGTGATGTTTGACGGCCATATAATGGGCGAGCGTGACGCCGCCGCCACCGATGAACGCGAGTTGGGCCTGCTGATGGCGGGCGTCACAGGGGAGGACGCCGCATGAGGACCTTGCCACATTGGGCAGATGTCGTTCTGATCCCGCTGATCAGCCTGCTTCTGGCGGGATTGCTGTCGGCGCTGGTGGTGCTGGCCATCGGAGAAAACCCGATCGCTGCCTTCAAGCTGATGGTCGAGGGCTCGCTGATGCGGTCCTCGGGCTGGGGCTATACGCTTTATTACGCCACCAATTTCATCTTTACCGGGCTTGCAGTTGCCGTCGCCTTTCACGCGCGGCTGTTTAATATCGGCGGTGAGGGGCAGGCGATTGTCGCAGGCCTCGGCGTGGCGCTGGTCTGCCTCTATATCCCATGGCCGCATTGGTCGATCGCCCTGATCGGGGCGACGGTCGCGGCGGGGCTGTTCGGGGCGCTCTGGGCCTTTATCCCGGCCTATCTGCAGGCCGAACGCGGCAGCCATATCGTGATCACCACGATCATGTTCAACTTCATCGCCGCCGCCCTGCTGAACTACGTGCTGGTAAATCTGCTGCGCCCGGCAGGCGCGATGGACCCGGCCTCGGGCCCGTTTCCCGAAGCAACGCATCTTCCGACCTTCCAGGCCCTCTTTTCGACCGCCGACACCCCGCTCTTCCGGGGGGCACCTGCAAATGTGACCTTTTTCCTGGCCCTGATCGCCTGCGTGTTGGTCTGGCTGCTGATCTGGCGCACCAAGCTGGGCTATGAGATCCGCAGCTTTGGCCAGTCCGAAACGGCGGCGAATTATGCCGGCATCCACCCCAAACGCACCATCGTGATCGCCATGCTGATCTCGGGCGCGTTGGCAGGGATGATGTCGATCAACACCACCATGGGCGAGGCGGAGCGGCTGGTCCTGAACTCGGTCGAAGGCGCCGGTTTCATCGGGATCGCAGTAGCGCTGATGGGCCGCAACCACCCGTTTGGAGTGCTGTTGGCGGCGCTGTTGTTCGGCTTCCTTTATCAGGGCGGCGCGGAGCTGGCGCTCTGGACCGATATTCCGCGCGAGTTGATCGTCGTGATCCAAGCGCTGGTGATTATGTTCACCGGAGCGCTCGACAACATGGTCCGAATGCCTCTTGAATCGCTCTTTGCGATGCTGCGCCGGGGGAACTCGTGATGGATTTTCTCGACATTCTTCAGGTGCTCGATTCTTCCGTACGTCTCGCCACGCCGTTGCTGCTGGCCTGTCTGGCGGGGCTGTTTTCCGAACGCGCAGGCGTGATTGATATCGGTCTGGAAGGCAAGATGCTGGTCGCCGCGTTTTTCTCCGCCGCCATCGCCTATATGTCCGGCTCTGTCTGGGTGGGACTGCTGGCGGGCATCGCCGCGTCGGTGGCGCTGTCACTGATCCACGGCTTGGCCTCGATCACCTTCCGCGGCAATCAGCTGATCTCGGGCGTTGCGATCAATTTCCTTGCCGCCGGCATGACCGTGTTGGTGGCCCAGCATTGGTTCGAACAAGGCGGGCGTACCCCATCGCTGACCGGAGCAGGGCGGTTTGAATCGGTGACCTTGCCGCTGTCCGAGACGCTGAGGAATGTACCCATCCTTGGCCCGATCTACCACGAGCTGATCTCGGGTCAGTTCCTGCTGGTCTATGTCGCTGTGCTGATTGTGCCGCTGACCTGGTGGGTGCTCTACCGCACCCGCTTTGGCCTGCGCCTGCGCGCGGTGGGCGAAAACCCCGCCGCGGTGGATACCGCCGGTATCTCGGTCACGCGGCTGCGCTATATGGCCGTGATCATCTGCGGCGTGCTTTGTGGGTTGGCGGGTGCCTATCTGGCCACGGCATTGCAGGCGGGCTTCGTCAAGGACATGACCGCCGGGCGCGGTTTCATCGCGCTGGCCGCGCTGATCTTTGCCAAGTGGAAGCCCTGGCCCGCCATGTGGACCTGCCTGCTGTTTGGCGTGCTGCAAGCGGTCGCGCTGCGCTACCAGAATATCGAGATCGGAAACTTCGTGATCCCGGTCCAGTTCATGGATGCGCTGCCCTATATCCTGACCGTGGTGATCCTGGCGGGCCTCGTGGGCCGCGCCGTACCGCCGCTGGCCGGTGGCGAACCCTACTCCAAAGAGCGCTGATCTTTCGGGATCAGCCTCCGACTGTTGAGTCCTGAGATGAAAAAGAGCACCGACAATCTGCGATACCTGTCGACCAAGACGGCATGGATGTCCTTTGTCGCGGGCCAGACGCAGTCGCAGATCGCCCGCGAGCTTGAGATGTCGCAGTCCAAGGTACACCGGTTGATCAACCATGCGCTGGAACAGGGCTATGTCACCATCCGGATCGAAGGTGGCTCGGACGAGTTGCTGGCACTTGAAAACCGTCTGAAACAGAGTTTCGGCCTGACCCGCTGCACGGTTGCCTCCGCGGGCATGTCGGGGCGCGACGATGCTGAGGCACTGTTGCAAAGCGTCGGCGAAGCTGCCGGGGAATATCTTGTCCAATTGCTGGAGAAAAAGACAGTCACCCAGATCGGTGTCGGTATGGGCGAGACCATGAGTGCTGCCGTGGCTGCGATGCCCGAGCTGGATCGCAGCGACCTGAAAATCGTCTCAATCACTGGCAGCCTGCTGCGCAAGCTCTCTGCCAACCCGCTTGATGTGGTGATGCGGATGCAGCGCAAAACGGCGGGCGAGGCCTATTTCCTGCCGGTGCCCTATCTGGCCTCGTCGGTCGAGGAACGCGAAAGCTTCCAGTCTTACCAGAGCGTACAGGAATTGATGGAATTGGCGCGCAAATCCGACATCTTCGTGGTGGGCATCGGCTCGATCGACGCCGAAAGCAATCTGGCCCGCACGCAAGGCATCAGCGACCGGGAATTGCAGGACCTGCGCGATGCAGACGTGGTCGGCGATATCGCGGGCAGCTTCTATGACATCCATGGCCGCATCGTCGAAACCGAGCTGGGCCGCAAGACCGTGGGTATGCGCGGCGAGGAATTGGCCGGTCGCCGCGTCCTCGGCATGGCCGCCGGTCTGCGCAAGACACAAGCGGTGCTGGGCCTGCTGCGCGCCGGGCTGGTGAGTGAGATCGTGCTGGACGAACACCTCGCCCGCGCGGTGCTGTCCGAGGCCCCCGTCAATTTCGGAGCGACCCAATGACCCGCACTTTACTTGTCGTGATGGATTCCGTCGGCATCGGCGGCGCGCCAGATGCCGAGGCGTTTGGCGATGCAGGTTCCAACACTGTTGGCCATATCCTCGACGCGCGGGGTGCAACCGGGCTGAACGTTCCGAACCTCTCCGGAATGGGGCTTTACAAGGCACTGGCGCACTCCAGCAATAATGCATGGACTGACGCGGTACCCCGCACGGGCGCGATCTGGGCCGTGGGCCGCGAAACGGGCAAAGGCAAGGACACGCCCTCGGGTCATTGGGAGATCACCGGTCTGCCGGTCACGACCCCGCCGCATGTCTTCGAGGCGTTGGATGACTCCTTCCCTCCTGAATTGCTGGATGCGATGATCACAAAAGGCAGCTTGCCCGGCATCCTCGGCAACAAACATGCCTCCGGCGTTCCGATCATGCGCGACTTGGGCGAAGAACATATGCGCAGTGGCAAGCCCATTGTTTACACCTCTGCTGATTCCGTCCTGCAAATCGCCGCGCATGAGGACAGCTTTGGCCTCGACCGCCTCTACGATCTTTGCCGCATTGCGCGCGAGATTTGCGACGCCTACCGCGTGGGCCGGATCATCGCGCGGCCTTTCGTCGGCAATACGGCGGAGGATTTCAAACGCACTGGAAACCGCCGAGATTTCACCATGCCGCCCCATGCGGACACAATCCTCGACACATTGACCGCTGCCGGGCGGCAGGTGCTGGCCATGGGCAAGATCGGTGACATCTATGCCGGGCGCGGCATCAGTGAGATCCGCAAGACCCACGGCAACATGGCCCTGTTCGATCTGACCTTGGAGGCGATGGACGACCTGCAAGAGGGCGGGCTGCTGTTTGCCAATTTCGTCGATTTCGACACCGAGTTCGGCCATGCCCGCGACCCGCTGGGATATGCGCAAGCGCTGGAAGACTTCGACGCCCGCCTGCCCGAGCTGTTCTCCAAAATGGCGCCCGACGATCTGCTCATCATCACCGCTGATCACGGCAACGACCCCACTTGGTCCGGCACCGATCACACCCGCGAACAGGTGCCAATTCTGATCAAATCGAATACGCTGGCCCCCGCCGCCCTGGGCATCCGCCCCTTCGCCGATATCGGTGCCACCATCTCCGATTACCTCGGCGTACCCGGCACCCCGCACGGCACCAGCATCCTGCCCCTGCTAGGAGAGAAACAGTGACTGTTTCCACAAAAGACATCACCCAAACGGCGGATCAATTGCCCGTCGCTGCCCACCCCGCGCGGTTCCCGCGCAATCCCGGCATTCCGCTCGACCTCGACTGGGTGTCCTCGGTTCAGGTCAATACATCGGCGGTGGAACGCCGCGCCGGCAGCCTCGGCGCGCGGCGCAGCGTCAAGAAGGACTATCAGGCCGCCTGGCTCTTGCGCGCAATCACGCTGATGGATCTGACCACGCTCAACGGCGATGATACGCGTGGCAAGGTGCGCCGCCTTTGCGCCAAGGCCAAACGCCCGTTGCGCCGGGATCTGATTGAGGCTTTGGGCGTCGAAGACCTGAACATCACCACCGGCGCGGTCTGCGTCTATCACGAGATGATCGAAACGGCGGTCGAAGCGTTGGAAGGCAGCGGCATTCCCGTCGCCGCCGTGTCCACCGGTTTCCCCGATGCGCTCAGCCCCTTCCACCTGCGGGTCAAGGAGATCGAGGAATCGGTCAAGGCGGGGGCGTCGGAAATCGACATCGTTATCTCGCGCCGCCACGTGCTAACTGGCGATTGGCAGGCGCTTTATGACGAGATGCGCGCCTATCGCGAGGCCTGCGGCGAGGCGCATGTGAAGGCGATCATCTCGACCGGCAACCTGGGCAGCCTGCGCAATGTCGCCCGCGCCAGCCATGTCTGCATGATGGCAGGGGCCGATTTCATCAAGACCTCCACCGGTAAGGAAAGCGTTAACGCAACGCTCCCCGTCAGCCTGACCATGGTCCGTACCACCCGCGAATATGAGGCGCGCACGGGCTTTAAGATTGGCTTCAAGCCCGCGGGCGGGATTTCAAAGGCCAAGGACGCGCTGGTCTATATGTCGCTGATGAAGGAAGAGCGCGGCAATGACTGGCTGGAACCCGATCTGTTCCGCTTCGGTGCCTCCAGTCTCTTGGGCGATATCGAACGCCAACTCGAACATTTCGTAACGGGCCGCTACTCGGCCACGTTCCGTCACGGCATCAGCTAGGATGACTGACATGACAGTTTCAGAGATTTTCAAAACCATGGAATACGGCACCGCCCCCGAAAGCGCCGCTGAGGCGAAGGCGTGGCTTGACCGCCATGACAGCACGTTTGGCCTGTTCATCGGCGGCGGTTTCACCAAGCCCGGCGAGGACAGGTTCGACAGCATGAACCCCGCCAATGGCGAGACGATTGCGTCATTGACCGAAGCCACATCCAAGGACGTGGACGCCGCTGTCAAAGCCGCCGCAAAGGCGCAGAAACACTGGGCCGCGCTTGGCGGGGCAGGGCGCGCGCGGCATCTCTATGCGCTGGCACGGTTGATCCAGAAACACGCGCGTTTGTTTGCCGTGCTGGAAAGCCTCGACAATGGCAAACCAATCCGCGAAAGCCGCGATGCCGATATACCGCTCGCCGCCCGCCATTTCTACCACCATGCGGGCTGGGCACAGCTTATGGAACGCGAGATGGCGGGTTATGAGCCCATCGGTGTCGCCGGACAGGTGATCCCTTGGAACTTTCCCTTCCTGATGCTGGCGTGGAAAATCGCGCCCGCGCTGGCCATGGGCAACACAGTGGTGCTGAAGCCTGCCGAATACACCTCGCTCACTGCCCTCTTGTTTGCCGATATCTGCATCGAGGCGGGGCTGCCCGAGGGCGTCGTCAACATAGTCACCGGCCATGGCCCGGTCGGTGCAATGATCGCCGAACATGCGGACGTGGCCAAAGTGGCCTTCACCGGCTCCACCCGCGTAGGCCGCAACCTACGCGAACAGACCGCGGGCACAGGCAAGAAGCTGACGCTGGAACTGGGCGGCAAATCGCCTTTCATCGTGTTTGACGACGCCGATATCGACAGCGCCATCGAAGGGATCGTTGATGCGATCTGGTTCAATCAGGGACAGGTCTGCTGCGCCGGTTCGCGCCTGCTGGTTCAGGAGAGCATTGCCGAACGGTTCCATGACCGGCTGCGTCAACGCATGCGGACCCTGCGCGTCGGCGACCCGCTGGACAAATCGATCGACCTCGGTTGCATCGTCGACCCGGTGCAGCATCAGCGCATCTCCGAGATGGTGGCGCTTGGGGTCGATGAGGGCGCGGATATGTTTCGCGAAGAAACCTCACTGCCCGAGAACGGCTGCTACTATCCGCCGACTCTGCTGATCGGGGTCGAGGCGGGCGACACGCTGGCGCAGGAGGAAATCTTTGGACCCGTATTGGTCTCGATGAATTTTCGCACGCCCGCGGAGGCGGTGCAGCTGGCCAATAACAGCCGCTATGGGTTGGCAGCGAGTGTCTGGACCGAGAATATCAACCTCGCGCTTGGTGTCGCACCGCAGATCAAGGCGGGGGTCATCTGGATTAACTGCACCAATCAGTTTGACGCCGCCGCAGGCTTTGGCGGCTACCGTGAGAGCGGATTCGGGCGCGAAGGCGGGCGTGAGGGGCTTTATGAATACGTCAAGCCGAGCTACCTCAAGTCACTCAAGGACGCCGCGCCGGTTACGCCCCACTCGCTGACAGAAGGTGGCGGCGAAGGCATCGACCGCACCGCCAAGATGTATATCGGCGGCAAACAGGCCCGGCCCGATAGCGGCTATAGCCAACCCATCGCCACGCCCAAGGGCAAGCTGATCAGCCATGTGGGCATCGGCAACCGCAAGGACATCCGCAACGCGGTTGAGGCCGCCACGGCGGCCTCGGGCGGCTGGGCCAAAGCCTCGGGCCACAACAAGGCGCAGATTCTTTATTATATCGGCGAGAATCTCGCTGCGCGGCGCGGCGAATTCGAGACTCGGCTGCGCGAAATGACCGGTGTCTCTTCAAAGGTGGCCGCAGGCGAGGTCGAAGCCGCGATCAACCGGTTCTTCACTTATGCCGCCTGGGCCGACAAATATGACGGGCAGGTGCATTCGGTGCCCCTGCGTGGCGTGACAGTTGCCATGAAGGAACCGGTTGGAGTGATGGGCATCGCCTGCCCGGATGAAGCGCCACTATTGGGCTTCGTCTCGCTGGTCGCGCCGGCGATTGCCATGGGGAACACCGTGGTCGCGGTGCCATCGCAGGCGCATCCGCTTTCGGCCACCGATCTCTATCAGGTTTTTGACACTTCCGACCTGCCGGGCGGGGTGGTGAACATCGTGACCGGTCCGAGGGACGAGCTGACCAAGACGCTCGCTGATCACTATGGCGTCGACGGAGTCTGGTATCACGGCACGCAGGACGGCTCGGCCATGGTCGAGCGCGCAGCGGCAGCGAACCTGAAACGCACCTGGGTGAATTACGGCAAGGCCATCGACTGGACCGACCCTGCGCAGAGCGAGGGCGAGGAATACCTGCGCCACGCCACCGAAGTGAAAAACGTCTGGATACCATACGGCGAATGAGTTCGGATCCGATTGCCCCTTTCGGAACCTTGCCAGATGGTCGGCAAGTTCAGAACGTAACCATCGCCCGTGACGGGCTACGGGCGCGGGTGCTGACCTATGGGGCGACGCTGCAGGACTTGCGGCTGGACGGGGTGGCGTATCCATTGGTTCTGGGTTGGCCTGGCTTGGACGGCTACCTGCAAAGTCGGGGCTATTTCGGGGCCATTGTCGGTCGCTTTGCCAACCGGATCGCGCAGGGGCGGTTTCGCGCAGGCGGGCGCTGGCATCAGGCGGATCGGAACTTCCTGGAACGTCATACGCTGCATGGCGGCAGCCAGGGCAGCGACAAGATGCTCTGGTCATTGGAAGCACAGGCCGAAGATGCGGTGACTCTGCGTCTTGAGATGCCCAATGGCCATATGGGCTTTCCCGGCGCTTTGTCGGTTGCGGTTACCTATGCGATCCGGCCCGGTCCGATGCTCGAAATTATGATCGAGGCGCAGTCCGATCAGGAAACACCCTGCAGTTTCGCGCCTCATAACTATTTCATTCTTGATGATAGCGGCAGCATCCGGGATCATCATCTGGAGATTTTCGCAGATCACTATCTGCCGGTTGATAACGATCTGATCCCCACGGGCGTCCAGCACCCCGTCACGGGAACCGCATTTGATTTCCGCCAACTCCGCGCGGTTGGAGAACACCCTTTCGATCATAACCTCTGTCTGTCTTCCGAACGGGTGGCTGTGCGTCAGGTTGGGCGGCTAATATCGTCGGATGGATCGCTGGGCATGAGCATCCGCACAACCGAACCGGGTCTGCAAACCTACACGAACAGCCAGTTTAACGAGCCGGATCGCGCCGGTCTGCAGGGCAGGCCGTATCAACGGTATAGCGGTATCGCGCTGGAGCCGCAGGTCTGGCCGGATGCGATGAACCAGGAGGGGTTTCCAGAGGCAATGTTGACCTCGGATATAGTGTATCGCAGCAAAAGCCAGTTCAGTTTTCAGAACCTTATCTGATTTCATGGCCGCAAAAGAAACAATATCATTGACTTTTTGCTACATATTAATTAACATGATAACCACATAAATCGGAGAGCCTGCGATGCCGCACCTGTCGATTGAATATTCCGCAAATCTGGAGGATAGCGTCGATATCTCGGCGCTCTGTGCCTGCCTTCGACAAGCCGCGGCGGGCATAGAGGCGTTTCCTCTGGCAGGGTTGCGAGTGCGCGCGCTGCGTGCCGATCACTATGCCATAGCTGACGGTGATCCCAAGCACAGCTTTGTCGATATCTCAGTCCGGTTGCGGGCAGGTCGCCCGATGGAGATACGCAAGGCGGCGGCAGATGTGCTATTCCGCGCGGCTGAGGAGTTTCTCAGACCCTACATGGCTCAGCATTCGCTGGCCTTGTCGTTGGAGATGCGGGACATTGACCCCGATCTCTCGCCCAAGACGGGCACGATCCGGGACCATCTGGGGGGACCATCATGAATGCGTTGCAACAGAATATCGAAAAGCTGAGCGGTTTTCTGGCGCGGTTTCGCGAAGGTGGCATACGGCACCGCATCGCCGGGCAGGACCGGGGTGGAGCGGCTGGCGTGTTCACAACAATCTCTCCGGTGGACCGGAGCGTAATCTGCGACGTGGCGCGCGGTGATGTGGCCGATATTGATGCAGCGGCTCAGGCGGCGGCAGGGGCATTTGCCGATTGGCGCGATATGCCAGCAGTCGAACGGCGCAAAATCCTGCTAAACGTGGCGGCGGGGATCGAGGCGCGTGCCGAAGAGATCGCGCTGTGTGAGTGTTGGGACACCGGTCAGGCGCTGCGATTCATGTCCAAGGCGGCGCTGAGGGGCGCTGAGAATTTCCGCTATTTCGCTGATCGGGTGGTGCAGGCGCGTGACGGCCAGCACCTGAAATCGCCGACGCTGATGAATATCACCACGCGCGTACCGATCGGCCCGGTCGGGGTAATCACGCCCTGGAACACGCCCTTCATGCTGAGCACGTGGAAGATCGCGCCCGCGCTCGCGGCGGGATGCACGGTGGTGCACAAACCGGCCGAGGCCAGCCCGCTCACTGCGCGGCTGCTCGTCGAGATTGCCGAAGAGGCCGGGCTGCCGCCGGGCGTGTTGAACATGGTGAACGGTTTTGGCGAGGATGCAGGCCGCGCGCTCTGCGAGCATCCGCTGATCCGCGCGATCGCCTTTGTGGGCGAAAGCCGCACCGGCAGCCTGATCACCAAACAGGGGGCGGATACGCTAAAGCGCAACCATCTGGAGCTGGGCGGCAAGAACCCGGTGATCGTCTTTGATGATGCCGATCTGGACCGGGCACTGGATGCGGTGATCTTCATGATCTATTCGATCAATGGCGAACGCTGCACCTCCTCCTCGCGCCTGTTGGTGCAGGACACGATCCGCGAAGAGTTCGAAGCAAAGCTCATCGAGCGGGTGAACCGGATCAGGGTCGGCCATCCGCTGGAGCCCGAGACCGAGATCGGCCCGCTGATCAGCGAAGAGCATTTCAACAAGGTCACGTCTTATTTCGACATTGCGCGGCAGGATGGTGCAACCGTTGCTGCCGGGGGTGAGACGGTCGGGGACGAGGGCTACTTCGTTCGGCCTACGCTCTTTACCGGGGCACGCAATGATATGCGGATCGCGCGTGAAGAAATCTTCGGCCCCGTCCTGACCTCGATCCCATTTGCGACCGAGGATGAGGCGCTCGCCCTTGCCAATGACACGCCCTACGGTTTGACCGGCTATGTCTGGACCAATGACCTGACCCGCGCCCTGCGCTTTACCGACCGGCTGGAGGCGGGGATGATCTGGGTGAACTCGGAGAATGTCCGCCACCTGCCGACGCCCTTCGGCGGTGTGAAATCCAGCGGGATCGGGCGCGATGGCGGCGACTGGTCCTTTGAGTTCTACATGGAACAGAAACATATCGGCTTCGCCACAGGGGCCCATAAAATCCCCCGTCTGGGTGCGTAAAGGAGAGACCTCATGCCCGTTCCCGCCCCCAACCTCTACCCCGCCTTCAACACGATCCGGCTCAGCCATGTGTGCCTGAATGTCAGCGATCTGGCTGCCTCGCGCGCCTTCTACGTGGATATGTTCGGGCTGCAGGTCACGGCTGAAAACGAAAGCCACATCTACCTGCGTGCACTTGAGGAACGCGGGCATCACTCGGTGATCCTGCAGAAATCCGACCAGCCGGGCACGGTTGAGGTGATGGGGTTCAAGACCTTTGACGAAGAAGATCTGGACCACGCCGACGCCTATTTCCGCGCCAAGGGTCGGCCGACGGAATGGGTGCAGCGCCCTTACCAAGGGCGCACGCTGTTGACCTCGGACAATATGGGCATACCGCTGGAGTTCTATCACGAGATGGACCGGCTTAAGCCCATCCATCAGGAATATGGGCGGTATCACGGGGTGCGACCGCTGCGGATCGACCATTTTAACTGTTTTTCCACCAATGTGGATGACAGCGTGGCGTTTTACAGCGATTTCGGGTTCCGGGTGACGGAGTACACCGAGGATGAAGACACCAGCCGCCTATGGGCCGCGTGGTTGCACCGCAAGGGTGGGGTGCATGACATGGCCTTCACAAACGGGCGCGGTCCGCGCATGCATCACGTGGCCTTCTGGGTCGCCAACCCGTTGCATATCATCGACCTGCTCGATGTGATGGCCACCACCGGCTATGTCGGTAATATCGAGCGCGGGCCGGGGCGGCACGGGATTTCGAATGCGTTTTTCCTCTACATCCTCGACCCGGACGGGCATCGGATCGAGATCTATAGCTCCGACTATCAGACCGTTGATCCCGATCATGAGCCGATAAAATGGGACCTCAAGGACCCGCAGCGGCAGACCCTCTGGGGTGCGCCCGCGCCGCGCAGCTGGTTTGAGCATGGGACCTCTTTTGTTGGGGTTCCGGTAAACGACCCGGAACTGGACGCCAGCCCCATCATCGCGCCGTGAGGGCAGATATGGATTGGGATGACTTCGCACATTGGGGCAAGCATATCTCGGACTGGGCCGCCGAGTATCACAAGACACTGCGCAACCGACCCGTGCGCGCGCAGACCGCGCCCGGCGAGATCGCTGCGCAATTGCCCACCGCGCCGCCAGAAGACAGTGAAGCGATGGATGCCATCATGGCGGATTTCGAGCGGATCGTGATGCCCGGCATCACCCATTGGCAACATCCCCGCTTCTTTGCCTATTTCCCCGCCAATGCCGCGCCGCCGTCGATGCTGGCGGATATGCTAGTCTCGACCCTGGCGGTGCAATGTATGCTGTGGCAGACCTCGCCCGCCGCGACCGAGGTCGAGGGCGTCATGGTTGGCTGGCTGCGCCAGGCGCTTGGATTGGATGCGGGTTATAGCGGGGTCATTCAGGACAGCGCGTCGTCTGCGACGCTATCCGCCGTACTGACCATGCGTGAACGCGCCACCGGCTGGCGCGGCAATCGTGCGGGGTTGTCGGGGCAGGGGCAGCTGCGAATCTATTGCTCGGATCAGGTGCATTCCTCGATCGACCGGGCTTGTTGGGTGGCAGGGATCGGGCAGGACAATCTGGTCAAGATCGGCACCACCGGGCCGCGCTATGGCGTTGATGTGGAGGCGCTGAAACAGGCCATCGCCGCTGACCGTGCGGCGGGGCATATCCCGGCGGGGATCATCGCGGTGACTGGCGCGACCGGGATAGGCGCAAGTGACACGCTGGGGCCGGTGCTGCGGGTGGCCCGTGACGAGGACCTCTATACCCATCTCGACGCCGCCTGGGCCGGGGCGGCGATGATCTGCCCGGAGTTCCGCGCAGATTTCTGGGCCGATGTGGATGGGTTCGACAGCATCGTCTTCAACCCACATAAATGGCTGGGCGCGCAGTTCGATTGTTCCGTCCAGTTCCTGCGTGATCCGCAAGCGCAGTTGAACACGCTGAAGATCGAGCCGGAATACCTGAAAACCTCGGGCGCCGAGGTCACCAATTACTCGGAATGGACGATCCCTTTGGGGCGTCGGTTCCGGGCGCTGAAGATCTGGTTCCTGCTGCGCGCTTATGGCGTCGAGGGGCTGCGCGCCCGTATCCGCAATCATGTTGCATGGGCCGGTGAGATTTGTGAGAAAATTCGAGTGCTTGACGGGTTCGAGATCGTGACCGAGCCGATCCTGAGCCTGTTTTCCTTCCGCTGCCCTGGTAACGATGCGACACAGCAAAAGCTGGTGGACGCGCTCAACGATGATGGGCGTATCTACCTCACGCAAGGCATGCATGAGGGACGCAAAATCATCCGGTTTCAGGTTGGCCAGTTCGACTGCACGCGTGAGGATGTGATGATGGCGGCGGATGTCATCGACGAGGTCTGGAAGGAGATCGCATGAGATTTGCCACCTATTCCGCCAAGGGCGAGACCTATTATGGCGCGGTGACAGGTGCGGGCGTGATCGCGCTCAGTCCGCTATTCCCTCAATGGCCAACCCTGCGCGACGTGATCGCGGGGCAGGGTCTGCCCGCGCTGGCCGAGGTAGCGCGCGGTGGGTCGGTCAGCCATAAGAATGTCACCTACCAGATTCCGGTGCCGAACCCCGGCAAGATCATCTGCGTGGGAGTTAATTTTCCCGACCGCAATGCCGAATACAAGGATGGCAGCGCGCAGCCGAAATACATGTCGCTTTTCCCGCGCTTCGCGTCCTCTTTCACCGGGCATGACCAGCCGCTGATCCGTCCGCCCGAGAACCATACCCTGGACTACGAGGGAGAGGTGGCGGTGGTGATCGGCAAAGGGGGCCGCCGGATCGCGGCGCAGGACGCCTATGAACACATCGCGGCGCTGACGCTTTGTAATGAAGGAACCATCCGCGACTGGGTGCGGCATGCCAAATTCAACGTCACGCAAGGCAAGAACTGGGACCGCTCAGGCGCAATCGGGCCGTGGCTGGTGCCCTTCACCGACCCGGCACAGCTTGACGAGGCATGCCTTGTCACGCGGGTGAATGGTGAGGTGCGGCAGGAGGATACGCTTGACCGGATGATGTTCCCGATCCGCGAAGAGATCGCCTATATCTCGACCTTCACCACGCTGGAGCCCGGCGACATCATCATCACCGGCACCCCCACCGGCGCCGGCGCGCGGTTCGACCCGCCGCGCTATCTGGTGCCGGGTGATGTGGTGGAGGTTGAGGTCGAGGGGATCGGCATCCTGCGCAACGGGGTGGAGGACGAGGTATGACGCCCGAAGATCATGCGCAGGCGGCGTCTGACCTGGTGCGCGCCGAAGCGACCGGCCAGCAGATCGGTCTGCTGAGCCTGCGCTATCCGGAGATGGATATGGATGACGCTTATGCGGTGCAGACCGCACTGATGGCGCATAAGCTGGCGCAGGGCCGCCGGGTGATCGGGTGGAAGATCGGGCTGACCTCGAAAGCGATGCAATCGGCGCTGAAGATTGACATCCCAGATAGCGGCATTCTGTTTGACGATATGGCGTTCGAGACCGGGGCAACCCTGCCGCAGGGCCGCTTTATCCAGCCCCGGATCGAGACAGAGATTGCCTTTGTGATGAAATCCCCTCTGGGCGGGGATGTAACGGCGGAGGATGTTCGGGCTGCGACCGACTATGTTTGCCCCGCCATTGAAATCCTCGACACAAGAATTCTGCGCGCTGACCCGAAGAGTGGCCGGGCACGCAATGTGTTTGACACGATCAGCGACAACGCTGCCAATGCCGGTGTGGTGCTGGGCGCCGAACGCCATAGCGTCGATGATTTCGACCTGCGCTGGGTCGGTGCGCTAACCTTCCGCGATGATGAGATCGAAGAGACCGGGCTGGGCGCAGGCGTGCTGAACGATCCGATGGAAAGCGTGGTCTGGCTGGCGCGCCGCATGGCGCAATATGGCCAGAAAATCGAACCGGGGCAGATCATCCTGTCGGGCAGCTTCATCCGACCCATCGAATGCCCGCCCGGCACGCGCATCCATGCCGATTTCGGCCCCTTCGGGTCGGTCTCGGTAAATTTCGCCTGACAACTCAGGGCTGCCAGGGATGCGCGCGGCCTTTCTCGACCAGCCGTACATTCAGGTCTCGCGCTTCGGGCGCACCGACTTCCAGAGCAAAAACAAAAGCATGGGTCAGGTAAAAGCAGGCGGCATCCAGATCGCCGCCTGCTTCGCTCTGATCCGCCGCTTGCGTATAGAGTTGCACCAGCGCCGCCTTGTCTCCCTCGCCGTGGGCTCGCAGCAAGAGTTGATCCAGTGCGGCGTCACTCACGGCGTGGTCCGTCGCTCCGCGACCTGACTTGCCACCCAATGATGGAAATTATGCGTTGGCCCGTCCATCACCGGCGAGAATCGTCCACCATCAAACAACATGCCGTGGCGACCTCGCTGCATGCCCTCGACGACAAAAACATCCTCTTCGAACACGCCGCGCCATTGCTGCGCATTGGCCTCGCGCAGCGCCTCTAGTTCGGGCGTGTCCTTGCTGGACTGGGCATAATAAAGTTCCACATGCTCGACCGTTCGCTCACAGCCGACCGGTTCCAGTACGATTGCGAAGGTATGGTCGCGCTGCACGCCCAGCAGCACATTTGGATAGACCGCGATATATTCCGCGCCCTCGTCCCATTTGTCGCTAAGCCCGGCAAAATCGGGAAAGACCGCCTCATCCTCGCCCTTGAGCTGCCGGTAGACCAGCGTGCCCTGGCCGGAATAGGCACCGCGTTTCTCGATGTTGTAGTGATCCTCCAGCCGGGAATAGCTGTTGAGGCCGGGATGCACCCAGGGCAGGTGGTAGCTTTCGCAGTAATTTTCGACCGCGAGCTTCCAGTTGGTGGCAACCTCAAGCTTGAACGAGGACGTGCCGCCGCCCGCATGCAAGGGTTGATCAAACTCGGACCAGCGGTTCAGCAGATCGGCATGGGCGACCTCGAAATCGGGGGCGCTGCCGTCAATATTGACGAAGATCACATCCTGCCAGACATGGGACCGGATGCGGACCAGTCCCAACTCGTCCAGCTTCACATCCTCATGCCGGTTCTGGCCCGGCCCGCCCACATGCGGCGTGGCGCGCAGACGGCCTTTCAGGTCGTAACACCAGCTATGATAGGGGCAGCGGATCGCGCCGGTGATCTTTTTGGGGGCATCGACCAGGATCATGCCCCGGTGGCGGCAGGTGTTCTGGAACACGCCGACCTCGCCGTCCTTGTCGCGCACCAGCAGCAGCGGCATGCCGAGAAAATCGATAGGTTTCGCATCGCCGGTTTCCGGGATGTCCTTGCCAAATCCCACCCCTGACCAGTTCGCGAACAACACGGCGGTGCGCTCTTCGGCAAAGACCTCGGGATTGGTGTAATGCGCGTTGGGCAGGCCGTTGGCGGTGTTCACCGATGCCATGACCGGGGCGAGCTGTGTCGGTTTGTTCATCTGGCGTCCTCCGCAAGTGGGTGTCGGAGCGGAATTGAACGCGGTTTGGCGAGTTCCCGCAACCTCAGAAAAGTTGCGCTTGAGGTGAATTCAGATCATGCGAGCTTGAGCGGATTTCCCGGATGATCCAGTCGCGCAGCTGTATAGCGCTGGCCGACAGATCGGCATCGGGCTTGCCGTGGATGTAAAACCGGTGCGGCGCGCGCAGCATATGCGGTGTGATCGCCACAAGGGCGCCACTGGCCAGAAGCGGTGCGATCAGGCGCTCCCATCCCAGCGCCAGCCCGGCACCATCCTGCGCGGCCTGCAGCGCGATGGCGTAGTTGTTCACCCGTATGCCGGGAGTGATCGGTCCGTCATGGCCCAATTGCCGAAACCAGTCACCCCATTCGGTCCAGGTGGAATGGTCGGAGGTCATGTGGATCAGCCGCTGACTGGCCAGCGTCGCGAGGTCCGCCCCGTGAAGTGATGCGGCCAATTCCGGCTGCGCCACCGGCACCAGCCGGTCACGATAAAGGACGGTGCGGTCCACCTCGGAATGGCGATAGGGACCATACCAGATGAACAGATCGAGGTCAGCCGGATTGGCAAAGGGTCGATCCCGCACGATCTGGTTCACGTTGATATCCGGGTGCTCGCGCCAGAACCGCAGAACCGCCTGCGACAGCCACAGCGTCGCCACGGCAGACGTCGAGCCGATGGTGACCACCTTGTCCTCGGACTGCTCGCGCAGCGCCTGAAGGCTCTGCGACATGCGGCTGAACCCGGTCGACAGGCCTTGGAACAGATCGCGCCCCGCCTCGGTCAGTTCTACCCCGCGATGGCGCCGCTCAAACAGCGCGAGACCCAGGTCCCGCTCAAGCGCCTTGATCTGATGGCTGACAGCCCCCGGCGTGACCGATAACTCCTGCGCCGCGTCTTTGAAACTCTGATGCCTTGCAGCGGCCTCAAAGGCCGAGAGCGTGGCGAAGGGGGGCAGGTTGTAATGGCGTCGTGACATGTCTGGGCGCACTATGGATGAATTGACATAATGCGACTATGCCGGGCTTTGCAGTGCAAGACCAGCGTGCACTCACTCTGGCGCGATGCAGATCTGCGCCCCTAGATCGTCACACTGCGCCCGCAGGGCGGCGGGCACGGGCGCGTCGGTGAACAGCGTGTGGCTGTCACCAAGCGAGCCGATCTTGCCGGGCGCGCGGCGCTGGAACTTGGTGTGGTCAGCTACTACGAAGGTGGCTTTAGACTGCCTCGTGATTGCTTGGGTGGCGTTGACCTCTTGCAGGTCATAGTCCAGCAGGTCGCCATCCTCGTCGATGGCGGCGCAACTGATCACCGCGAGGTCGAACTTGAACAGATCGACCACCTGTGTGGTCAGGTTGCCCAGCAAACCGCCATCGGTGCGGCGCAGGGCACCACCCGCAACAATGATGTCAATTTCCGGGTTTGCCGCCAGAATATTCGCAATGTTCAGGCTGTTGGTGACCACCAGTAATCCGCGATGGCCGGTCAATTCGCGTGCCACCGCCTCGGTCGTGGTGCCGATATTGATGAAGATCGACGCGTTGTCGGGGATGTTTTGCGCACAGAGCGCCCCGATCCTTGCCTTGCCTTCGGCATTCACATTCTGCCTGCGCACATAGTCAAGGCTTGTCGGCCTCGAGGGCAGCACCGCACCGCCATGGACCCTGTCCAGCTTGCCCGATTGCGCCAACTGCGCCAGATCTCGCCGGATCGTTTGGGCGGCGACGCCGAACTGCGTGGCCAAGTCTTCGACGCTGACCATGCCATCAGATTGCGCCAATTCGAGAATGGCCGACTTTCGGATTTCGCTGTTCATATGGTTCCCTTTTCCATCTTCAGAGTCAGACAGGTAATGTTCATATTCAAGAGGAAACGCGCATATTCGCTCGCAATTTTCCACATGCGAACGAAAATGCCCAGAATTCGCAATCATATTGTGGCGGTTCACTTGACAATTGGTCATGCTCGTGCTTGTTACCGCTAACAAGTTCGGCGGAGTCAAAAGCGAGTGACCACACCAGAAAGCGCCGCCGATCCAACATCAGAATTCGAATGCATTCAGGGTCTGAGGAGAGAACCGTGGCCGTAACAGTAGCAATCAACGGATTTGGCCGGATTGGCCGCAATGTGCTGCGCGGGATCATCGAATCCGGCCGCACCGATATCGAGGTTGTGGCCATCAACGATCTGGGCCCGGTCGAAACCAACGCGCATCTGCTGCGCTACGATTCGGTGCATGGCCGTTTCCCCTCCGAGGTGACAACGACCGAGACCACCATCGACGCGGGCCGCGGCCCGATCGAGGTAACTGCCATACGCAACCCGGCCGATCTGCCCTGGAGTCATGTGGATGTGGTGTTGGAATGCACCGGCATCTTCACCTCGAAAGAGGCCTGCCAGGCGCATCTGGAGAATGGCGCGAAACGGGTGCTGATCTCGGCCCCCGGCAAGGATGCCGACAAGACCATCGTTTATGGGGTGAATGACGGCACGCTGACCGGGGCCGATCTGGTGGTCTCGAACGCCTCCTGCACCACCAACTGCCTGTCGCCGGTGGCCAAGGTTCTCAATGACACGGTCGGCATCAAGCGCGGGTTCATGACCACGATCCACTCCTATACCGGTGACCAGCCGACGCTGGACACGTTGCACAAGGACCTCTACCGCGCCCGTGCAGCGGCCGCGAACATGATCCCGACCTCGACCGGAGCAGCCAAGGCGGTGGGGCTGGTTCTGCCTGAACTGAACGGTAAGCTGGACGGTGTGGCGATCCGGGTGCCGACGCCGAATGTCTCTGTAGTCGATCTGACTTTTGAGGCCGACCGCGACACCAGCCCCGAGGAGATCAACGCCGCGATCACCGCAGCAGCTCAGGGACCGTTGAAGGGTATTCTGGGAGTGACCGACGAAAAACTGGTCTCGATGGATTTCAACCATGACCCGCATTCGTCGATCTTTGCCACCGATCAGACCAAGGTAATGGACGGCAATATGTGCCGCGTCCTGAGCTGGTATGACAATGAATGGGGCTTCTCGATGCGCATGGCGGATACCGCCGTGGCAATGGGCAAGCTGATCTGAGGAATACACAACGCCTGATCGGGCCTGCAGCCCTGCGCGAGAAAGTGGACGCTCTGGCCTCGGCGCGCTAGGTTCAGGCCGCAGGAGTTATGTATGCTGCGGATCGTCTCGCAATTGCTTGTGACCCTCGTCCTCGCGGGCGCGGCGCAGGCTGACAAGGGCACCTATCTGGACCTCGCCCGGCGCGGTTGGAACTATGAGTTGCGGGTCACCATGGTGGGCCGCGACTTGGCGATCCCGGTGCATATCAACGGGCGCGATCTGGCCGGAGCGTCGCTTTGTCTGGTGGGCGAGAGGCCGCATCCGCAGACGCAAGCCGTGCTCGATGCGTTCCGGGCCCTGCTGCATCACAGTTTCGGATATCCCGCCCCTGTGCGCTACGCCGGTCCCACCGCAAGCGCCTGTGGTTCGGGGCGAACGGTGATCCTGCGGCTTTATTCAGGGCATCCACCGAACCGGGCGCTGTCATCGGATCTGCAATGGCTGAACGAGGTGCACCAGCTTGGGCTGCCCATGAGTCGCAGCTATGTCGCATCATCGCCGGCCATGGCGCAGACCTTTTTCGGGCGGCGCGGGCAGGGCACCCATATCATGGTCAAGCAACCGGCGCATGCGCGCCCGGACAGGCTGGAGGTCGCGTTCTACAAGTCGATCCTCATCGAAGAGCTGTTTCAGTCCTTCACCTTCGGCATGGATATCCTGCTCTATGACCGGCGGGCCGGGTTTCTGTCGAAACTGCAGGAGACGCCTGTGAACATGCAGCGACTGCCATGGGAGTCCCACGCTTTCATGCGCGCGCTGCTGCAGTCGAACCCCGGTGGTCTGTGCGCCTTTGACGTCTTCATGATGCATGCGGTGGGGCGGGCGCCAGTGGATCAGACGGTCGATCCGGGGTTCATCGACTACATCGATGCCCATTATGACCGCCTGCGCGCACTGGCGGATGAAACCCTGACCGATCCCCGCTTTGCCCCGCTGTTTGACAGCGGCTGCACCTAAGCGGTGGCTGGGGTAATACCTTAAGCTGTGTTTGACAGGGCTGGGACTCCGGTTAGCCTGATCCCCGAAAAGATGGTCTGACATGGCCGCAGGGAGGCGATATGGATACCAGACCCGACACCCCACCAAGCAATATGGGGGAGTTGTCTACCTATCTTTCAAAAGGTCTGGTGGGGCATGAGCATCTGGTGGAATGCCTGCTGATTGCCTTGCTCGAAGGCGGGCATCTGCTGGTCGAAGGGCCGCCTGGCCTGGCAAAGACGCGGGCGGTCAAATGGCTGTCAAACGCGATCGAGGGCAGCTTCGCACGCATTCAGTGCACGCCTGATCTGATGCCCTCGGACCTCACCGGCACGCCGGTTTACCACCCGCAGGACGGCACGTTCGAGTTTGTGCCCGGCCCGGTTTTTCACAATCTGGTGCTGGTCGACGAGATCAACCGCGCCCCGCCAAAGGTGCAATCCGCCCTGCTGGAGGCGATGGCCGAGCATCAGGTGACCGTCGGCAACGAGACCCATAAGCTGCCCGATCCGTTCCTGGTGGTGGCGACGCAAAACCCGATCGAACATGATGGCACCTTTCCGCTGCCAGAGGCGCAGCTTGACCGGTTCCTGCTGCATGTGGTGTTGCGCCTGCCCACCCCCGAAACCGAACGCCGAATCCTCGATCTGGTGATTTCCGAAACCGAGGATGGCCCGCCTGCCGCACGGCGGATGACACTGGCGGATCTGGAAAACGCAAGGGCGCAGGTGCGGGCGGTGCATCTGGCGCCGGAATTGCGGGATTACATCGTGCGGCTGGTAAACGCCACGCGCGCGGGCGATCTGGCCGCGGATGTGGAACACGCGGTCTCGCCGCGCGGCTCGCTGGCACTGGCTTCGGCGGCGCGTGCGCGGGCGTTTCTGCGCGGTCGCGATTTTGCCCTGCCCGAGGATGTTGCAGCCGTCGCCCCCGACGCATTGGCGCATCGGATGGTGCTGACCTGGCGCGCGGTGGCGGATGGGCGCAAGCCGCGCGAGGTGGTCGCCGATATCCTGAATGCGGTTGAGCCGCTGTGAACGAGGCGCTGTCAGATGCGGGCGTCAGCCTCAATTCGGGCCCGTTGATCGCTTTGCGCCGCGTGGCGCTGTCCTCTTATGCCGCGCCTCCGATGGCCGCCTTGCCGGGTGGTTTCGTCACAAAGCGGCGCGGGCAGGGGATCGAGGTTGTCGATGTGCGCGAATATGTGGCTGGTGACGATATCCGTCATCTCGATCGCGGCACCACCGCTCGAACCGGGCGGCTGCATGTGCGGCAGTTTCAGGAAGAGCGCGACCGGGTCAGCCTGTTGGTCGCGGATTTCCGGGCCTCGATGTTCTGGGGTCTGCGGCGGGCCTTTCTGTCGGTTGCTGCCGCCGAGGCGCTTGTGATGATTGGCTGGCATCTGGTGGAAAGCGGCGGGCGCGTGGCGCTGCTGGCGATCACGCCAGAGGCCCCGGTGATCGTGCCGCCGCGCGGGCGCACGCGCGGTATGCTCGATGTGATCGGCGGGCTGGTTCAGGCCCATCGCAACGGGCTTGAGGCTGTCCTGGCCGGGCGACAGGATGCCCTGACGCTGGATCAGGCGCTGACCCGCGCGGACCGGCTGGCGCCAACCGGTGCCGAGATCATTGTTGCTTCAGGCTTTGACGCCCCCGGTTCAGGCCTGGCCGATCGGTTGGATCTGCTGGCCCATCGCCGCAGCCCGCGACTGGTTCTGATGACCGAGGCAAAGACCCATGAGATGCCGCGCGGCTGGTATCCGATCCGGCTGTCGGATGGGCGTCAAAAACGGGTCTATCTGGCGCAGGACAAGGCGGCAGAGGTTAGGATGTACCAGCAGGTTGCCGGGCGCGCGGCCCTGGTCCTGAATGCCAGTGACAGCGTCGAAGAGATTGCCCGCAGGATCTCGGCTGCCTTTCCCACAAGGGTGGCGGCATGACGGAAACGGCACTTTCCGAAACGGCGATGCTGGCCAGCTTGCGGGACATCCGCCTGCCAGCTGAGGCGCCGGGCGGTGTGGTCGCCGAACTGGCCGCGACCGCAGGTTTGGCGGGGCTTGGCGCGGTGCTGGTTGTTGGTCTGTTGCGGTTGCTCAGCAATCGCCGCCCGGTCGTGCAATCGGCAAGGCCGATTGACCGATTGGCGGCGCTCAACGACAAGCCCGAGGTGGAGCGACGGGTTGCATTGCTGCACCTGCTGCGGGACCATGCCCCCGATCGATATGCCGCGATCCGGGGGGGGCTCTACCGGCGTGAGGGGAGCGTTGACCTGAAGGCGCTGGAGGCGGAGGTCGCGCGCCTTGTTTGAACTGGCTGATCCCTGGGTGTTGCTGGCGCTGCCATTGCCCCTGTTGGTCGCGCGTTTGCTCAACCCACAACCGGTCTCGGGGCGCGCCTTGCTTGTGCCCGATCACATTGGCGGCGCAATGCTGCAGGCGGGCCGCGCACAAGACGGCGCGCGGCGTATCCCGCTGCGGCAGATGCTGCTCTGGTTGATCTGGGCGCTGACGCTTGTGGCGTTGTCAGGCCCGCGTGATCTGGAACCGGTGAGTGCGCTCAAAGTGTCGGGCCGCGATCTGGCCATTGCACTGGACTTGTCGGGCTCAATGGTGCGCGACGATTTCTATCTCGATGATCGCCAGATCACCCGGCTTGAGGCGGTGACCACCGTGGGTGCCGATTTCGCCCGGCGCAGAGGCGGGGACAGGGTTGCGTTGATCGTGTTCGGCTCCGAGGCGTATTTCGCGACACCGTTCACCTTCGATGTCGAAGCGGTCGCGCGGCGCATCGAAGAGGCCAGCATCGGGATCTCCGGCCGCGCCACCAATATCTCGGACGGGTTGGGGCTGGCACTGAAGCGAATGGCTGACAGCGAAGCGGCGTCGCGCGTGGTCATCCTGCTGTCGGACGGGGTCAATAATGCCGGTGCCACCAATCCACGCGGCGTGGCGGAACTGGCCGCCGCAATGGACGTGCGGGTGCATACGATCGCGCTGGGCCCTAAGGATCTGGACAGCGCCCAAGCGGGTGAACGCGGGGTGGTGGATGCCACCACGCTGCGCGCGATTGCGCAGGTCTCGGGCGGTGAGAGCTTTCGCGTGAAAACCACCGATGATCTGGTTGCCGTGGCCGAGGCGCTGGACCGGCTGGAGGCCACCGATAGCGACGGGCTGGCCGCCGAGATCTACCGCGACTACTGGCCCTGGCCCGCCGCGCTGGCCGTGGTGTTGGGATGCCTCGCGCTGTGGAGGGAAGCGGCGTGAGTATCGACGATATCACCCTGTTGCGACCGCTCTGGCTGCTGTGCCTACCGGTTCTGTGCGGGTTCGGCTGGTGGCTCTGGTCCCGTAGCGGCGGGTTCGGAGAATGGGACCGGGCCGCAAATCCCGTGTTGATGCGGGCCATGGCGGCCCTTGGCCGGATCGATGCCCGCGCCAACCGCAGACCGCTGATCGCGCTGCTTTTGGCGGTCGGCATCTGCATACTGGCCCTGGCCGGTCCGGCGATCGAGCGGCGCGATGCGCTGTCCTTTCGCAATCTCGACGGGGTTCTGTTTGTCGTGGATGCCTCAACCAGCGTTACCGATGATCCGCGCTGGCCGCAGATGCTGACCATGGGTCGCTTCGGTGTCAGCGCGCTTGGCACGCGGCCCGGTGGCATCATCGTCTATGCGGGCGATGCCTATGTCGCCACCGACATGACCGCCGATCACCGGCAGGTGGGTCAGACATTTTCCCTGATCGATGCGCAGACGGTGCCGGACCGGGGCTCGCGCCCGGAACGCGCCCTGGCGCTGGCCGGTCAGTTGATGCACGAGGCCGATGTGCTGGCGGGCGATGTCGTGCTCTTTACCGACGGGGCGGGTCTTGGGCCGGACTCTTTGCAGGAGGCGGCGGCATTGGTGGAGGCTGGCACGCGGCTGTCGCTGGTGTCGCTGGGCGATGCCACAGCCGGGATGGAGACACATGCCAGCCTCGGCGGTGGTGCGGTGTTCACGCTTGAGCAGACCGACGGCTTGCAAGAGTGGCTGGCCAGTGACGCCCGGATGCGGCTGGAACAGGCCGATTATCCAGTGCTGTTCTGGCGTGACATGGGGCGCTATCTTCTGGTGCTGGCGCTTGTTCCTCTGCTCCTGCTGTTTCGGAGGGATGCGGCATGAGGTGGCTTGCAGTCCTGTCGATCACTCTGCTGATATTGGCTTCACTGATGGGCAGCACAGCACCTTTTGGCCGTGTTTTCATGGCGTTGGGGATGAACGGGTTGGCGGCGCAGGTTTTTGACAACCCCGGCTGGCGGGGGGCGGCGCTTTATCGAGCAGGAGAGTATCAGGGCGCGGCAGAGGCGTTTGAGGCGGCGGGAGCGCTTTACAATCTTGGCAATGCCGAAGCGCAGAGCGGTCGCTATGCAGCGGCGCTTGAGGTCTATGATCTTGCTATCACGCGTGGGGACCCGGATGCGCAGGCCAATTTCGATGTGGTGGCCGCCTACTATGCCGGGCTGCAGATTGATCCCGAGGCTTTGGGCCTGTTCCCGGAACGCAAGGACGGCCCGCAGGCAGACAGTTTCATCGCACGCGGGGATGCGCGCGCGGCGGGCACGGGCAGCGAGGTTACCAATGCCAACACCATGCTGGGTCTGGCCGAGCTGGACAGCCGCGGGCGCCTTGGCGTGCGGCGGATTTTTGACGACAAGTTCATGGTGGCCGATGAGCGTTGGCTGAACCAACTGTCGGATGTTCCGGGTGAGTTCATGGCCGCGCGCATCGCGCAGGAACACAAGCGCCGCGTTAGGCTGGGCCTGTCGCCACCCGAACCGGAGGATGCGGAATGAAGTGGATGCTGCTGCTTTGCCTGTTCTGGCCTATTTGTGGCTTGGCACAATCGCGCACCGTGTTGCCGTCCGAAGTATACCTGAGCGTGTCGGTGGATGAGGATATCGGCACGCCGTTCACCCGAGAGATGATCCTGCTGACGATCCGGGGCGTCTATCGGCGTCACATCACCCGTGAAGACCTGATCCAACCCGACTTCGACGGGTTCAGCTGGGCCCAGCTGGGGCCTGACAGCTGGAGCGAAGAGCGCATCGATGGCCGCAATTTCAAGGTCTTCACCCGGCGCATGGCGATCTATCCGGTGCGCTCGGGGACACTGACCATTGCTCCCTTCACCCATAAGCTGACATTGACCGATGAAGGCGATGACTGGTTTGAACATGAGATCCAGTCCGAGCCGCTCAGCATCGAAGTGGCCCCCGCACCGCAATCGCAAGGCTGGTGGTTCCCGGTGCGCGATCTGAAAGTGTCGGATCAATGGTCAAACGCGCCCGACCAGTTGGTGCCCGGCGAAGGGGTGCTGCGAGTGGTTCGGATCGAAGCCCTGGGCGTGACGCCCGAGATGATCCCGCCGATGCCCGATCTGACCTCGCCCTCGGCCATGATCTTTCCGCATCCCGAAAAGCGTCTGGTCGAATTGACTCCCGAAGGGCCGGTGACCTACGCGTTCTGGCGCTGGACTATCCGGCCCTCGAACGATACCTCCACCATAGTTGAACCGCTGAATTTCAGCTATTTCGATACGGTGGCGCGTGAAGCGCGGGATGTGACGATTTCGGCGCAGCGTGTCGCCTATGGCTCGGTGACTGGAGATCGCGGCACAGTACCAGCGGCCCAAACGGTGATGTCCGCGCGCTTGCCGGGCTGGCCGGTTGCGGGTCTGGCCGTGTTGGTCTTTGCCTGCGGTATTGCTCTGGGTATGTCTGGCCGTCGCGTGGTCGGGCTGCGCGCGCTGCAACGGTTCCCGATCTTCGATCCGCTCGCGCGGCGACTGCGCAAAAGGGCACGCTCCGGCGAGGCAGCCGAGATGCGCCGTGTGGCCGTCGCGCTGCTTCGGCGCGACGGGGCCTCGCCACCCCGTATGCAGATGATCCGGGAGTTTGACCGCGCGGTCTTTGATCCGACCGCGCCTTCCCCTGATCTGAAATCCTTCGCGACCCGATTTCTGCGTCCTGCCACGCCCGAAGGCAATCGCTAAGGCAGACAGGTCCGGTTTGCAGAGCAAGATGGAGCGAAATTACTCCCAAAGTCTGTATTGCGAAAGCGCACACTGGGATTTGCGGGTGAGTCGCAGATCGAAACAGTTGAAATGATTTGCACTTTGGCTACTTTCACCTTGGGAGGACTACGAATGCAGACGATGGGCTACCCCATGGCAGCGGGCCCCGTGTCCAATGTGTTGATCGTTGACGACCATCCGCTCTACAGCGACGCGCTTGCGGCCGCACTTGAGCTCAGCTTCGATGGCTGCGGTATTCAGCGCGCGCGGACGCTGCAGGAAACCTTTGAGGTGCTTGAAAGCGGGTTCGATCCGGACCTGATCATGTTCGATCTGAAACTGCCCGACGTGACGGGTATTTCAGGCTTTCAGGAGCTGCGGAAACGCCGGCCGTCGGCGCGTGTGCTTGTGATTTCGTCGCTGGCCTCGGGCGAACTGGTGCAGTCGCTGATCGAAAACGGCGCTATGGGCTTTCTGCCCAAAGACGCCTCGGCCAACACGCTGAAACACGCGATCAGCGAGATTGCAGCAGGGCGGGGCTATGTGCCGCAGGAATACCGTCAGCTTGATGACGCGCCGGCGCAGGACAGTTGCGCCTTCCAGTCCAGCCCGGAATTGTCAAACCTGACGCCGCAGCAGACCCGCATCCTCAAGCTGATCTGCGTGGGCAAGCCGAACAAGCAGATCGCCTATGAGCTGTCGCTGGCCGAAGCCACGGTCAAGGCACATATCACCGCGCTGCTGCGCCGATTGGGCGTGCGCAACCGCACCCAGGCGGCGGTTCTGGTGGATTCCGTGATGGCGCGCCAGACCGGCAACGAACCGGAGGCGCGCGCGTTTCTACAACACTGAGGGTGGATGATGCGAGACCTGGACCACGGACCCTTTTTCATTCGCGTCGGGCGGTCTTCGGCGCCGGAGTCCAAGGCTGCCATCCGCGAGGCCTGCGTCGATCTGGAACCGGATGCGGCGTGTTTTGTGCTGGCCTTCATTCCGCACACGCTCGATCTGAGCGACGTGATGCAGGAGTTGAGCAACACGCTGGCAGGCGTGCCCGTTTTCGGCTGCACGACCGCCGGGCAGATCACCGCAAACGGCTATGAGGCCGATGCGCTGCTGCTGATGGGGTTTCCAAAAGCGAACTTCCGCTGCGCCTCGATCCTGTTCGAGCAGCTCAACCCCCTGGACACGACCCAGATCGCAACACAGGCGCAGCGACAAACCGAGAAATTCCGCCACACGGCGGGCTGGAACCGGCTGGCGCTGATGTTCTCGGACGGGTTGTCGAAACAGGAGGATGTGCTGGTCTCGACGCTGGAAACGGTGCTGGACGATCTGCCGATCTTTGGCGGATCAGCGGGCGATGGTCTGGAGTTCCAGGAAACCTTCGTGCTGCACAAGGGGCAGGCGCATACCAACGCGGCGGTCCTGTTGCTGATCGAAACGAATCTGCAATTCCAGGGCGTGGGCTTTGACCATTTCCTGCCTGTTGGCTCGCCGCTCATCATCACCGATGCCGATCCTGACGAGCGGCTGGTCTATGAGATCAACGGCGCGCCCGCTGCGCTGGAATATGCCCGTCTGGTGGGTTGCCCGGTGGATGCGCTGTCACCGCAGGTATTTGCCGAAAACCCGATGCTGCTACGCCACAACCTCAACTACTATGTGCGCGCGATCCGGGATGCGACGGATGGCCATGCGCTGTCCTTTCTGGCGGCAATCGACGATGGGCTCATCATGACGCTCGGGCGCGGAAAGGAGATTCTCGAAACGCTGGATACCGGTCTGGATGTGCGCGACAGGGTTGGCAGGGCGCCGGATTTCATTCTTGGCTTTGACTGCGTTCTGCGCAAGCTCGAGATCGAGCAGAACCAGTTGAGCAGCAAGGTTTCCGACATATTGCAGGCCCGGCGCGTTCTGGGGTTCAACACTTATGGTGAACAGCAATCCGGCGTGCATATGAACCAGACCTTCGTGGGTGTCGCTTTTTTTGAGCCTGAAACCAGGGTTCTGACCTGATGATGCTGAATCCCGACGACCCGCTCGACCTGCAAGTTGCCAAACAGGCCAAGATCATCGACGCGCTGATGCGCCGGGCCAACCGACAAAAGGATGTGGGTCCCTCGGCCTTTAGGGCGTTTCAATCCGCGATCGAGCTACAGCAGCAGGTCATGGCGCAAAGCCGTGATCTGGAACGAGCCACAACCGAGTTGGAAAGCGCCCGCTATGAGCGCGAGCGCACCCGCAAGAGCCTGGTCGAGGCGCTGTCATCGATGGAAGAGGGGTTCGCCCTGTTCACCGATGGCCAGTTGAACCTATGCAACGATCTGTTTCAGGCGCTGCTGCCCGACATATCCGACAAGGTCGTGCCCGGCCTTGGCCTGGTTCGGTTTTTCACGCTGGTTTATGGCAGCACGCATTTCGCCTCATCCGATCTCAGCATGTCGCAGGTGGCTCAGGCCTTGGATCGCAGTCGCGACAACGGGATGATTACAACTGTGGTCATCGAGCTGCGCAATGACCGCTGGTACCAGATGAGCGCGCAGTCCACCTCGCACGAGAATGTGGTCATTCTGCTCACCGAGATCACCTCGGTCGTGCGGCGCAACCGTGACGAGAAGGAAACCCTGATCGACCGTCAGGAGGACTATCTGCAGGCGGTGTTTCAGAACATGAGCTCGGGCATCTGCACCTTTTCCGCCGAGGCCGAAGTGATGATGCACAACGCCCGGTTCCGAGAGGTGTTGGGCCTGCCCAATGCGATGTTGCAATCGGGGATGCCGGTCCAGAAACTGCTCGATCTCATGCGCGCGCGGGGGTTGATCAAGGCCGATGATGAACTGAAGGTGGGTACCTGGCAGCGCGAGCTCAAAAGCCGTGGGTGGTTGCGCAAGCGGGTGCGCGACGCGGCAGACCGGGTTCTTGACGTCCATGCCAACCAATTGCCGGATGGCGGTTTTCTGGTCGAACTCAAGGATGTCACGCTGGAGGCGCGCACGACCGAGATGCTGGAAAACCGGGTCATGGAACGCACAGCCGAGTTGACCCGGGCCAATGAGCAGCTGATCCGCGAGTATGAGGAAAAGGCCCAGGTCGAGGAAGCGCTGCGCGTCGCCAAGGAACGGGCCGAGGCGGCGGTGTCGTCAAAAACGCGCTTTCTTGCGGCAGCCAGCCACGACCTGTTGCAACCGATCAATGCCGCCAAGCTGCTGATTTCCACGCTGAAAGAGACCACGCGAGAGACCGACCTCTATTTGATGATGGAACGTCTGGACGGCGCCTTCGGCTCCGCCGAGCAATTGCTGCACTCGCTGCTCGACATCTCACGACTGGAAAGCGCCGAGCCCGACACCGTCTCGCCGCGAAGCGTCCGTCTGGCGTCGGTGATGGCGGGGATTCACGGCGATCAGGCGCTGGTTGCGGAACAAAAGAACGTGCGGCTCGACATGGTGCTCTGCGAGGCGTTTGTGCATTCCGATCCGGTCTACCTGCTGCGCTCGATCCAGAATCTGGTAGTAAATGCGATCCAATACACCGATCCGGGCGGGCGTGTCCTGGTGGGTTGCCGCAAGCGTGGCGACAAGATCTTGCTGCAGGTCTGGGACACCGGGATCGGGATCGCGCGCAAGGATCAGACCCGCGTGTTCGATGAATTTACCCGCGCGGATAACGTGCCCTTTGGCTCGGGCATGGGGCTGGGTCTGTCGGTTGTCGACCGGGCCTGCCGCCTGCTGGGGCATAAATTATCAGTGCGTTCGAAACCCGATGTGGGATCGGTTTTCAGCATCGAGATGGACCGGGTCGCGGCGGATCGCAGCACGCCTGAACCGGTCGAGTTGTTGCCGCAATCCGAGGACTTGTCGCTGGATCATATCGTGCTGGTGATCGAAAATGACGAGGATGTGCTGTTTGGCACCACGCGCTGGCTGGAACAATGCGGCGCCAGCGTCCTGGCTGCGCAATCTACCGAAGAGGCCGTGCAATTTGTCACCGATATGGGGATGCCGCCGGACATCATTCTGGCGGATTACCAACTCGACAACGCTGACACGGGGATTGCGGCAATCGCGCGGATCAGGGCCCTGACACAAACCCATGTGCCAGCCATCCTTATCACGGCCAACCGCAGCGAAAGCCTGCATGCAACGGCGGTGCGGCAGGATATCTCGGTGATGACCAAGCCGGTGAAACTGTCGCGGTTGCGGCCTCTGATCGACTGGAAAATCCGCTGGCGCCCTCCTACACGCCGCGCAGAACCGTCGATACCGACAAAGGTCGGCGGTGACAGGGCCGTCTGACGCCATAAGCTTCTGCAACGGAGGACCAAAAATGATCAAAGCGCTGCTGGCCGGGCTGGTATCTGTTCTGTTGAGCGCCGGACTGGCGTTTTCGGCGTCGCTGGATGGCGAGGAAACCTATGATTTGCTGTTTCGCGATGGAACGCTCGACAGCGTGGATCGCGACGCGGCTCTGATCTACCGGCGGACTGTGTCAAACCAGCTCAAGCCCGAAACGGCAGAGCGCGACACAGGCCAGATCGCGCTGACCTTCAGAGATGACGCCTCCGAGATGGCGCATCTGGAATTTCGCCAGGACGAGAAACACCGCGCCATGGGCGTGTTTCCGGCCAGCGTCGGCAATCCGATGATCATGGTCTTTTACGAAAGCGCCGTGCGCGACATGGCGGAATCGGCGGGTGGCAGTCCGTTCTACATCCGCAATCGCGTGAAGGATGCGCTGATCCAACCCACTGAGGTGGAAACCGGCGAGGCGATTCTTGATGGCGAGGCCGTAACCACGCAAACCGTCCGGCTGCGCCCGTTTGAAGAAGACCCCAACCGCGACCGCATGCAGGGCTTCGGCGATCTGGTGCTCAGCGTGACCGTCTCGGAAGACGTGCCGGGCTGGTATCTGAAACTGGTGGCCGAGGCCCTGCCCGAGGCGGGCGGCGAGGCGGTCTACCGCTCGGAGATGGTGTTCGACCGGCTGGAGGGCACGCAATGATGCGGAGGGTTGCTGCCGCGCTTCTGACCCTGTGCCTGCCGGTTGCGGGCATGGCGCAGAGCGTTGCCGACCGGCTGAACGATTACCCGACCGCCGCGCGGGCCGACTACGTCTTTGCTTGCATGGTGACCAACGGTCAGACCCGTGAAATGCTGGACAGGTGTTCCTGCTCAGTCGACCTGATCGCGACCATTCTACCTTATGAAACCTATTTGCAGGCTGAAACGGTGCTGTCGATGCGGCGCGTGGGTGGCGAGCGCATGTCGTTCTTCAAAAGCGCGGCGATGGCCGAAAACCTGGTCGCAGAACTGCGCCGCGCACAAGCCGAGGCCGAGGTGGTCTGTTTCTAAACCACAATCTACGCCAGCAGTGACTTGCGGTCACAGCAGGGCTGACCTTTTTGCAGGTTTCAGCCTGAGGCGGCTTTGGGCAGCTCTGTCTCAAAACTGTTGCCTTCGGTATCGGTGGCCTTGACCGTCAGCGTTGTCGCGCCGTTGTCGTTATAGGCGAACCGGAAGGCCGGGTTTTCCGAGATCGAGATGCCGCCATCCATTGTAAAGAGCAACTCTTCGCCCTGCCAGACTTCAAGGTGGTCGATGAAATGCGCCGGGATGAACAGCTGCGTGATCTGGTCACGTTGAAGGCCGGAATAGTTCGGGTGGCGGATCATGATCTGTGCCTCGCGGCGGGGCGTCGAGATCTGTGCGCCCTCGCCGAACATGCGCAGCTTCATCTTGCCCATCGAGGCAAGCGCCGCTTCGGGATCTTTGGTGGCCGGGGCCGAGCAGCCGCCGGATGCTTTCACAAACCGCCCGGTCATGTGCAGGCCGTCCGGCGTTTCAGCGATGACCCGCACGTTGGAATACTGGTTCACTCGCACGCGCATCTCGAAATCCAGCTGGCCCATGGCCGGCGAAAAGGTAAAGACACCGGCGATCGGGGCCGGGTTTTCGTCGATGACCACGGTGGCGGCGGTGATCTGTGCGTTGGGATCAAGCTGCTTCAGCACGACCGGGACGGTGGCGGCATCATGGGCGCGATAGGGCGCATCTACTAATAAAAGCGTATCGGCGGTCCCGATCTGCGCCTCGCCCACGACATCATATTGCAAATCCTGCCAGGTTTCGCTTGCGGTCAACGGGTTCTTGACGGTCCCACCCGCGAAAACGGGCAGCGACAGCATCGAAACGATCGCTGTTGCACATATGAAATGTCGGGCCATGTTGTCTCCTCCGGCAACTGGTGCCGCGTCTTATGGCACAAAAGCTCATAAAAATATACTCCGACTAAAGGCTGCGTGATCTACACAAAACCGTGTGGCACAGTTCGGGGTGGAGGTGCTGCATGTTTGAAGCTCTGCTAACCGTCTGTCTGACCCTGTCTGACGGGCCCTGCCGCGACCAGCTCTTGCCGGGTTATGAGGCTGCGACCGAGGCCCTGTGTCAGGAGATGCTGGCGGTCGATCCGCCAGATGTGGCGGAGGGTCTGGTGGTCGGGGAGGGGCCGGTTTGCAAGCCGGTTGGCGACAGCTTGTCCTTTCAGGAGGTCGCGCCGGGCGTTTTTGCCCATCTTGGCCAGATCGCAGAGCCGGACCGGACCAATCGCGGTGATATCTCGAATATCGGGTTTGTCATCGGACAGGACAGTGTTGCAGTGATCGACACCGGCGGCGCGCCGTGGATGGGCGAGGGCATATGGCGGGCGATCCGGGCGCAAACCGACAAACCGGTCAGCCATGTGATCCTCACGCATATGCATCCCGATCATGTGTTTGGCACGGCACCTCTGGCGGCGTCGGGGGCGCAGGTAGTGGGTCATGCGGGCCTGACGCGCGCGCTTGTGGACCGGATGGGCAACTATGTCGAAAGCCTCGGCATATTGATCGGGCCGGAGGAGTTGGTGGGCGTCGGGCCGGTGCCGGTGGAACTGGCGGTCGAAAGCACGCATCAGATCGACCTTGGTGGGCGCGTGCTGGAGCTGCGGGCCTGGCCAACGGCGCATACGGGCAATGACCTGACCGTGCTGGACCATGGCTCGGGCACGCTTTTTGCCGGGGATCTGGTGTTCCATCGGCACACGCCCGCGCTGGATGGGCAATTGCTGGGCTGGCAGGCGGTTCTGACCGATATGGCGGAGATAGATGCGGTGCGGGCCGTGCCGGGCCATGGCGGGCCCGTGCTGGACTGGCCCGGAGGCGCGACGGATCAGCGGCGCTATCTCGAAGTGCTTGAACGGGATACGCGGGCAGCCATCGACGGCGGCGCAAGGCTGGGTGACGCGGTTGAGGTGATCGCAGAAAGCGAGGCCGAGCATTGGGAGCTGTTTGACGCCTACAACCCGCGTAACGCCACGGTGTCCTTCACCGAGCTGGAATGGGAATAGCCTGTGTCTCGAAGGCACTCCCGTTCTAAGGGTTCGCCGAAACGTTTTGGTGTTATTTCCCGATATTCGGCGATGAGCAAATTGACGAGACCGGGATTACCTGATCCAACGGCGCCAAACTGGCACATTGCCTTGGAAACAGGACAAGCTTTACATGATCGACAACAAACGCATCGTACTCTCAAGTGATCACGCGGCCATTCCGCTCCGGCGGGCCATCGCCGATCATATCGCGGCGCAAGGTTGGGAGGTGGTCGATATCGGACCAACAACAACCGAGAGCACACATTATCCCAAGCATGGCGAAGCGGCGGCGCGGCAGGTTGCTGCGGGTGACTGCCGGTTCGGGATCATCCTTTGTGGCACCGGTCAGGGCATCATGATGGCGGCGAACAAGGTAAAGGGCATCCGTTGCGGCGTCTGCGTCGACACATTTTCAGCCCGCATGATTCGCGAGCACAACGACGCGAACATGATGTCACTGGGCGCGCGCGTGGTGGGCGAGGGGCTGGCGCTTGATATCGTCGATGCGTTTCTGGCCACCCGTTTCGGGGGCGGCCGCCATGCGACCCGGGTGGACATGATCAACGCGCTGGAGGGGTAACGTCTTACCGAAAGGCACGGTTGAGGTTCTTGGCGGCGTCCAGATTGGCCTGATCGGTTCCCCGTGCGCCGGTCAGACGTGTCGATGTCAGATCGGCATCCATGAAGTTTGCGCCCGCAAGCTCTGCATCAGACAGGTCCGCGCCGCCCAGCGTCGCCATCGACAGATCGGCATCGGTGAAATTCGCACCGGGCAGCTTGGCAAATTCCAGATCGGCCCGCGACATCTGGGCGCCGGTGAAATCCACACCCGTCCCGCGTGCCGAGGTCAGCACACCGCGCATCAGCCCCATCGACTGGTTGCGCATATCGGCTGAAAAATCCGCCCCGCGAAAGATCGCCCCGGTCAGGTCGGCCTTGGTGAAATCGGCAGCGGTTCTGGCATCGCTGAAATCGGCGCCGTTCAGGGTGGCACGGCCCAGCTGGGTCTGAAACAGCTCTGCCCCGACCAGTGACGCTCCGCTCAGATCTGCGCCGATCATCCAGGCCTGGCTGAGCGTCGCGCCATCAAAATTCGACCCCGACAAATTGGCGCCATTCAGCGAGGCCGCGCGCAATATTGCACCGGAAAAATCAAGCTCAGACAGGTCGAGACCGTTCAGCCAAATCCGGGTGAAATCGGCGGGGGTGTCCGCTGTCGCGGCTTCAAGCCGGGCGACCACCTCGGCGCGGGACATCTGCGTTTCGGTCATTTTGGGCAGGGACATATCGACGCCGTCCAACACCGATTGCGCCTGAACCGAGACCGTCACAAAGGATAAGGCCAGCGCCAGAAGCGCCTTGCATATCGGTCTCATCATTCCCCTCCCACAGGTCTTGAAACCAAAAGGATAGGGGCCAAAAGCAAGTGGCGCAATTCAGACCTTGGGCGCGGGCGGGGTGGTCAGCCCTGATCTTGAACCGCCGCTTGCAGCATCTGGGCGATGGCAAACAGGCGACGTTCGATGATCTGGGGCGTTTCGCACAGATAGGTGATAGAGCGCTGGCGGTCGGAATAGATCAATTGATCCCAGTCCAGCTGCTCCTCCAACTTGTCGACCTTGTCATAATCGGGCGGGTCCGCGGCCATCGCCGTATCCATTTCGGCGCGCACCTCATCTATCTGTTCGGCAAGGTCGATCTGGCTGAAGGAAAACTTGCCAATCCCGGAAATGATTCGCGTGCGGCGCTTGGACAGCCCGTTAAAGACGCGATCAAAGACCAGACCAAGCACGGCCGGGTCTCCATTGTGCCGGTCGGCGAAGGCGGCGACCTGCGGGCGCAGATCCTCCAGCTCGACCCGCCGCAATGCCAGCGCATCGGCAAGCTCGGCCACCTCAAGACCCAAGGCGTCATCCCCCTCGATCCGGGTGGTGTCCACCGGATGCGGCCACATCAGACCCAGGGAAAGCTGCTCCACCTTGCGTTGTACGCAGGGCCAGGTCGGGTCCGAGAAATCCGCCGCATGAGCAGAGGCTGCCATGGACGTCAGCGCCAGGGCGAAGACAAACGGCTTGGTAATCAACATTGGCAACTCCTCCTCGCGTTACATTATGCGAAGCACAGCGACCGAGTCTATTCGCTCCAATACACACCATTGTCTCAATTGTTCCCGACAGAGTCTCACAGCCATACTCCGGTACAAGCCCGGCTTTTGCCTGGGGTCGGCGCAAGGGAGGAATGTCGAATATGAGAACACGCGCGGCGGTTGCTGTGGCAGCGGGTCAACCTCTGGAAATCATGGAGGTTGAGCTTGAAGGTCCCAAGGCAGGAGAAGTTCTGGTCGAGATCAAGGCGACAGGGCTGTGCCATACTGACGAATTCACACGGTCAGGCGCGGATCCCGAGGGCATTTTCCCGGCCATTCTGGGGCATGAAGGCGCCGGTGTTGTTCTGGAAGTGGGCGAGGGCGTGACCAGCCTTGTGGTTGGGGACCATGTCATCCCGCTTTACACCCCGGAATGTCGCGAATGCGAGTATTGCCTGAACCCCAAGACCAATCTGTGCCAGAAAGTGCGGGCGACGCAGGGTGCAGGGCTGCTGCCGGATGGAACGACCCGGTTCTCGATGCTGGATGGTACGCCGATCCACCACTATATGGGCTGTTCGACCTTCGCCAACCACACGGTTGTGCCCGAGATCGCGCTGGCCAAGATCCGCAAGGACGCGCCCTTCGACAAGGTCTGCTATATCGGTTGCGGCGTCACCACCGGCATCGGCGCGGTGATCAACACCGCCAAGGTCGAAATCGGCTCGCGCGGCGTGGTGTTCGGGCTTGGCGGCATCGGCCTGAATGTGATTCAGGGGCTGCGGCTGGCCGGGGCTGACCAGATCGTCGGTGTCGATCTGAACGACAGCAAGGCCGAGATGGCCACGCAGTTCGGTATGACCGATTTCGTGAACCCGTCGAAGGTCGAGGGCGACATGATCGCGCGTCTGGTTGAACTGACCGGCGGCGGGGCGGATTACACCTTTGATGCGACCGGCAATGTAAGCGTGATGCGTACCGCGCTGGAATGCGCCCATAAGGGCTGGGGCGAAAGCATCATCATCGGCGTGGCGCCCGCCGGGGCCGAAATCTCGACACGGCCCTTCCAACTGGTCACCGGGCGTTCCTGGCGCGGCACTGCCTTCGGCGGCGCACGTGGGCGGACCGACGTGCCGATGATCGTGGACTGGTACATGGACGGCAAGATCGAGATCGACCCGATGATCACCCACAAGCTGACTTTGGACGAGATCAATCACGGGTTCGACCTGATGCATGAGGGCAAATCTATCCGTGCGGTTGTGGAGTACTGAGCATGGATCTCAAGGTCATCGCGGAAAATCGGTGTTTTGGGGGAACCCAGACCGTTTATACGCACCAATCGCAAATCTGCGATTGCCAGATGACCTTTGCCATCTATCTGCCGCCGCAGGCCGCCAACGGGCCGGTCCCGGTTCTCTGGTATCTGTCCGGGCTGACCTGCACCCATGAAAACGCGATGACCAAGGGCGGGTTCCAGGAACATGCCGCCGAGCATGGTCTGGCACTCGTGTTTCCCGACACCTCGCCGCGCGGCGAGGGTGTGGCCGATGACGAAGCCTATGATCTGGGGCAAGGGGCGGGTTTCTATGTGAATGCCACCCGCGATCCCTGGCGGTCAAACTTCCGCATGTATGATTATGTGGTGAACGAGCTGCGCTCGATCGTGGTGGACAATCTGCCGGTTCAGGACCGTCACGGCATCACCGGTCATTCCATGGGCGGGCATGGGGCGATCACCATCGCCATCCGCAATGCCGATCTGTTCGACTCGCTGTCGGCCTTCGCGCCCATCGCCCATCCCACCCAATCCGATTGGGGCCGTAAGCAGCTCAGCTCTTATCTGGGTGACGATGAAAGCGCCTGGGTCGAGCATGACGCGACCCTGTTGCTGGAGGAACTTGGCTGGAAAGGCGAGCTGCTGGTGGATCAGGGAGCCAGCGACCAGTTCTTGGATCTTCTCAAACCAGAGGCTCTGGCCGACATGATGGCTAAACGCCGGCAGCCCGGGCAAGTGCGCATCCAGCGGGGATATGACCATTCATATTTCTTCGTGAACACCTTCGCGCGGGACCATGTGGCCTGGCACGCCGCGCGACTCAGCTAATCAAGACAGCAAGGAAAAATTGATCGTGTTCAGAACTGTTCTTTCGACGATGATATGCCTGATGGCCCTGCCGGTGGTTGCCGCTGCCGAAGGAGATGCGGACAAGGGTGAGAAAGTGTTCCGCAAATGCAAAGCCTGCCATGCGGTGGGCGACGGCGCCGAGAACAAGGTCGGGCCGGTCCTGAATGGTATCGTGGGCCGGCAGGTCGGCACGATCGACGGCTTCAAATATTCCGACACGCTGGTTGCCCTGTCCGAGGAGGGTGTCGTCTGGAGCCCCGAGGAACTGGACGCTTTCCTGACCAAGCCGCGCGACTATGCCAAGGGCACCAAGATGTCCTTTGCAGGTCTGCGCAAGGAAGACGAACGTGTGAACGTCATTGCCTATCTTGCGACCTTCCAGGGTGAGGGATCGTAAGACACCGAATTGTTCGTCCGGTCTGAGGAGAGACATGGCGGGCGGACATCAAACACACCCGATCCGATCCCGGGTCAGGTGTATCACAGCGGCATCAATGCCGCACTCAAGGGAGGAGAACGAATGAGAAAGCTATCGCTTTTGACTTCCGGGATCGCCGTTTGTGTCGCCGGTATGGCCTTCGCGAATGACGACCTTGTTTCCCAGATGGACAATCCCAAGCAATGGGCGATCCAGACGGGTGAC
Source organism: Ruegeria jejuensis (assembly GCF_041537905.1). NCBI lineage: Bacteria > Pseudomonadati > Pseudomonadota > Alphaproteobacteria > Rhodobacterales > Roseobacteraceae > Ruegeria > Ruegeria jejuensis. The sequence continues at coordinate 104,927 of NZ_JBGRUO010000005.1, read as the reverse complement.
TACAAGAACCAGCGCTATTCCCAGCTGGATCAGATCAACGCGGATAACGTTGGCGATCTGCAGGTGGCATGGACCTTCTCGACCGGCGTTCTGCGCGGCCACGAGGGCTCGCCGCTGGTGATTGGCGACATGATGTATGTGCATACGCCATTCCCCAACATCGTCTATGCGCTGGATCTGGCGAATGAGGGGAAGATCGTCTGGAAATACGAGCCCAAGCAGGACCCGGACGTGATCCCGGTTATGTGCTGTGACACCGTCAACCGCGGTGTGGCTTACGCGGAAGGCAAGATCTTCCTGCATCAGGCGGACACAAAGGTTGTGGCGCTGGACGCCAAGACCGGCGATGTCGTCTGGGAAGTGCAGAATGGCGACCCGGCAATCGGTGAAACCAACACTGCCACCGTGCTGCCGATCAAGGACAAGGTCATCGTTGGCATCTCGGGCGGTGAGTTCGGTGTGCGCGGGTCGGTGACGGCCTATGACATGAACTCGGGCGAGCAGGTCTGGCGTGCCTATTCCATGGGCCCGGATTCCGACATCCTGGTTGATCCGGAAAAGACCACGCATCTGGGCAAGCCCGTTGGCGCGGACTCAGGCACCAACACCTGGGAAGGCGACCAGTGGAAGATCGGTGGCGGCACCACATGGGGCTGGTATTCCGCTGATCTGGACGAGAACCTGATGTATTATGGCACCGGGAACCCCTCGACCTGGAACCCCGCACAGCGGCCCGGCGACAATCGCTGGTCCATGACTGTGATGGCGCGTGACATCGATACCGGTATGGCCAAGTGGTTCTACCAGATGACCCCGCATGACGAATGGGACTATGACGGCATCAATGAAATGATCCTGACGGAGCAGGAAATTGATGGCACAGAGCGCAAGCTGCTGACCCATTTCGACCGCAACGGTCTGGGCTATACCATGGACCGTGTCACGGGCGAGTTGCTGGTGGCCGAAAAGTTCGATCCGGTGGTCAACTGGACCACGGGCGTCGACATGGACCCCAACAGCGAAACCTATGGTCGTCCGGCGGTTGTTGCGCAGTACTCGACCGAGCAGAATGGCGAGGACGTGAACTCGACCGGTATCTGCCCGGCGGCTCTGGGCACCAAAGACCAGCAGCCTGCGGCCTATTCGCCGAAGACCGAAGTGTTCTATGTGCCGACAAACCATGTCTGCATGGACTATGAACCCTTCCGCGTGTCCTACACTGCAGGTCAGCCCTATGTGGGTGCGACGCTGGCGATGTATCCGGCCCCCGACAGCCATGGTGGCATGGGCAACTTCATCGCTTGGGACAACATCAAGGGTGAGATCAAGTGGTCGCTGCCCGAGCAGTTCTCGGTCTGGTCTGGTGCGCTGGCAACCGCGGGCGACGTGGTGTTTTACGGCACGCTCGAAGGCTACCTGAAGGCTGTTCATGCGGAAACCGGTGAAGAACTCTATAAGTTCAAGACACCGTCTGGCATCATCGGTAACGTGATGACTTATGAACAGGGCGGCAAGCAGTATATCGGTATCCTGTCGGGTGTCGGTGGCTGGGCCGGAATCGGTCTGGCGGCTGGTCTGACCAACCCCAATGACGGTTTGGGCGCCGTGGGCGGCTATGCCGCGCTCAGCGACTATACCGCGCTGGGTGGCCAGCTGACCGTGTTCGCGCTGCCGAACTGATGACACAGTCTGGCGCGGCCTTCGGGTCGCGCCAGACGAACCGCAACCAGGTGAGACATTCATGAACTACCCAGTACGCGTTTTCGCAATTGGCCTTTTGGCTGGCCTTCCTTTCGCCGCGTCGGCAGACAATCTGACCGCGGCCTATTCCGAAGATGGCCGCTATTTCACCGATGATGACATCCCGACCTACAACATCACAGATGATGGGACCGTCGATTGGCTGACATTTTCGGGGTTCCGGCGCTACCATGCGGAATGTCATGTCTGCCATGGACCCGATGGCGAGGGCTCGACCTATGCGCCGGCGCTGAAGAACTCTGCGGTCGATATGGATTATTACGACTTTGTTGATGCCGTCACCAACGGTATCAAGAATGTCAGCGCGTCGGAGCAGTCGGTCATGCCGAGCTTTGGTGAGAACCCGAACGTGATGTGCTATCTCGACGACATCTATGTTTATCTCAAGGCCCATGGCTCGGGCGCGATCCCGCGCGGGCGGCCGCCGAAGAAAGAAGCCAAGTCGGATGTGATCCGCGAGGATGAAGATGCCTGCATGGGCTAAAGCCTTTCTTGCGCTGATTGGGGTTCTGGTCGGTCTGGCCCAGCCGGACCTGAGCGGTGCTCAAACCTCTGATCTTGTGTCGCAGAACGCCCTGAGGGTCTGCGCAGATCCTGCCAATTATCCGGTCTCGACCGAGGATGAGACCGGATATGAGAACAAGCTGGCCGAACTGATTGCGGGGCAATTGGAGCTGCCGGTGCAATATGTCTGGTTCCCGCAGGCCACGGGGTTCATCCGCAACACGCTGATGGCAAAACGCTGTGACATCGTGATGGGATATGCCCAGGGCCATGAACTGGTGCAGAACACCAACCATTACTACACCTCGGCCTATGCACTGATCGTGAAGGAAGATGGCGATCTGACGGGCGTGGAGTCTCTGTCTGACCCTGCGCTAAAGGATCGGCGCATCGGCATCGTGGCAGGTACGCCGCCGGCGGCGCATATGGCCCGCAACGGACTGATTGGAAAAGCAAAACCCTATAATCTTGTCGTGGACCGGCGCGTTGAAAGCCCGGCAGTAGACATGCTGAACGATCTGCAATCGGGCGAGATCGACGCGGCGATCCTTTGGGGGCCGCTGGGTGGGCCGCTGGTGAAGGCTGATTATCCGGGGATGAAAGTGATCCCTCTGGTCAACGAAGAACTGCCGCCGCGGCTGTTTTTCCGTATCACGATGGGCGTGCGGCAGGGCGAAAAGGTCTGGCAGCGCAAGCTGAACTCGCTGATCCGGCGCAATCAGTATGATATCAACCTGATGCTGACCGAGGCGGGCGTGCCACTGGTCAACGATCTGGGCACCGAGGTGCTGGAGCCGACGCAATGATCCGGGCCCTTGTGGCCTTTTTGCTGATCACATCTCCCGCGCTGGCCCAGACCGTGCCCGAACCCCCCGATTACCGCATGGATCATTACCGCGCGCCGGTGCCCGACGGGCTGACCGGCGGCACCACGGTCGGCCCCGAAGAGGCGCATGTGCTGTGGCAAGAGGGCGGCGCGGGTTTCATCGACGTGCTGCCGCAGGCCCCCAAACCGGCCAATCTGCCGGAAGGCACGATCTGGCGTGACAAGCCGCGCTACAGCATTCCCGGCGCGATCTGGCTGCCCAATGTGGGCTATGGCGCGATTGCCGACGTCACGGCGGCGTATTTCCGGCGCGGGCTTGAGACGGCAACGCAGGGCGACACCGCCCGAGCGGTAGTGTTTTTCTGCCTCGAGGATTGCTGGATGAGCTGGAACGCTGCAAGGCGTGCGATCGAGTGGGGCTATACCAATGTCTATTGGTTCCCGGAGGGCACGGATGGCTGGGCGCTCTGGGACTACCCGCTTGAGCGCGTCACACCGCAAGAGCCGCAGCCGGGGCAGGGCGGCTAGGCCGCCCGCGTTCAGAACCCGGCGAGTTTCTTGTGCAGATGGCTGACCGTGCCATCGGTGTCTGTCATGGTCACGTCCACCGATTGCGACCGGCTAGGTACCGAGATGCCGACGCGCGGGTTCTCTGACAGCGAAATCGAGCCTGTCATCTCAATGTAGCCTGCGCCGTCCAGATCGATATCCACCGACTCGACATAACGCATCGGGATGAACAGCAGCGAGATCTGGTCCATCTGCATGCCCGAATGCGAGGGGTGCGAGATGTCCAGGTCCATCTTGTTCGCCCGTGCCGACAGGTTCGACAATTTACCCATCGTACTGAGCGCTGGCGCGCGGCCAACCATTTCGACGTCCATCTGCCCCAATGAGGCCATCGCCAGTTCCGGATCAGTGCCCGGCGGCGCCGCGCAGGCGCCAAGGCCCGAGGTCTTGACAAAGGTCTCGGACACCCAGAGCCGTCCATCGGTGGTTTCAGCAACCACATGCATCGGGGTCGGGCCGTTCACCCGCATCGTCACGTCAAAATAGAAACTGGCCTGCGGCTCATCCAACTCGAACACCGCCGAGACGGGCATCGGGTTTTCGTCCAGCACCAGCGTGATCTTGCCCACTTTCAGGCCGGCAGGCGCAACGATCTGTGCGGCGAGTTCCGCGCGGGCATCGTCCGGCGTCCGGTAGGGCGCGTCGATGGCGATCACATCCTCGCCATTCAGCATGACCCGATCCCCATAGAGCTGGGTTCGGATATTGTCCCAGGCTTCGTTCGAGGCAAAGACAGGCAGTGCCGTGGCGCATAAAAGCGCGGCAATAAGGCCCGTTTTTCTCATTGATGTCCTCCTCCCAGAAGAAACCTGCCAAAAGCCCGGGGCCCATCGCAGGTTTCTATCGTGTTTAGCACAGTGAGACCGTTTGGGTCTATCACGCTGACACTGTTGTCGAACCAGTTGGCCACAACGACCGATTGCCCGTCGGGCGTTACATCTATGCCTTCGGGGTATTCACCCACATCGATGGTTGTCTCGCGGGTCAGCGTCGCCAGATCAATGACGCTGACAGTGTTGGCATATTGATCGGTCACAAAAGCGCGCCCCGCTGCAAATGCCACCCCATAGGGGCGTTCGCCGACCGGGATCGTGGCGCGGGTTTTGCCGCTTGCCACATCCAGGACGCTCACATCATTGCTGCCCACATTGCCGACAAAAAGCAGCCCATCCGGCGCAAAGCGCAGGCCAAAGGGGCGGGTGCCGACTGTGATCTGGCGCAATGGCTCAAGGGTTGCGGCGTCAAAGACCGAGACCTGATCGGCATCCTTGTCAGCAGAGGCCAGGAACCGCCCATCGTCCGACAGCGCAATCCCGGCAGGTGACAGACCGGTGGGCAGCTCCGCAACGCGCGCAAGCGTGGCGCTGTCCAACACCCAGAGCCGGGCATTGTACCAGTCCGACACAAAGAGCCGCCCGCGCGCCGCATCCAGCGCCACGCCAGTCGGGCCGCCCTCCAGCGTGACCTCGGCGATAACCTCTCCGCTGCGAGAGAGACGGCGAACCGTCTTGCTGCCGGGCGAGACGGCAAAGACATCCGCAGCGCCTACTGCCACACCGGCAGGTTGGCCGGGCAGGGCGATGCGATCTAGCTCGGCTGCGCGGTCCAGATCGATCACGCCCAGTTCGTCGCCGTTCTGGCAGGTCACAAAAGCGATGTCCCCCGCTGCCGGGGCAGCAAGGAGTATCGCCAGTGCGACCGCGGCTTTAGGAGCCCGCTGCACCAAAGCGCTCCGCGAGCGCGTCAAGCCCGGCCTGATAGACGGCGGTCACGGCTGCGATGGCGGCCTCGTCATTCAGTTCCGCTGGCGGGTCATTATTGGGATATCCGCGATAGAAGGCCCCGCGCCATTCAATGATCGAGCCGCCGCCATCGCGGGGTTTCACGGTCAGATGTGAGGAGTAATTCGTGACCGGCAGCACCTCGACCGCGACCTTGGTGATGCGGTAGGAATAGCTCATCTTTTCGGCGCTGTATTTGTAGAGGATTTCGGCAATCGTCGGCCCGCCCTCCTGCCCGAGTGTCAGAACCCGCGTTGCGTCGATCTCGTTGTCGCCCTCGCCACTGGTTGCAAACACCGCCGGATGCCAGGACATGTCCTGAAAGTTGCCGATGACCTCCCAGACCTCTTCCGGGCTGGCCGCGACCTCGGTGGTCAGGGTGACCTTTTGCCGAGTGGGTCCGTGCGCCCAGCTTGTCGCAGGGATCAGGGCAAGCCCGGTTGCTGCAAGAAATGTCCGTCGTTTCATCCTGTCTCCTCCTTAAGGTGGTGCCGTCCGGCCCGTACCCAGCAGCTGATACGGGCCAGTGACCGAGTGGCGGCGGGGGTGTATTCGCCTGCGCGCACGCTTGTCGGGCTGCAGGGCCGCAATGGTCCGCGAAGCCCCGAGAAACAGAAGCAAGATCAGTCGCATAAGCCCATTCTTAAAAAATAAGAATCGAGCTTAATGATGAAGCTGCTACGCTTCCATTTACAACACGGCCAAAAGTATAGGTTCCGTTTCTGAGCGTGTTTCGCTCATGAATTGAGGGCCCGCACACGTCAAGGCGGGCCACGGGAGGATATAGTGCACAACCGCCTGATGCCGCTTTTTGCGGTTTTGTTCTGGTGTGCGTCTGTTGCAGCTGCCGCCGCAATCGACGTCAAAGCCGCTGTGCTGCGGATCGACTACCCGACGCTGCTGCCGATCTCGCGCTATGACCTGCGGCCCGAGGATCTGGGCTTTGCCGGGGCGATGCTGGCCGATGAAGACAATGGCACCACCGGCAGCTTTCTGGGCCATACCTATGAGACCGCCCATGTCGCCGTGCCGCCGGAAGAGGCCGATGCGGCGATGGAGCAGATACTGGCGGACGGCACCCGGCTGATCGTTATTCTGTCCAATGCCGAGGACCTGCTGCGGCTCTCGGACAAGGCAGCTGAGGCCGGTGCGTTGGTCTTCAACGCGCAAGCCCCCGACATCGCGCTGCGCGACGATCAGTGCCGGGGCAATCTGCTGCATGTCACGCCGTCACGCGCGATGAATGCGGATGCAGTGGCGCAGTTTGCGGTCTGGAAGAAATGGGGCGACTGGTTTCTGGTGGCCGGGTCGAACCCCGAGGATGTGGCGCTGGCCGAGGCGTTCCGGCGCGCGGCCACAAAGTTTGGCGCAAAGATCACCGAAGACCGCACATTCGAGGATACCGGCGGTTCGCGGCGTACCGATTCAGGCCATGTGCTGGTGCAGCGGCAATTGCCGCTGGATACCCAGGATGCTGACGACCATGACGTGGTGATCGCCGCTGATGAAAGCGACTATTTTGCCCGTTACCTGTCTTATCACCTGTGGGACCCGCGCCCGGTAATGGGGGCGGGCGGGCTGCGACCCGTCTCGTTTCACGGCGCACATGAAGCCTGGGGCGCAACCCAGTACCAGACCCGGTTCGAAGAGTTGACCGGGCGCTATGTGCAGCCCGAAGACTATGACGTCTGGCTTGCCCTGCGCGTTGTCGGCGAGGCGGTCACCCGCGCCAACACCGCCGAGCCCGACGGTGTGCGCGATTATGCCTTATCGGATGCGTTCGAACTGGCGGCCTTCAAGGGCCAGAAGGTGACCTTCCGCGACTGGAACGGGCAGTTGCGCCAGCCGATCCTGCTCTATGACGGGATGATCACCGTCAGTGTCAGCCCGCAGGAAGGCTTCCTGCACCAGGTCTCGCCGCTGGATACGATGGGGCTCGACCGCCCGGAATCCCGTTGCACGGCTTTTGAATAAGTGGAGATGCGTATGAAATCCCTGTTCCTGTCCACCGCTCTGGCTGCGCTGATCGCCGGTCCGGCCCTCGCGGGCAAAGCCTTTGTCTCGAACGAGCGGGGCAACACGATCACCGTTCTCGATACTGAGACTTGGGAGGTGATCACCGAGTTTCCCGGCGGCAACCGACCGCGCGGCATCACTGTCAGCCCGGATGGCACCAAGCTCTATGTCTGTGCCTCCGACGACAATATCGTGAAGGTCTTTGACACCTCAACCTATGAGGAATTGCCCAGTCTGCCCTCGGGCCCCGACCCGGAACTGTTCGTGATCGAGCCCTCCGGCAAGCGGCTTTATATCGCGAACGAAGATGACAATCTGGTCACCGTGACCGATACCGAAACCCGCACCATCCTGGCCGAAGTGCCCGTGGGTGTGGAGCCAGAGGGCATGGGCATCAGCCCCGACGCGAAGTTTGTGGTCAACACGTCCGAGACCACCAATATGGCGCATTTCATCTCGACCGAGGATTACGAAATCAAGCATAACATCCTCGTCGATCAGCGCCCGCGTTATGCGCAGTACACGGCGGACGGCTCGCGGCTGTTCGTGACCTCCGAGATCGGCGGCACCGTCACGGTTATGGATATCGATGATGCAGGTGCTCCCACGGTCGTCGGCAAGATCAGCTTTGAGGTGCCCGGCGTGCAGCCCGAATGGCTGCAGCCTGTGGGGGCCAAGGTAACGTCGGACGGCACGCGGCTCTTCGTGGCGCTGGGACCGGCCAACCGGGTCGCGGTAGTGGATGCGCAAAGCCTTGAGGTGCTGGACTATATCCTTGTCGGGCAGCGGGTCTGGCAACTCGATTTCACGCCGGACGAGAAATACCTGCTCACAACCAACGGCAATTCCAACGACATCACCGTGATCGATGTGGCCGCCGAAAAGGCGATCAAATCGGTGCAGGTGGGCCAGCAGCCCTGGGGCGTGGTGACCATTGACTGATTTTCCGGGAGGGAATGCGATGAAAAAACTGATGATCGCGGCACTGGCCGCAACGCTGGGCGGACCGGTGGCCGCAGCACCGCTCTGTGACGATCTGGGCTTTGCGGGGCTTCTGGCCAAATGCAATCGCGGTGAGACGATCAAACTGACGCTCGCCTCGGGCCAGCCGCTCGGCGAGGACGTCGTGCTGCAATCGGGCGCCTATTACAAGTTGGAGGTCACGGCGGACGGCTCGGCCGAGCTGGCAATCGAAGGCCCGTCCTTCTTTCGTGCGATCTGGATGAACGAGATTGTCATCAACAAGATCGAAATCCGACCCATGGCGGTGGACAGTATCGAGTTTGACAAGGCCGGTGTCGCGGAACTGTCCTTCATCGCGATCAAGCCCGGTCGCCATGAGATTCGCATTCCCGGTTCGACCGGCGACTCGCAAAGCGTGACCATCAGCATTCAATGACGAAAGGAAAGACCATGAAACAGATCATTATTCTGGCACTCGCCGCCCTTGTGGGCTCTCCGGCTCTGGCAAGCGACGGCCCGGATGCGGAAACCGTCGGCAAGATCGAAGCCTATCTCGCTTCGATCGAGTGTCAGATGGACCCTGATGACATCGAGGTCGAAGAGGATGGCTATGATCTGGATGATGTCATTTGCAAGGGCGGTGACCAGTTCGATATCAAACTGGACAAGGACCTCAACGAGGTGAGCCGCCGTGCGGAATAGGCACGACCTGAAATAGGGACGACATCATGAAAATCCTCATCGCCATTTGCTCCGCCCTGGTCTTTTGGACTGGGGCGGCGGTTGCGCAGAGCGACCCGGTGATCCGCGCCGCCGTCCTGAAGATCGGGACTGTGAATTGGGAACTGGCGACGATCATCGAGAACGGGCTGGACAAAAAACACGGCTTCACGCTGGAGGTTCAGCCCTTCGCCGACAACGGCGCGACCCGTATCGCGGTCGAAGGTGATGAGGCCGACATGGCCGTGGCCGACTGGATCTGGGTCGCGCGGCAGCGGGCGGCGGGTAAGGATTATGTGTTCATCCCCTATTCCAAGGCGGTTGGCGGCGTGGTGGTGCCCGGCGACAGCACCGCGACCACCCTAAAGGATCTTGCCGGTGGCAAGATTGGCATCGCGGGCGGGCCGCTGGACAAATCCTGGCTGATCCTGCGGGCCTATGCGGCGCAGCAATACGGCATGGATCTGAAGGCTGAAACCGAACAGGTCTTTGGCGCGCCGCCTCTGATCTTCAAATCAGCGCTGGGTGGAGACTATGCCGGGGCGATCAATTTCTGGCACTTTCTGGCCAAGATGAAAGCCTCGGGCATGAAAGAGCTGATCTCGGTCGAACAGGCGGGTGCCGCACTTGGGCTTGACGCGGAAACCCCGCTCTTGGGCTATTACTTCAAGGACAGTTTTCTGAACGAACATCCCGACCTCGCGCAGAACTTCTTTGACGCCAGCCGCGAGGCCAAGGGGTTGCTGGCCAGCTCACCCGAGGCCTGGGAAGCGATCCGCCCCCGGATGAACGCCAAGACGGATGCGCAGTTTGAACAATTGCGCTCTGACTGGATCGCGGGCATCCCGGCGCGCGGGCCGGTGGATCAGGCCGCCGCAGACAAGATGCTGGCGCTGATGGCCGAATTGGGCGGTCCCGAGTTGGTGGGGGACGCGACCTCGGTACCAACGGGCCTGTTTGCGACCGTGGAATAGGGGCGCATGCAGGACGCGCGCCTCACGCCTGTCTTGTCGATTGCGGGTTTGCTGTCGCTCTGGGTTGTTGCCGCGCTGCTGACCGATGATGCGCAGGTGCTGCCACCCCCCTGGGAACTTGTACCACGATTTGCGCGGGAACTGGCCTCGGGCGAGTTGCAGCGCAGTCTGGGCGCGACGCTGATCCGCGTGGCCTGGGCCTTTGTGCTTGCCATGACGCTTGGCACCCTGATCGGTCTGGCCATGGGCCGGTCCGAGCGGGTGAACCAATGGCTTGATCCCTGGCTGGTGGTCTTTCTGAACCTGCCCGCGCTGGTGCTGATCGTGCTCTGTTATCTGTGGATCGGGTTGACCGAGGCCGCAGCTATCACCGCCGTCACGCTCAACAAAGTGCCCAATGTCGCCACCATCCTGCGCGAGGGCGGGCGGGCACTGGACCCGAATCTGGACGCGATGGCAAAGGTATATCGGCTGTCTTGGTGGGTGCGGATGCGCCATGTGATCGCGCCGCAACTGGCCCCGTTCATCGCAGCGGCGGCGCGGTCCGGTCTGTCGCTGATCTGGAAGATTGTGCTGGTGGTCGAATTCCTCGGACGTTCCTCGGGCGTTGGGTTTCAGATACATCTCTATTTTCAGCTCTTTGATGTGGCGATGGTTTTGGTCTACGCCCTGTCTTTCATCTGCGTGATGTTGCTGATCGAATGGCTGATCCTGCAGCCCTTGGAACGGCATGCCCGCCGATGGAGGCGCGCGTGATCCGCGTGGACATAAAGACCAAGCGCTTCGGCCCAACGCCGGTGCTGAGCCGCATCGCGTTCGAGATTGCGGCGGGTGAGACCGTGGCGCTGATCGGCCCATCGGGGATTGGCAAAACAACGCTGCTGCATCTGATAGCGGGGATCGACCGTGACTATGAGGGGCAGATCACGCGGCCCGAAAGGCAAGCCATCGTGTTTCAGGAACCTACGCTGCTGCCCTGGCGGTCCGCGCTCGACAATCTGTTGCTGGTTCACCCGGACCTCAGCCGCAGCGATGCGCTTGCCGCGCTGGACAGCGTCGGGCTGACGGGGAAAGAGGCGCTTTTTCCCGGTCAGCTTTCGCTCGGCCAACAACGCCGCTTGTCGCTGGCCCGCGCTTTTGCGGGGCAGCCGGAATTGCTGATCATGGATGAGCCCTTTGTCTCGCTCGACAAGGATACGGCTGAGTCAATGCTGTCCCTGACCGAAGAACTGATCGCGCAGCACCGCCCCGCGACACTGTTTGTAACCCATGCACAAGCCGAAGCTGAGCGGTTGGCGACCCGGATTCTCAGCCTGACTGCGGGACCGGAGGGTGCGGTTCTGGGATAGGTTATTCTGCCGGTTCGCGCGCGGCGCCTGGTGCGGTTCGGTGAACAAAAGGAGCGTCGCCCTGAGCCGCGTGATCCTCGGCCTGTGCCTGTAGCGCCTTGTGGTGCGGGGATTTGATGCAGACCGGATCGGTGGCGCTGGCATCGCCCACGATGGCCATCGCCTGACATCGGCAGCCGCCAAAATCCACCGTCTTGCGCTCACAACTGCGGCAGGGCTCGGCCATCCAGTCGGTCCCGCGATAGGCGTTGAAGGCGGAGCTGTTATGCCAGATCTCGGCCAGAGATTTGTCCTGCACCCGATCAAAGCGCAGATGCGGGATGGACTGCGCCGCATGACAGGGCAGAACCTGCCCATCCGGGGCCACGTTCAGCCCGGTCGAGCCCCAGCCGCCCATGCAACGTTTGGGATAGTCGTCATGATAATCCGCCGGGACATAGTCGATGACCAGCGTGCCCTTATGGGCCTTGCGGGCGGCCTCGACCTGCCTTGTGACCTCTTGCGCCTGCGCGCGGGTTGGCATCAGCGCATCACGGTTTTTGAGCGCCCAACCGTGGAACTGAACGGTCGCTACCTCGATCCGTCGCGCGTCCATCTCCAGCGCCATCTCCAGCGCGCGCTCCAATTGATGGGCATTATGTCGGTGCAGGACGAAATTCAGGGTCAGTGGAAAGCCGATCCGGTTGATCCATTCCACAGTCTGCATCTTGCGCTTGAAGCCGCCGCGATAGCCGCCGACGCGGTCGGCCATCTCGGCATCTGTTCCCTGCAAGGACAATTGCACGTGATCGAGCCCCGCCGCGTCCAATTCGGTCAGCCGCCGTTCGGTCAGGCCAATGGCAGAGGTGATCAGGTTGGTATAAAGCCCCGCATCGCGCGCCGCCTGCACCAGCGCCACGAGATCGCGGCGCGAGGCGGGCTCGCCGCCCGACAGGTGCAGCTGCAAGACGCCGAGCGCGGCAGCCTCCTGGAACACCCGGACCCAGGTGTCAGTGTCCAACTCGCTTTCCTGCAAAGCCATCTCGATCGGGTTCGAACAATAGGGGCAGGAGAGCGGGCAGCGATGGGTCAGTTCGGCCAGCATCGCAATCGGTGAGGCAATTTCACTCATTCGGTCACATCCAGAAACCGCCGGTTGCGCAGGGCATCGAGAAAGCCGGAACTGTCCTCGGCGATCTGATCGGCGGGGGCGTCGTATTTCTCAGACAGCGCGCGAGTGATCTGCCCGAAGCTGCGCGCGCCGTCGACCTCGCTTAGGATCGCGTGGCCGATCTGGTCCAGCGTCACGGCGCGTTCCGGCGCCAGCAGAACCCATTTCTCGCGCACCTTGTCATAGTGCAGACGCACGCCACGGGGCAGGGCGGGAACCTCTTGCGCCAGCATCACGATGCCTGCCGCATCAGCAGACCGGTCCCCGGCTGCCATGCGCCCGGCGGGATGCGCGCGGGTTCCACATAGGCCCCCCAAAGCGCATCGAGCTGTGACCACAGGATATCGGTCTTAAAGATCAGCGCCTTTGCGGCGGCATCCTGTTTTTCGGCGGTGTCGGCATGATCCAGCACCCAGGCCAGCCCAAAGGCCACGTCCTTGGGCGCTTCTTTCAGGCGGGTTCTGAAATAGGAAAGCGAGCTGTCATCGGCAAAATCGTAGTGCTGCAGCAAACCTTCGATGCGGTTGGCGTGGATCTTGGGGGCGAAAAGCTCGGTTAGTGAGGCGGCCACGGCCTCCAGCAGGGTCTTTTCCCGTACAAAACGAACATAGGCGTCGACGGCAAATCTGGTCGCGGGCAGCACCCCTTCGCAGGAGGCGACATAGTCGGGGTCAAGCCCCACCGCCTCGGCCAGGCGCAGCCAGCGGCGGATGCCACCTTCGTTTTCGGTGGTGCCATCATGGTCTTCGATGCGCGAGCGCCATTGACGGCGCAGCGCCGGATCCTCGACCCGCGACATGAAGGCGGCGTCCTTCATCGGGATCGAGTGCTGGTAGTAGTAGCGGTTGATGACCCAGGCGCGGACCTCATCCGGAGAGCAGTCGCCACCATGCAGCCGGTGATGGAACGGGTGCAGGTCGTGATAGCGTTCCGCGCCGATCTGGCGCAGTCTTGCTTCGAATGCATCGCGGCTCGGAGTCGAGGCTTGGGTCATAGCGTGATCTCCATTCCGTCCTGCCCGATGGTCCACCCTGCGGCGCGGGCCTGTGCGCCCTCGTCGCTATCGGGTCGCAGAACGGGGTTGGTGTTGTTCATGTGCACAAAAACCTTCCGCGCGATGTCAATATCTGCAAACGCCGCGATCGATCCATCGGGGCCGTCCATCGACATATGCCCCATGCGCTTGCCGGTCTTCTGGCTCAACCCGGCGCGCGCCATCTCATCATCTGTCCAAAGGGTGCCATCGAAGAACAGAAGGTCTGCCCCCTCAAGGCGGTCCCGCAACTCCGGTGTCAGGGTGGCACATCCGGGAATGTAGTAGGCCGTGCTGTCCTGCGATTGCAGCGCGACACCAACCGTCTGTTCGCCGATCATATCGGTCTGCACGGTCTCGCCCTCCAGATAAAGCGGCACCTTGCCGGGAACCGGGAACAGGGTCGCTGTCAGACCGGGCACCAACTCGAACGGCTGGTCCAGGGCGATCGACACCCGATCCACAACCGCGCTGTTCAAGGCCTCAAATATCGGGTTCTGGGCCAGCACCTCATGGATGCCCGCCGTCGCAAACAGCTTGAAAGCCTGCATTTCCCGAAGCGTTAACAACCCCGCCACATGGTCGATATCACCATTGGTGACCAGCACGGACCACAGGGGAAGCTGCCGCAAGCCAGATGGAAAGAGAGAGGGGGCCTGCGACAACTGGATACGGATATCCGGAGACGCGTTCATGATGGCCCAGTGAAGGCCGTCCACAGTAACTGCGAGTGACGATTGGGTCTGGGCCGGAATTTGCCCGGCCCGCGCCAAGTTGCAATTGTCGCAACCGCAATTCCATTGGGGCAATCCACCACCGGCAGCGGCCCCAAGTATGCGTGCGCGCAAGGTCATGTCAGACTTGGCGCTGCAACTGCGATCAGATCAGGCCTTCGCGCTCTTCATCGCTGTCGGGGCCATACATGTTGATTTCCATACCGCACTCGATTTCGCGGATGATGGGCTTGGTCCATGCCATTTTCGTTTCCTCCTCAGTGACATAAATCTCCGGATCAGACTGGCAGCTATCGGGTTTTCACGCGAATCTTAATTTATAAGAGCGGCCTAGACTTTGGTCTGCATTCAACCGGCATCGTGAACCGGCGCGCGGCCCTCAAGACAGAAGCCTTTGTTGCGCAGCGTTTTGATTTCAAAGCCAAAATCATCTACTGAGAGTTTCTTGCGCAGATAGCCGATATAGACATCGACCACATTTTCGTTACTGGAGCCCTCGCCCAGCCAGAGCGTGTCGAAGATGTCGCCGCGCGAGATCGGCTGACCGGCCTTGCTGGTCAAAAGCGCCAGCAACGCAAACTCACGTTCGGTGAGCGTGACGCTTGCCTCGCCCGTGCTGACGGTTCTGGAACCGGGAACAAGACGCGCTGGGTCGGGGCGTTGCGACTGGGCGCGCTGTTCCTGCACTCGCAGCCGCGCGACCAGCTCGTCGAAACTGAAGGGTTTGACCACATAATCATCCGCGCCCGCCTCCAGACCCGCAGCGCGGTCTTCGACATCCGAGAGCGCCGAGAGCATCAGGATGGGCAGCGCAACGCCGCTGGCACGGGCCGCCCTGACCAGGTCGATACCGCTATCGGCCCCCAGCATCACATCCACGATAGCCCCGGCAAACTCCTCGCGTTTCAGCCGTTCCAGCGCCCTGTCGGCGCGGTTCTCCGCCTCTGCCTCATAGCCATGCAGGGTCAGCCCCCGCACCAGCGCCGAGGTGATCTTTGGGTCGTCATCGATAATCAGCAACCGGGTTGTCATATCCTCAGTCTAGGCCTCTGCAAGGGGTAAGCGAAGGGCGACATTTGTCCCGGCTGCGCTGCCCAGAGCCCTGTCACGCGGCACCGGACTGGTGAGCGCGATGCTGCCTTTATGCGCTTCGACCACCCAGCGGGCCAGTGCAAGCCCGACGCCAAAGCCTTGCGTATTGCCAGCACCGCCCTGAACAAAACGCTCAAAGATCGTGTCCTGATCGATTGCCGGTATGCCCGGGCCATTATCTGTCAGGGATATTTCGATCATGCTTTCGTTTCGCCGCGCATTGAGCGCGACCTCGACGCCATCGCGCGCATGGCGAATGGTGTTGCGGATCAAGCTGGCCAGAACCTGCCGAATCCAGTTCGGATCGCAGAGCACTGTGATCTCGGGAATACCCTCAACGGTCAGGTGCATCCCCGCATTGTCGATCTCGGCCTGCACCTCCTCGGTCACCGCGCCGATCAGATCGCGCAGCGCCAAGGTCTCGGGTTCCAGCGCCAGTTGCCCGCTATCAGAGCGCGCCACCCGGAGCAGATCGTCGATCCGTCGGTTCAGCTTGGCGGCGCTGGTTTCGATGGTGGAAAACGCGTCCGAGGCGTTTCGGGCGTCCTGTCGCCCAATCTGCGCCTCCATCATGATCACGGTGAGGGGGGTGCGCAGCTCGTGGCTGACATCGGCAAAGAAGCGGCGGCGGTTTTCGTCAATCTTGGCAAGCGTCGTGTTTGCTGTGCGTAACTCCTCGGTGCGTTGGGCGATGGTTTCGTTCAACCGCGCCCATTCGGCCTCGACCTCCGCTTGCCGGTCCAGCAGCGCGCCGGCCATGCGGTTTGTCTCATGATAAAGGCGCCCGATCTCATCATTGCGCGTTGCCGGCAGCGCGACGGTGAAATCGGCCTGCCCGATCTGAAGGGCCGCGTCATGCAGCCGGTCCAGCCGCCTGAATTGTGGGCGGATCAAACCGAAATAGAACCAGCCGGTGGACAGAATCGCCAGACCCGCAAATCCCAGAGCGGCCCAGGTCAATGTGCGGCGCAGCTCTTCTATCCCTGACAGGATCGTGTTGCGAAACAGCATTTCGGTATTCACCGCCTGGCTGAGCAGCGGGTCAAAGCCCGAGGCAAAGGCATCGATATGGGCCCGCAGGCGCGCACGGTCGCTCTCGTCGCTGGCAAGCCCACGCAGGGTGTTGTCCAGCAGTGCCTCCATCCGGGCAAGGCCCAGCGATTGCGTGCCATAACGGGACTGCTCGTCGATGCCGAGCGTGCTGACGGCGGCCACGGCCTGTTCCACATCCTGGCGCAATTGCCCGAAGGTGGCGCGTATTCGATCACTGACGGGGGCCAACCGGTCGACACGAATGTCCGGCGGTTGGTCGGTTTGTATCGACTCGGTGGCGATCACCAGAAAGGTCGCCGCCTGCGTGGACAGGGCCGCGTAGCGTGCCATCCGGGTTTCAGAGGCCAGCGCTGTTTCCAACCGGCTGGCGACGGTCTGCATGCCAAGATAGAGAATGGCGGCGATCAGCAATGTCCCGAGGCCCAGCACCAGCGCGCCGAGGCCCAGCCGCGCCTTGAGCGACACGGCGCGTTTGGGTGTTTCTGAGCTATCGCCCTGCATCGCGCTCAGGTCTTCCGCTTCATCAACCCGCGCGCGGGATCATAGCCCCAGACGGCAGCGGCGCAGAGGATGATCGTGCAGGTCACGACCCACAAGAGCGCCATCCAGTTGATCTGCAGATAAAGCAGAAAGCGGATCAGCTCGACCACATGGGTAAACGGGTTTAGCGCGCAGATATCACGCAGGAGCGGCGAGCTTTCAGCCATTTTCCACAGCGGATACAGCGCCGAGGATAGAAAGAACATCGGGAAGATGACAAAATTCATCACACCCGCGAAGTTTTCTAACTGCTTGATTAAGCTTGACAAAACAAACCCAAGCGCGCCCAGCATCAGCCCGCCCAGAACCAGCCCGGGCAGCACCGTCACATAGCCAAGTGGCGGCATGGTGATGCCGAAAAGCCCGGCCAGCGCCAGAAAGGTATAGACCTGCAGGATCGAGATCGCGGTCGAGCCCAGCAGGCGGCAGAACAAGAGCCACCAGCGTGGAAACGGGCTGGTCAGCAACAGCCGCATCGAGCCCATCTCGCGGTCATAAACAAGGCTAAGAGAGCTTTGCATGCCGTTGAACAGCAGAACCATCGCGCAGAGGCCCGGCACGATATAGGTCTCGTAAGTGATATAGGTCTGGTAGGGCGGGATGATCGACAGGCCAAGCGCGGCGCGAAAGCCAGCGGCAAAGATCAAAAGCCACACCATGGGCCGCACAAGGGCCGCGATGAACCGCTCGCGCTGATGGATGAAGCGCAGAAACTCACGCCCCATGATCGCGCGGGCGACGCCCCAGAAACCACTCATGCGGGCACCTCGGTTTGCGACAGGAACCAGTCCGACAGCGTTCGGCCTCCTCGCAGATCGCCGGTTTGGCCCGCCGCGAGGATTTGACCACGATGCAGGACAAGCAGCTGATCGGCGTCGCGCACCTCGTCCGTCAGATGGGTGGCCCAGAGCACGCAAAGCCCCTGATTGGCCAGATCATGCACATGATCGGTGATCGACTGGCGGGTTGCGGCATCAAGCCCAACGGTGGGTTCGTCCAGCAACAACACCTTTGGCTCATGCAACAGCGCGCGGGCCAGTTCCATCCGGCGCCGGTGACCGCCATTGAGTGCCCGGACCTTCTCGCCCGCCCGTTCCCGCATCCCCAGCCGGTCGAGTGCGGCATCAATGCGCGCCTGTGTCTGCTGTCGGGGCAGACCATGCAAAGCCGCGAAATAGGCCATGTTCTGGCGCACCGTCAGGCTCAGATCGAGCGTAGGTTGCTGAAACACCACGCCAAGATCACCCAGCGCGCGTCTTGGATGTTGCCGCAGATCATGCCCGGCGATGCGAATATCCCCCTGCGGTGCAACAAGCAGATGGGTCAGCAGCGACACCAGCGTGGATTTGCCCGCCCCGTTTGGCCCGAGCAACGCGCAGAATCGGCCCGGTGCCACCTCGAAAGAGATCGCGTCCAGCGCCACTTTCGACCCGTAGCGAAAGCTCAGGTCGTGCACGCTAAGGCCCTGTTTTGTCTCATCCGCAGTTTGCGCGTCAGGCACGTTTTGCTCCGCCGGATTATCCAGTTTTGGCCAGCTTGCCCGCTCGGCCCCGGTTTCTCAACCGCGCAGCGTGTGGCGAGGCCGCGACTTAAGTATACGAACCCTCACCGATTTGTTATGCCTTTCCATGGCACCGGGCCGGTTAGACTGCTGCCAGGTGAGAGGATCGGAGGAACGGCCATGCCATTGCGGCGGCGCGATGTGATGCGGGTGAGTGTCGGGGCATTGGTTGCTCTGACCGTACCGGCGCGCGCGCAGCAGCTGCTTGTGATGCAGCAGGACGCAACGCTGGACGAGGTCATCGCCGCCTTTACCCAAGGCACCCCGATTGCAGAGGGCGGCGTGTCGCTGAGCTTGCCGGATCTGGCGGAGGACGGCTACCGGGTGCCGGTCGCATTCGAGGCCACCGGGGCCGAAGAGGCCATGTTGATCGCGCCGGGCAACCCGGTTGTCCCGGTTCTGAAAATACGCTTCGGGCCATTGGCGGGGTCGCAAAAACTGGCCACCCGAATGCGGCTGGCGCAAACGCAGGATGTTCTGGCACTGGCGCGGATGCCGGACGGGACCGTTGCGCAGGACACGCGGTCGGTCTCTGTTGTTGTCGGCGGCTGCGCCTGATCGGAGGAGGTGAACATGGCGGCAGGCGTGAAAACGCGGGTCAAACTGCCCAAACAGGTCGGGGCAGGCGAGGTTGTAACAATCAAGACGCTGATCACGCATCGGATGGAATCCGGGCAGCGGCTGGATGCGCAGGGCGCGCCGATCCCGCGCTCCATCATCCATCGGTTTCACTGCACCTTCGAGGGTGAAACGGTTGTCGATCTTGAGATCGGGCCCGGTATCTCGACCAATCCGTTTTTCGAGTTTCAGGCCCGTGTGCCGGGACCCGGCGTGTTCACCTTTGCGTGGCACGACGATGATGGGGCGATTTATTCCGACAGCCGGGCGATCTCGGTG
The DNA here is from genome assembly GCF_041537905.1 of Ruegeria jejuensis. Lineage (NCBI taxonomy): Bacteria > Pseudomonadati > Pseudomonadota > Alphaproteobacteria > Rhodobacterales > Roseobacteraceae > Ruegeria > Ruegeria jejuensis. The sequence goes on along the minus strand of NZ_JBGRUO010000005.1, from coordinate 85,403 downwards.
ATCTGAGGCGCGACCAAGGTGTCGGTTCAGGAAGCGCTGTGAATTGGGGACAGTGGGTGCAGGTTTGCTGTGGAACGGGGATGTTCAGACGCGGGTTGGTCATCATAGCTGTTGCGGTTGCGCTGCCACTGCCCATGGCGTTTGCAGAGGAACTGCCGCCCGAAATCCTCGCGATCAAGGGTGATGTCGCGTGGGGAGAATACCTGTCGGGGGAATGCGTGACCTGTCACAGCGCGCAAGGTGCAGAGGGCGGCATTCCAAGGATCGCGGGCCGCGATACCGAGGATATCGTGGTGGCCATGCATGCCTATAAACAGAACCGGCGGGTGCATCCCATCATGCAGATGCTGGCGGGCCGCCTGAGCGCCGAAGAGATCGCGGCACTGGCCGCCTATTTCAATACCCTCGACTGAGGGGACCATACGGGAGGATACGGCATGGCATTGAATCGCAGGAGTTTTCTGGGCGCAAGTGCGGCTGCGACAGGTGCGCTGTCTGCGCCCTATGTACTGGCCGAAGGCAGCGGAAAACCTCGGGTGTTGGTGATCGGCGGCGGGGCAGGAGGCGCCACCGCAGCGCGCTATATCGCCAAGGATAGTGATGGCGCGATTGACGTGACATTGGTCGAACCCTCGCGCACCTATTTCAGCTGCTTCTTTTCCAACCTCTATCTGGGCGGGTTGAAGACGATCGACGATATCGGCCACACCTATGGCACGCTGGCCGCCAATCATGGGATCAACGTGGTGCATGACTGGGCCGTGGGCGTCGATGGCGCCGCCAAGACCGTCACCCTCGCGGGCGGGGCGGTTTTGCCCTATGACAAGCTGATCCTGGCGCCCGGCATTGACTTCGTCGAGGGCTCGGTGCCCGGCTGGGATGTCTCGGCCCAGAACAAGATGCCCCATGCCTACAAGGCCGGATCGCAATCGGAGCTGCTCAAGGCGCAGATCGCGGCGATGCCCGAGGGCGGGACCTATGCCATGGTCGCACCGCCCAACCCCTATCGCTGCCCGCCGGGGCCGTATGAGAGGGTCTCGATGGTGGCCCATGTGCTGAAGGCATCCAACCCCACGGCCAAGATCCTCATCGCCGATCCCAAACCGAAATTCTCGAAAATGGCGCTGTTCGAGGAAGGCTGGACCAATCATTACCCCGGTATGATCGACTGGATCGGTGAGGATTTCGGCGGTGGTGTGGTCTCGGTCGATCCCGACCGCATGGTGCTGACGATTGACGGCGAAGAGACCAAGGTTGACGCCTGCAACGTGATCCCAGCGATGAAGGCGGGGCGGATCGCGGAGCTGGCCGGGGTGAGCGAGGGCAACTGGGCGCCTGTGAACGCGGCAGACATGTCTTCGAAAGCCGACCCCGATATCTATGTGCTGGGCGATGCGAGCCAGCAAGGCGATATGCCCAAATCGGGCTTTTCGGCCAATTCGCAAGCCAAGGTTTGCGCCAACGCGGTACGTGGTGCACTGACCGGATCACGGGTCTTTCCGGCCAAATTCGCCAATACCTGCTGGTCCCTGATTGCCGAAAACGACGGAGTGAAGGTGGGCGCAACCTATGAGCCGACCGAGGAAAAAATCGCCCGTGTGGACGGCTTCATCAGCCAGACCGGCGAGACCATCGACATCCGCAAGGCAACATTCGAGGAATCCGAAAGCTGGTATGACGCGATCACCGCAGACATGTTCAGCTAGCGGCAGCGGTGCTGGGGGCTGGTGCTTCAGCCTTCGCTCAGCAGGCTTGACAGTTTCAGTGCCGCCGATTTCAGCTGTTCGACATGCGCGACGGCGTCAGTCAGGCTAAGGCGCTGCTCGGGCGCATGCACCGACAGCGTCGAGACCAACCTTCCATTACCTTCGTGGATGGGCACGGCAACGGCAATCATGCCGTCCATGAACTCGCTATTGTCGGTGGAATAGCCACGTTCGCGGATTTCGAGGACCTCAGCTATCAGCTGCTCAGGGTCTGTGACAGTCAGTGCTGTTCTGGCTTCCAGATCGGCGGACATGGCGTAGCTGCGCAAATGCCGACGGTCGAGGCTGCTGAGATACATCTTGCCACTGGCGGTGCAGTAGAACGGCACGCGCGTGCCCACGGGAAGCTGGATGCGCAGTGGCCATTTGGTTTCGACCCGGTCGAGATAGACCATCGCATCACGATCCGGGATCGCGATGTTGCAGGTCTCGCCGATCTTGTCGGCCAATTGGTTGAGAATGGCCAGCCGCGCGGTCCTAATCCGTAGTGAAGACAGGATGCCGGTGGACATCCGGCGCAAACGAAGGCCGGGGGAATACCCCCGACCGTCAATCTCGCGTTGGATGAAACCCTCTTGTTCCAGCGTTGTGAACAACCGGTGGATCGTGGGCTTTGGCAGTCCGAGGCGCTGATTCACCTCCGTTGGTGTAACAGGAACTCCGGCCTCGGCCATCGCCTCAAGCACCAAGAGCAGCCGCAGATTCGTGGGAATTGCCCCGTCTTTACCGCCAGTATCCAATACGCCGTCCACTTGTTTGGCTCACATACCTCGTCTTAGCCCGATGGGATCAGGATCGTCGACAGGATAGGTGTCAGCGCGACGATGATCCAGACCGACAGCAGGGCAAACAGATAGGGCACCGTGTAGCGCAACAAGCGGAAATAGGGAACGCCCGTCACCCCGGATGCGACATAAAGGTTAAGTCCATAGGGTGGCGTAATGAAACCAATCGACGCGCCAACCAGGAAGATCACCCCGAATTGCACCGGCTCGACCCCCACCGAATGGGCGATCGGCGCCAGAATGGGGGCGAGGATGATCGTCACCGGCAGGCTTTCCAGCACCATGCCCGCGACAAACACGATCGCCATCGAGGTGAACAGCACCGCGTAGTAGCCGCCCATGCCGCGCACGAAGTCGCCGATGAACTGCTGAGCGCCCAGCACCGAAAGAATCTGCTGCATCACCACCGACACCGCGATGAGTGGCGCAAGAATGCCCGCGATCTGCGCCGAACGCATGGTGATCGAAGGCAACTCCAGCGGGCCGAAACCTTTAACTACCAGATATTCCGAGATGCCCCGCTCGCTGAAATCGCGATCCTCCGAGGGCGAACCCATCAGCTTGTAGATCGGAAGGCTGAGGAACCCCACAATAATACAGAAGCCCACGGTAACGCCCGCGGCTTCGGTGGGCGAGAACTTACCGGTATAGATACCCCACAGCACCAGTCCGATGGCAAAAAATCCAAGCCATGCACCGACCGCGGTCTTAAAAACGCGACCGAATTGCAGCTTGATCAGATAACCCCAGCCGTTCTTGGTGCAGATAACAAACGCGACGAGCATCATGGCTCCAACCATCATTGCACCGGGGATGATGCCTGCCACGAAAAGCTCGGAAATCGGCAGGTTCAAAAGGAAACCGTAGACGATGAAGATGATCGAGGGCGGGATGATGATCCCGACGGTGCCGCCCGCAGCAGCGGTGGCCGCTGAGAAGCGTTCGTCATAACCGCCCTTCACCATCTCGGGATGCAGCATCGACCCGATGGTGGCCGTTGTGGCCGAGTTCGAGCCCGAAATGGCTGCAAACAGACCGCAGGCCCCCAGGCTTGCCATGGCCAGACCACCGCGAAGCCAGCCCAAGCAGGAATAAGCGAAATCGCTGAGCCTGCGGGCAATGCCGGAGCGGTTGATCAGGTCACCGGTCAGAATGAAAAGCGGCATCGCCAAAAGGGCAAACCCGTCAGTGAACACATCCGCCAGCGCGGCCCCGGTATTGATGAGGGGCAGCCCAAGCACGAAGCTCATCCCGATCACCCAATATCCGATCACCAGAAACACCGGGACGCCCAGCATGAACAGGAAGGTGACCCCAACCGAAATCAATGTAATCCAGTTTCCGTCAGTCATGGTCTTCTCCTCAATCCGCGCCGATGGCGACAGGGGCAATCAACGGCTGGCCGGAGCGCAAGTTTTGCAGGTCGGTCAGCCAGTTCTCCATGGCGCGCGCGGCAATCAGGATGAAACTGAGCGGGACCGAGACCAGGAACCACCATTGCAGCACGTTGTCAGTGCCCAGCAGGATCTGGAAATTCGCCGCCGAGTTGGCCGCAACCTGCGTTGAGGTGACGACAACGATCCAGGAAAACCCGAGCCACAGCACCGCATCCACAGACAAGCACAGAAACTGAAGCGGCCTGGGCATGTTGCTGCGGAATTCGGCAAAGGCGAGATGGGTCCGGAGCTTGACGTTGTAAGCACAGCCCGCCCAGGTCATGATCAGGAACAGGAAGGGGGGCAGCGTGGTCGACCAGGGCGCCTGGACGTTCAGAATGAACCGCCGGAACACCTCGACAAAGATGATGGCGCCGATCAGCAGATAGGTCGACACCATGACTGTGGCTTCCAGATTGCGTTCGACCCATGGGATATATTTATAGAGCAGCAGAAAGAGTGCACCGCCCAAGAACGTAGCGAAGGCACCAACCACCCAAGCCGCGTTGGTCTTGAGCGATTCACTTATCATCCAGGCGTCGTTGGATAGAACCGCGCTGAAGATCTCCGAGATTTCGCCGACAATAGTCGTCATGATCTGTCTCCTCCCCGAGACCGACAATAGCGTATTTAGGAATATGCGGGACGTGAACGGCGGCGGGACAAACCCGCCGCCCGATCCGTGCTTTTAGGCTTTCCACCAGCGGCGGGGCTCGACGTTTTCCGGCTTCATATCGGCAGGCACCTCGCGGGCGATGCGATGCAGCTCGGTATAGGTGTCGATACCACCGGCCCACTTGTTGATCCGCTCGCGCCACTGTGCCCATGGCTCGGGCTGGTATTCGGGCGAGCACATTTCTTCGGCCAGCTTGATCTGTTCGTCCGAAAGGAACGCGTTGCGTACATCATTTTCGGCAAAGATCGTGTCGGGCAGTTGCGGATCAGAGAATCCGACGGTCTTGACCAGTGCTGCCTCGTTCGCCGCCTGCACATGAACCTGCGCAAGATAGGACGATTCCAGAACCGCATCCTGCAGATCGCCACCCAGGCTGTCGAACACCTTGGCCGACATTGAGGTATGCTCGGTCCCGCAGAAGAACCGCAGGTCGACTGACTGCGTCACAACCGGTGCCATGTTGGCATAAGCCACCGCCGACGCCCATGTTTCGGCGCCATCGATGAGACCGGTCTTGAGGCCGTCGAGCGTTTCTTCCCAGGCCACCGGTACCGGGTTCAGCTGCAAGAGCTGCATCGCGATGCGGCCCAGCTGGGTGCCCGTGACACGGTTCTTGGTACCGAAGAGTTCCTCCAGCTTGGTGACGGTGGGCTTGTCGGCAAAAGACTGACCCATCTGCAGCCCGCGCAATTCGCAGTGGCTGAACAGGAATTTCAGACCGTGGCGTTTCTCCAGAGGCTCACGCAGGATCGCGTTCGATTCCGGGCTGTAGAGGAAGTGATACTGCGACGCGCGGCCCGGGAACACGTAGGCATAATCGAGCACGTTCAGATAAGGCGCGCCACCGGCCGAGTTCTGGGTCGATGCGGCATAGATGTCGACGATGCCGTTCTGGGTCTTCTCGACGCAGGACAGCTGGCCGCAAATCTGGTTGTCGCCGATGAATTCGACCCGGATCTCTCCGTCGGTGCGCGATTCCAGGTCGCGGGCAAATTCCAATGCGCCGGCGCGTTCGATCAGCAGGTTGCGGGCGTTGAAGCCCGACGCGCCGAATTTCAGCGTGTGTTTGGGCTCTTTCGCGAATCGCTTTTCATAGGTCGATTCGGCAGCGGCCGCGAGCGATGGCAGCGATGCGAGACCGCCCATGGACCCCGCAGCCAGCAGCGTCGAGGACAGGCCGTACTGCCCCGACAGCTTGAAAAGGTCACGCCGCGATATTCTGCTGAGCTTGTCAGCTACTTTCATGGTTTCTTCCTCCCGTGGTACACAATTCCCATTAATGAGACTTGTGGTATCATTTTTAGTTAAATAAAGATAATGACGCAAGGGAAAACCTGCACGAGACCAGTTCCGATCTGGCGGAGGGCCAAAAAATGCAGACACAACAAGCTGATTACATCGTGGTTGGAGGGGGCTCCGCTGGCTGCGTCCTGGCGAATCGCCTGAGCAAGGACCCGGCAAATCGCGTGATTCTGCTTGAGGCCGGGCCACGTGACTGGAATCCGTGGATTCACGTTCCGGTCGGGTATTTCAAAACCATGCATAACCCGTCGGTGGACTGGTGTTACCGGACCGAAAAGGACAAAGGCCTGAACGGGCGCGCCCTCGACTGGCCGCGTGGCAAGGTGCTGGGCGGATCATCCTCGCTGAACGGGTTGCTCTACGTGCGCGGCCAGAAAGAGGATTACGATCGCTGGCGGCAGATGGGCAATGAGGGCTGGGGCTGGGACGATGTGCTGCCGCTTTTCAAACGGTCGGAGAACCAGGAACGCGGCGCCGATGACTTCCACGGCACCGATGGCGAGTTATCCGTGTCGAACATGCGCCTGCAGCGCCCGATCTGCGATGCCTGGGTCGCGGCGGCGCAGAAGGCGGGCTATCCGTTCAACTCGGACTATAACGGCGCAACGCAAGAGGGCGTGGGCTATTTCCAGTTGACCACCCGCAACGGTCGCCGCTGCAGTTCAGCGGTGGCGTTTCTGAATCCGGCGCGCAAACGCCCCAATCTGCAGATCATCACAAACGCATTGGTTCAGCGCGTGATCATCGAGGCTGGGTGCGCCACCGCTATCCGCTATCTCGACAAGTCGGGACAGGAATGTGAGGTGACGGCGACGCGCGAGATCGTGTTGTCCTCGGGCGCGATCAACTCGCCGCAGATCCTGATGCTGTCGGGCATCGGGGAGGCTGAGCAACTAAAAGAGAACGGCATCGAGGTGGTGGCTGATCTGCCAGCCGTGGGCAAGAACATGCAGGACCACCTGCAGGCGCGTCTGGTGTTCAAATGCAATGAACCCACCTTGAATGACGAGGTGCGCAGCCTGATTAATCAGGCCAAGATCGCAGTGAAATACGCGCTGTTCCGGGCCGGCCCGATGACCATGGCCGCCAGCCTTGCGGTGGGTTTCATGAAAACCGGCCCACATGTGAATACGCCCGACATCCAGTTCCACGTACAGCCCTGGTCCGCCGACAGCCCTGGCGAAGGAGTGCATCCTTTCTCGGCATTCACCATGTCAGTTTGCCAGTTGCGGCCCGAAAGCCGGGGCGAGATCATACTGGATGGCCCCGATCCGCGCAGTTATCCGAAAATCCACCCCAACTATCTGGCGACGGATCTAGATTGCAGGACCATCGTCGAAGGGGTCAAGATCGCACGCTTGATCGCGCGCGAAGCGCCGTTGAAGTCCAAGATCTCGGAAGAGTTCCGCCCGACCAAAGACCTGGCGCTGGATGATTACGAGGGCACGCTGGACTGGGCGCGCAGCCATTCCTCGTCCATCTATCATCCCACCGGCACTTGTAAGATGGGGCAGGGGCCGAACACGGTGGTGGACTCGCGGCTGCGGGTTCACGGCATTCGTGGATTGCGGGTCGCGGATTGCTCGATCATGCCCGAGATCGTCAGCGGCAACACCAACGCCCCGGCGATCATGATCGGTGAAAAGGCCAGCGATCTGATCCTTGAGGATCGCGCCTGATCTGTCTTATAGGCAACCCGTAGCAGACCTGTTTGACTCGGCTTTGGGATGTGCAGACAAGGTACATTCGCGCTTTCCGCGCAGAAACGCGGTTGTTTATTGATCCGTTGCGCGCCACAGTGCCTTGAAATGTGCACCGTGGGCGCAGCTTTGCACCGCGCGGGCACTAATCCCAGCCGGAGGCGTTTGCAGTGCGCAGGAACAGACGGTGACGAGCGATACGCAAACGGGGCAGGGCGCAACCGCACCGCTTAACCGGCCCTTGTTGGGGATCAACTTCTTTGCGGGCGACGTCACAGCAGGGTTCGGGCCTTATCTGGCGATTTATCTGTTGGCGCAGCTGCACTGGTCGCCGCAAAGCATCGGCTTTGCTCTGGCGCTCGGGTCCATCGTGACGGTGATCGCGCAGACGCCCGCCGGGGCGTTGATCGACTGGACCAGTGCCAAGCGCGGGCTGATGGTGGCCTGTATCACTGCAGTTGGGATTGCCGCACTGACGTTGGTAGTGACGGATTCGCAATACGCCATCTACGGGGCGCAGGCGACGATGGGGGTCGCGCTGGCCTTTCTGGGTCCGTTGATTGCCGCGATCACCCTTGGGGTTGTCGGGCGCCAAGCCTTCACGCGGCAGACCAGCGCCAACCAGGCCTGGAACCATGCGGGTAATGTGGTGGCTGCCGCCATCGCGGCGGGGCTGGCTCTGGCGGGGTTTGTGGACGGTGTGTTCATCCTGATCTCGGTCATGTGCGTCGGCATGATCTTTTGCACCACGATGATCAAACCCACTCAGATCGACCATGAGGCGGCGCGCGGCGGGGTTGCCGAAGACAGCGCGGGCCAGGAGCAGCCCAGCGGCTTTGCCACCATCCTGAGCGAGAAGCGCCTGATCATCTTTGGCGCCTCGATCATCCTGTTTCACTTCGCCAATGCCAGCATGTTGCCGCTGGTCAGCCAGAAAGTGGCAAGCGGAGGCGATACCAAATCTGGCATCGCCTTTACCTCGGCCTGCATCATCTCGGCCCAGTTCATCATGATCGCCATGGCCATCCTCTGCGGCAAGACCGCCGATAGCTGGGGCCGTAAGCCGCTGTTCCTGATGGCGTTTTCAATCCTGCCGATCCGGGCGCTGCTGTATACGCTGACCGACAATTCAGTGGCGCTGGTCGCGATCCAGTCGCTGGACGGGGTGGCCAACGGGATCTTTGCGGTGCTGTTCCTGTTGATCGTCTCGGATGTCACCAAGGGCACCGGACGGTTCAACGTCGCACAGGGCGCCCTGGCCACGCTGGTGGGCGTCGGCGCCTCGGCCAGCAATCTGATCGCCGAAGAGATCGTGCAGGTCGCCAGCTATGACATGGCGTTTTATTTCCTTGCAGGCGTGGCGATTCTGGGCGCGCTCATCTTTGCATTCCTGATGCCCGAAACCGCCGAACATGCCCGCCGTGATCTGGTCGACGCCGACAGCACGGAGAGCCCGTAAACCGCACCACCCTTAGATCACTCAGTCAATACCGGAGAATGCCTGTGTCATTTAGCCTTGGGGTTTCAATCGCCGTCTTCACCCTGATCGCCATTCGCGAATGGCTGCCGTCGTTTCTCAAAATCTGGCATGTGATGACGGCCGGGGCGGTGGTGTTGCTGGCAACCATGACGATCACCCCGCAGGCCGCGCTCAAGGCGATTGACTGGAATGTCATGCTGTACCTGTTCTCGGTGTTTTCCATCGGGCGGGCGCTTTATGAAAACGGCATCTCGCACCGGATCGCCGGATGGATGGTGGGTTGGCGAACGCCCGGCGTGTCGCTGGTGGCCTTCATGCTGCTTTTTGCGCTGGTGGCCGCCGTGCTGACCAATGACGCAGCCGCCATCATCGGCACCCCGATTGCACTGATGTTGGCGCATCAGACCGGAGCGGATCAGCGCACCTTTCTAGTGGCGCTTTGTGTGGCGGTCACCGTTGGCAGCATGGCCACCCCGATCGGTAATCCACAGAACCTGCTGATTGCGGCCAGTGGCCACGTGCCGGCCCCCATGGTCACTTTCCTGATATGGCTGATCGTGCCTACGCTGATCTGCCTGGGCGGTAGTGCGCTGTGGCTGTCCTGGCGCATGGTGGTGACCACGCCTGAGGCCGGAACCGAGGAACTAGAAGGGCAGGAGGGCACGCAATGGCCGGTCCTGCTGGCGATTGCGGTTCTGGTGGTGCTGGTCACGGTGGAAAGCGTGCTGGCGGCGACCGGTTCGAAGCTCGGCTATCCGCTGGGTGTGGCGGCGGCCATTGCCTGCCTGCCGGTCTATCTGTTTGACGGGGCGCGGATGCGGACATTCCTGCGGCTTGACTGGCCGACGCTGGTGTTTTTCGTCTCGATGTTCATCGTGACGGGCGCGCTGCTGGATTCAGGCTCGCTGCAGGCGATGCTGGGCGAGGAGCGTCAGCATATGAACGAGCCGATGGTCACCGCCGGGATCAGTTTCTTCGGCAGTCAGGTCTTTTCGAACGTGCCGCTGGTGGACATGTATCTGAAGCTGCTGCCCTCCTTCGAGGTGCCCAACCTGATGATGCTTGCGGGTGTGTCGACCCTGGCGGGCAATGTCTTCATCATCAGCGCGGCGAGCAACGTGATCGTGCTGCAAATGGCTGACCGGATGGGCGCCGAGGAAGTCACATTTACCCAGTTCATGAAGGATGTGCTGCCCATCGGGCTGGTCTCGACCGGGATCACGATCGCCTGGATTCTGATGTTGGAAACCCATCTGGGGGGGTGACTGGGGTCAGCGGCAAAGCTCGACCGTCACATGGCCGATCCCGTGCTGCTCGTTCAGCCAGGCCTTGACCCGGGTCTTGACGTCTTGGGCATCGGCGGTTGCGTCGACTGTCAGCTCCAGCGTTGCCATGCTGCGTTCCTGGGTGATCGACCAGGCGTGGAAATGCCCCACTTTGGCGACGCCGGGCACCTCGTCCTGCATCTGTCGGGTCACCGAGTCCCGGTCAAAGCCCGCTGGTGCGCCTTCGAGAAGGATATGGGCGCTGTCGCGGACCACCGACCAGGCGGCGCGCAGAATGATCAGCGCCACAAAGACTGACAGGATCGGATCGATTGGAGTCCAGCCGGTAAAGATGATCACGATCGAGGCGATCAGGGCGGCCAACGAGCCCAACAGATCGCCGATCACATGCAGAACGGCGGCGCGGATATTGAGGTTTTCGCCACTGCCGCGCGTCAGGATGATGAACACCCCGATATTCACCACCAGCCCTGCCAGCGCCACCCACATCATCACGTTGCCCATGACCGGGCTTGGGTCTGACAGGCGGCCCCAAGCCTCCCAACTGATCCAGATCGCGATGAGGAACAGTGCGAGCCCGTTTACAAAAGCTGCCAGAACCGAGAACCGGTCGAACCCGTAGGTTCGTTTCCAATCGGCGGGGCGGCGGGCCAGCCGGAAGGCCGTCCAAGCCAGGATCATCGCACCGAAATCGGTCAGCATATGCCCGGCATCCGCGATCAGCGCCAACGAACCCGAGATCAGCCCGCCCACCAGTTCCACAACCATGAAAAGGCCGGTCAGAACCGCCGCCAGTGCAACTTTTTTCTCGTTGGCGGCGTGGTGATGATGGTGGTGCCCTGCGGCGGAATGATCTTGATGGGCCATGAGCGAGCTTCCTTTCGCGGTTCACCAGCCTTCCGGTATCCTGGCTAGCCTGATCCGATTGGTCCGATCTGATTGTTAGTGCATGACTGGCCTCTGGTCCATCTGGGCGATGGTTTCTGGTGCGGGCGGGCGGTAGCCCAGAGCACTGTGGGGCCGTTTCGTGTTGTAGTGTTTCCTCCATCCTTCGATGATGATCTGGGCTTCTCTGAGCGAGTAGAAGATTTCACGGTTCAGCAACTCGTCTCGGAACAGACCAGTTGCACCCCTTCGATCCGTGTTTCGATCGAGAAGTCGCGCAGCACCTCGAACCATTGCATGGTCATGGCGTGGCAATGGTTGCGGTTGGCCACAAACTTCGTCGATGCGGTGCGCCGGTCGGTGGCGGTAGCGGTACGCACGCTGGTCCGGCTGGACCGCCGCTTGACCGAAGCCGAGCGTTCCAGCGAGGACGAGAACGCCTCATGTGTGTCCGACAGGAAGGACCGCGAGGTGTTCTGCGAAGCCGAGGACGAGCCGCTGGAGCTGGAACTGGTCGACCCCTTGGTCCAGCCCGCCCCGCCCGCGATGCCGCCGAACAGCCCGCCAATGCCTCCCCCTACGCCCCCTGAAAACCCTTTGGAACTTGAGCTGTTGTTGGTGTTGAAACGTGATGATCCCTGGATCAACTCGCTCAACGCGGTGTCGAAGATGGAATCGAGTGAGGTGTCACGGCTTTCCTCAAATTCCTGCTCCTCGCTGAAGCTCAGGCTTTCGCGTTCGCGCACGGTGAGGGTCTCGCGCTGTTTTGATACCTCGATGCGCGGTTCCTCACCCGGTGCCAGCGATAGCGAATAGATCAGCCGCCCCAGCGACAGCCCGGCATGCACCGCCGTGGTGCGCATCTTGGCGACATAGCCCAGCGACAGGCTGGAGGCTTTGGGCACTTGCGTCGGGCGCGCTTCGAGATCTTCGAAGAAATCCTCGATATCAATGGGGTCCTCGATTGAAACCCGATCACGGAAATTCCAGTCCCCATCGCTGTTCTGAAAAGCGCTGCCCGGCACGGTGCTGGGGAAGGTGACGCCGTTCACCACCCGGTCACGGGTCAGATTTGCAGGCCCCACCAGCGGATCGGTCAGCCGGTAGAGCACCGAGAAGCGGCGGCGCGAGACGGTGCCGCCTTCGGTGCAGTATTCCGAGGCGCAATCGCCTTCGCCCAGCACCAGCGGCGGTTAGTTGGGCCGGAAATCTTCGATATTCTCCTCTGCATCTTCGGAAACGACCTGGAAGAGGTCCGTCAGCTCACCAACGGCCGTGCGTGCCAAAGGGGTCAGCGTGCGCTCCAGCACGACCGTCTCGGCGACCACATCGGGCGAAAGTTCGACCCCTTCGCCGCGTCTCCGAGATGTCCGCGGTCACGGCATCGCCCGAGGCCGAGAGTTTGAGCGCCTCTTCCGCCTTTGGTTGCGGGTTAGGAACAGAAACAGAAATGGACCGGGAAAGTTGGTCTGCATCGGCCTTTGAGAAACCCTTTAACCAATTGTAAAAATATAACAATACTGCACCAACCCGGCAAAAAGAGCGTCGGGGCTGGCACAATTCCAACACGATTCGCGTCAATTCCCGCTTGCTGGCCGATACATGAACGGCAAGCGGCGAGTTTGCGCCGATGGGTTTGAGCATCTTAGTTGATGTCGCAGGCGGTAATAGTGCTGCAGCATTTGCGGTTTTTTGGCTTGCCTGCCCAGTTGCCGCTTACCCGCGCAGAGGTCGAGCGCGCGCCGTCCCGCGAAGCGCTTGATATACGCGTTAAGCGAGCGGTAGCATTCCTCATTGACCCCCTTTGGTTGCGGGAGAACCGCAATGAAACCAACAGCTATTGGGAGCATCAAGATGACCGACCCGCAACAGAGCCTCACCGCCATGGACACACAAGAGTCGCTGGCAGCCCTGCATCTGACCATCCCTGAAATCCAGGGGGCTGGCCATGTCTCGGCGTTTGACGGGCAGGAGGTCCGCACCTCGGGTATCGTCACCGCCGTGGATCGTGCCGGTTTCTATCTGCAAGACCCCGAGGGCGACGGGGATGCTGCGACCTCGGATGCGATCTTTGTTTTCACCGGGAACGGCGCGAGCGATCTTGTCTCCGTCGGGGACGCGGTCGAGCTGAACGGCACGGTCAGCGAGTTCATTCCAGGCGGAGCGGGCAGTGCCAACCTGTCGACCACGCAGCTCTCGAATGTCGAGATCGAGGTGACCAGCAGCGGCAACGCCCTGCCCGCGGCGACGATTCTTGGCGCCGCTGGCCGAACCCCACCGACCGAGGTGGTGATCTCGGAGGGGGAACTGCCGGTGAACCTGCAGGACGATCCCGGCACGTTCAACCCTGAAACCGATGGCATCGATTTCTACGAAAGCCTTGAGGGAATGCTGGTTACGGTGGACAATCCGACCGCTATTTCCGCGACCAACCGGTTCGGAGAGACCTGGGTCGCCGCCGATGACGGCGCAGGCGTGACCTCGCCCAGTGGCGGCCTGAATGATCGCGGCGGTCTGAACATCAATGCTGATGCGGACGGGACCGGCGATCTGAACCCCGAGCGCATTCAGATTCAATATGACGGTGATCTGCTGCCGGACGGCTTCGATGGACCAGCCATCAATCTGGGTGATGACCTGTCGAACATTACCGGGGTCGTGGACTATGGCTTCGGCAACTTCGAGATCAGGGTGACCGAGGCGTTCGAGGTGGAAACACCGACGGGGAACACCGCCGAAGTGACCGATATCGCGGGCGGTGACGACCGGTTGACGGTGGCCACCTACAACATCCTCAACGTCACGGCCGCCGAGGCGGATGGCGATGCGGATCAGATCGCGCAGCTGGCGGGACAGATCGTCACCAATCTTGGCGCGCCCGACATCCTTGCCCTGCAAGAGGTGCAGGATGACAGCGGCGTCGCCGATGACGGCACGCTGAGCGCCGAGGAAACGCTGCTGGCCATCGTTGACGCGATCGAGGCTGCGGGTGGTCCGCGCTATGAATTCGTCAGCGCGCTGGTGGACGAAGATGGCGAAAATGGCGGTGTGCCGGGCGGCAATATCCGCAATGCTTTCCTCTACAATCCTGACCGGGTTGAGGCGAAGGAGTTCGTCACGCTGGAATCGGATGTGTTGGCCGGGCTGGGTGTGAGCAATCCGGACGCGTTTGACGGCAGCCGCGATCCGCTGCTTGGCGTGTTCCAGTTCAACGGGCAGGAGGTGACGCTGATCAACAACCACTTCTCATCCCGCTTCGGCTCGACCCCGGTCTTTGGCGGACCGCAACCCTTCGTGCAGGCGGGCGAAGACGAACGCGAGGCGCAGGCACTGGCGCTGAACGAAGTGGTGGACGGTCTGCTGGCCTCGGACCCGGATGCGCGGGTGACGGTTCTGGGCGATCTCAACACGTTCGAGTTCACAGATGAACTGGCCGAGGACCTGCCCGGCGTCGGCGATGAGAAGGTGCTGACCAATCTGATCACCCAGCTTGAGGGAGATGAGGCCTATACCTTCAACTTCCAGGGCAACAGCCAGGCGCTAGACCATATCTTCGTCACCGACCGTCTGCTGGATGAGGTCGAGGTGGATGTGGTCCACGTGAACACGGATTTCACCAATTTCGCCTCTGATCACGAACCGGTTGTCGCCAGTTTCCTGATCGAAGACCCCAACGATCCCGGCGAGCTTCTGCTGGGCGGCAGAGGCAAGGATGTGATCGAAGGGACCGGGCGCAGCGATATCATCATCGGGTTCAAGGGCCGGGATCAGCTGTTTGGCCAAGATGGCAACGACGTGATCTTTGGTGGTCGCGGGCGTGACCTGATCGAGGGCGGCAACGGGGATGACACGCTCAGCGGGGGCCGGGGCAGGGACACGATCCTGGGTGGCGAAGGCGACGATATCATCTTTGCCGGACTCGGTTGCGACGTTATCGAAGGTGGCGCTGGCGACGATCTGCTATCGGGCGGCGGCAGCCGCGACAGCTTTGTCTTTGCGGGCGCGTTTGGCGATGACACGGTGTTGCAATTCAAGGCGGGCATGGATGAGTTGGAGTTCGTGGGCACAAACGAGATCGTGGTTGCCGAGACCGACAGGGGTACGTTGCTGACCTCGTCCGGCGACGCGCAAGGAAGCGTTGAATTGTTGGGATTGTATAACTTTGACGATGATGTTTTGATATTCTGACTCCAATATATATCTAAATAAAAAGTCCTGCGTGATGCACCACGCAGGACTTTTCCCGTTTTTCGAGAGCTCTCACTCCGGTTTTCGGATGTTGAACACCATTTCATGTTCCTGTCGGCTGGCACCTTCACCTACGGCCACCTTATAGCCAGCATTTTCGATGTTATAACCCTTCTGCATAGCGACGATCAGCACAGCGCCGAAGGTGGCGAAACCCAGTACAATGCAGATTGCGGCAAGCACTCCGAGCACGATGAGAACGATGGACCCCGCCGTAAGACCTTCGAACGGACGGGCCAGATGGCTTTGGGATTCGGCCCCGATGAACTGGCCTCCGCGCTCGATGATCTGTGTACGAAAGGCCTCTGCGACGGGGCCATCAATGGCCAGATCAACCGGGGCGTCCTGTTCGATCAGCGTTCGCATTCGGGTGTGCGAGTTGGGCTCGGTCAACGGCGTGATCACCGGCGGCGGGGTGCCGTCGGGTGAAGCATGGACCCGCAGCCGGAAGCTGACATTTCCCGCAGGCACCGGGTGTGCCCAGCGCACCACCAGCCGCAGCCGCCCGGTTGTCCCGCGTTCCGGTCGCGCCTCCAGTTCGGCCCCTGCGGCGAGCGAGGCCTCGGGCGTTGCCAGATCGATCAGGCTCAGCTGTAGGCCCTCGGGGATGTCGACCTCGAACACCTCTTCGCCGTTTGCGACGCGGGGCAACTGAAAAAGCCCCTTATCAGCGGCAAAGCTGCGGATCTCGTCCAGCACCACGATATTGCCAGCGGGACCGGCTTCGGCACCGTCACCCGCGACGGTCAGGGTGCGGCCCTGACCGGATACAGGCGCGGGCGAAGCCGCTAGGTAAAAAGCTGATCGACAAAGCGCGCCGCCGCTTCGGGCGAGGCCCCTTTGCGGATCGCTTCGGCAATCGCCGCCGCCTTCATGTTCCCTTTAGGATCAGTGGCGCCGGTGGAGTAGGGCCGCACCAAACCCTGCTGGGTAGCAATTGTGGTGCGGGTGTGCACCATCTGGGCAGTCGCCTCGATCAGAGATAGCGTTGGCACCCCTGCACTGAGGCCGATTTCTAAGGTCACGCCGATGGGCTGATCCTGCGTGTTGGTGATCACATGCGCGCCAACTGGCATCCCCACCAGCCCGTCGTCGAACCAGCCGATGGTTTCCACGGTGACCCCATAGGTATAGCTGGTGCCGCCGAAGTTTTCCGGCCCGCCGCCCACCACGGTGAACTGGCCGTTCACCCCGGCAGAGGCAACCCAGCCGGTGACCTCGGACAGCGCCCCGTAGAACCCGATGCGACGGCCCGGCGCAAACACGATGCCCGCCCCGGCAGTTGAGCCATCCCCAAGACCCGCGCCAACCCCGCCGCCAAAGCCGATCGTGACATCCAGCCGGTCGCAGATTGTCAGAATCATATCGAAATCGACGAAAGCCGCCGCCAGATAGGTGGCCGGGTTGATCGCGCCCGCCGCCGCGCGGATGGCGTTATCGATGGCAAAGATCAGCACCTCGGCCTGCCATCCCTCCAAAACCGTCGCACCGGGTAGATGCACGGTGTTGTCCGAGAAGGCGCGGCCCATGCTGAAGCTGCCGACACGTCCACGCGACCGTTCCCCGGCGATATCAAGCGGCGGGTCGATCGGAAGCACATTCTCGATGGCGCGGCGATTGGCGTCGCTGAGACGGTTGATGTTGGTGCGGCCATTATCGGTCAGGATCGCACTGCCCGAGCCCGGCGCCATGCCGGTGCGTTCGGCAAAGCTCCGGTCGCTGCCGCTCTGCATCAGCGAACCGCCATGAACAATGAAGCTGCCATGCGGGAAATGCCCGACTTCATGCGAGGTGGTTTCGCCCAGTAGGCGGCCATACATTTGCGCCGCCAGATCCAGATTGGCAGAGCTTTGGCTGCCACCGGCAAGCGTATCCTCTACCGTTTCGACCTCGTCGATCACCCGCATATGGCCCAGCAGAACCGACGCCACATTGTGCAGGTTCAGCGGCGCAGGCAGATCGCCCGGCTGATGATTACGGCCCAGTGTGCTGGTGCCAAAGGCGGTCTGCGTGCCGGTGTCGTGGCTCTCTTCAGGGTCGTTGGCGCCCACCTGCGCGTCGACATTGGCAATCGAGACCGAGGCCGCGACCGCCTCTCCGCCCGGGAACCCGGCATTTGCACCCACCACCAGATGCGCGGGCAGGCTTTCCCCCGGAAAGATCAGGCGGATATTGGTATCCTCATAGAGCAGCTGCATCACTTCGCGCATCTCGTCGATCAGCGCGGCGCGGCGGCTGCGTAATCCGAGACCGTCGAGGAAGGTATCGACATTGGCGTCAAAGACGATCTTCACGAAATGCGGTGAACTGACCAAGTATTTGTTGGATTCGATAGTGGTGCCCGAGGAATCCTTGACCATGCAATCCACATGCGCCACGCCCGGCGCCAGCGAACGCAGCGTGACGCGGGTACCGCTGGCGCTTTGCGCGGTGCCGGAACCTACCTCGAACAAGACACGGGTGCGGTCATCGGCGTCGGGGATGTTCCAGCGGACCGAGCCGCCATCGGGCATGTTGGGCACCGAAACCTCCAGCACCGTAGTGCCCGAGATGTCGTGGGTGTCATGCCCGAAGGTGCGGCGGGACACGCTCATGCCCCGGCTGGTGTTGGCGACGATGAAGCTGCGCGCCAAGGGGCGGGCATAATAGCTTTGGGTGCTGACTGGGATGTCGGTGCGGGTCGGACCTGCGCCGCCTGCGGGGTCCTGCGGCAGCGCGGGCGCCGGGGTGGGCATGGCCACTGGCATCGGCTGGGCAGGCATCAAAGGGAGGCCGCCCACCGAGGCGCGCGAGCGCGTCATCAGCGGCAAGCCTCCAACGGCGGCGGGGCGCGACAGGCTTTGCGCCACCGACATGATGCCGCCACCGCGCGCCCAGTCGATCTTGTCCGGCGTCAGCAGCACACCGCGATTGTGGTGGCTGTCCCCGCTCAGGCCCCGTGCCACGTGCACGCCCATTACCGGGATCGCCTCGGGCAGATCGCCGCCAGAGCTGTCATCGTTGAAATGGGCAAAGACCGGTGAGCCGGAATTGCCCTTACGGGTCTGCAAGTTGTACTCGACGATCTCACCCCCGCCCGTCAGGCGGCGCACCCGGTCGATATCCAGATGCTGGCGGTCGCTGGCCACATCCTGCCCGCCATAGCCGCAGACTGCGATCGGTGCCTCTGGCGAGGGGGAATAGTTGATCAGGCGAAAATGCTCACCATTGGGTGGGCCCTGGGTGACCCGGATCACCGCCATGTCATGGGTCCGATCGCTGGCGCCCGAGCTACGCCAAGTGGGGTGGATCGTCCAGTCCTGCGCCTGCACGCTGAACCGGTGCGGGATGTTGGAATTGCTTTGCTGACCGGGGCGGATCGACACCGATGTGGCCTCTTCCAGCGTCGAGGTGCCGGGAGCGTTGCCAAAGAGGTTATGCCCGGCGGTCAGGATCAGGTCGGGAGCGATGTAGAATCCGGTTCCGCCATAGGTACCCGAGGGCCGGGTCATCACCAGCTTGCAGATGGCCGAGAACGGGAAATAGCCGGTGTTCTGCACGCCGACACGGAAATTCTGATGCCGCGCGGCAAAGCTGGCGATCTGCCGGATCGCGTCCCAGGGATTGGTGGCGTCAATGATCGGATTGACGGCGGCAAAGGGGCGGGCACGGGCGTAATCAAGCGGCATGGCCATGGCATGTCCTTTCTGGGATCGAGAATGAAGGGTTATGTCCGGCGCAAAGGGTCATTGCTGTTGCTGCCCTCCGGGTGCGCCGGTGATGGGCTTGTTTGCGCCCGGGTTCGGGGTGTTCTGCTGGATCTGCGCGATCACGGCGGTGTCGGCGAACCGTTCCAGCGGGAAGTAGTCGGACTTGAACCGCAGATCGACTTCGCCGGTCAGATCGGCCGAGACGTCGATCTCGGATTCAGATGATTTCTTGGAACTTGAGACATAGCTGACGGTGGTTTTCATTGAGGCTTTGACTGGCGACAGGAACCAGCCATAGCGGGCGGATGCTTCGGTCTTGGAGTCGAATTTCTGCGCCGATTCCGCGCGCGAGGTGTCGGTGGTGTCGATGCGGAACCCCATGGCAGCCTTGATCCGGCCGCGCGTGATGACAATGCGGTTCATGCCCATCAACACCATGGTGGCCAGGGTCTGCTGGCGCGATTGCGCGATCTTGCGGCGGGCAGCGGGAACAAGGAGGGTCTCAATGCTTTCCTCGTCTACGCTGGTGACCGCTTCGCCCAGGTTCAGGTCGCCCTGGAAATTGGGCTGCTGCGCGTCATCCGCGCCCTGCTGCGGGACAAGGCGCGGCTGACCCGAGGAGGTATCCAGCCGGATCACCTGCGGATAGGCCCCCGCCAGCCAGTCGCGGGCGTTGTTGTCGGTGATGTTGTCAGCCTCGAATTGCTGCACGGTCTTGGCGACGTTGGACAGCAGCTCGGCATAGGCCTCCATCTGCTGGATCGAACTGTCGACAATGGCTTGAAAGGTGCCCTTGATCAGGTCCGCGACAAAGGTTGGGAAGGCGATGGCATTCAAGGTGTCCTCGGTGATGCGGGCCACATTTGAGGCTGCCACCGGGGTAAAGCCGCCCTCCTGATTAGGCTGAAACCCTTCGGCTTGCGCGCGGGCTGGGGCCGTCATGGTGCCGTCAACCACGCGTTGTTCGCGCACCACCGGGGTCTGGTCGAGCTTCCTGGACTGGGTCCAGTCATCCTCAATCAGTGTGGCGGTATAAGTGGTGATCCGTTCCAGATCATCGCGCATCTTCGACTGCGCTTCGGCGGGCAGCTGGTAGAAGGCGGGCGCGGATTCCAGCAGCGCCTTGACCTGGCCTGCGGCCAGCGCCTGCACCGCGGGCGAGGTCGTCATCTCGGGGCCGGTGTTTGCGCCAAACGGGCCGGGTAGCGGGTTGGTGTCATCAAGTCGAGCCATCATCTCACTCATCCGCCACCTCCATCCGTGACTGTGGCGCCTGCACCCTCGACCGCGCCACCGACGGCGCTGCCCACCGCCCCGGTTGCCGCGCGCCCGGCCTGCCCCGCAGCGTCGATCAGGCCATCGGCGATGGTCGGGGCGGGTTCCTGTGCATGGGCCTGCATCCGGTCCGAGACCACTTGCGCCGCGGAGGGCCCACTGGCGCTGCGCTGGGTCATGCCTGCGGCGGCGTTGACCGGGTGGTTGGCCTCGGGGTTGGGGGTATTGCCGCGAATGCGTTCGATGCTTTCGGCGCGGGCCAGACGGTTCAGCGGCAGGTAATCGGTCTCAAACGTCAGATCGACCTCGCCAGTTAGATCGGCCTGCACATTGATGGCGCTGTCGCTGTCGGATTGCCGCGAACTGACATAAGCCACCGAGGTGCGCGCCGAAAACGCCACATAGAACATGCCCTGGACCGAGTTCTGGTGGCTGAAGTCGAAGGTCGAGGCCTCTTCTGCATGGGCGCGGTCGCTGGCGTCGATATGGAACCCCATGGTCGCGCGCAGCCGACCGTGGCGAATGACGATGCGTTGCAGGCCGAGCATCACCATCGAACTGAGCATCTGCAACCGCGATTCCGCCAGCCTCCGCCGCGCGGCGGGCACCAATTGTTCCTCGATGGTCTCCTCGTCCAGCGAGGCCACCGGGTCGGGCAGGCCAAGGCGGCCCTGCATGCTTTCGAGCGTACTGCCTTCGGCCTCTTCGCCTGCTTCGGTCAGCCCGACACGGGGGGTTTCCTCGGAGGTGTCGATCTGCATCAGGTCCGGGTAGGACTGCACCAGAAAATCCCGCGCCTGATTGTCGGTGATGTTGTCGCGGGTAAACTCGGCCACGGATTTCGAGACATTCTCGACCAGTTCCATGAAGGCCTGCATCTGCTTGATCGTGGCCCCGATGATGGCGTCGAACGTGCCGTTGATCAGGTCCGCCACGAAGGTCGGAAAGGCGATGGCCCGCAAGGTGGACTGGGTGATGTCGGCGACGCGGCCGGTGGCCGATGTCTGCAGGTTGGCACGGGCGGCCTGCGTGCGGGCAACAGGTTGCGCCTGCGGGGCTGGCTGATCCTGCGCAACCGGGCGAAAGGTCCGCTCATGCCGCACCAGTGGCGTCTGGCCGAGCTTCTGGGTCTGCGCCCAGGCATCGCGCGCCAGTTCGGCGGCATAGGCGCTGATTTTAGTCAACTGCCCGCGCATCCGGTCACGGTCCTTGGCGCTGAGCGCATAAAAGCTGGGCGTGCGGTTCAAGAGCGCGTCGATCTGGGTCTGCACCAGTGAAACGGTTTCAGCTCCGGGCCGGATACCCTCGGGCGAGGGCGCGCGATCATAGGGGGCGGGCAGGCTGTTGAAGCGGGTCATTGCAACCACCCCGGCGCGCTCTGATGGGTCGGCTGCGGGGCAGGATCGATCCCGGCGGCGTTGAGCCAGAGTTCAGCCCAGCCAGCGGCCTGTGGTTCGCTGACAATGGTTGCGGCGATCGCGCGGCTGTCGGCGCTGCGCAGGGCGGGCAGGTGATCGGCCATCCAGCCGATCAGGCGCAGCCCGGTCTGGGCGCGGTTGATGTGACCGGCCAGATCGGGTGTGTCCGGCCCCAGCACATTGCGCACCACATCCCAGGCATTTGCGCCCCGGAATAGCGTCGCCAGCGCCCGGTGGTTGAGCGCATCCAGCGCCACCCGCAATTGCTGCGACAACCGCTCGGCCACGATCAGCGTATTGCCCTGCATGCGGCCACTGAGCGCACCCAGCAGCGACTGCGCCGCCACGCCTGCGCGCATTGCCGCTCCGGTCGAAGGGCTATAGCCCCCCAACGATTGCGCCGCCCGCAAGAGCGCGATGCAGAACCGGGCCAGTTGCGGCTCGAACTCGCGATTGACGGCAGTGTCTCCAAGATTGGGGTCAGCATAACCCACGCCGAACACTCGCGCGAAGATCTGGTTGCGTAGATCACGCCCCACCCAGCCTTGCTGCATCGCATCAGCCAGATGCTCTAGCCGCTCAGCCGCCTCGCGGTCAGTCAGGTTCAGGGTAAAGCGGTTTGCGGCCAGCTCCTCTGCCACGCTCATCAGATAGGTGCCCTCGATCTCAGCCGAGAAGTAGAGCGCGGCCACCACCTGCAGCGCCTCGGCGCTGATCTGGCCGCCAAGACCGCCGCGATATTCCGGCAGATCGATGAATAGCGGATCACCGCCCAGCCCCATCGCCACCGTCGCCGGAAACCCCGGACGCGCGCGGTCGAGCAGGCTGGCCACATGGTCCAGCGAGCGCGAGAGCGTGGCGGCGGGGTCGGGCATGGCTCAGCCTCCGAGACCGGCGGGGGGCGGGGGCAGCGGCGGGGCGGGCGGCAGCGGCAGGGCCGCTCCTGACTGCTGTTGCTGCGGTGTGGGCTGCTGCGCGATCTGGGTGATCACCGTTTCGTTGGTGCCCAGCATGTCCATCATGTTTTCCAGCGGGAAATAATCGGACTTGAAGCGCAGATCGACATTGCCGGTCAGCTTGGCCTTAAGCGTCGACTTGCTTTCGCTTTCATCGGTCTGGTTGGTGTCGATATCGGTCTTGACGTTCAGCCGCGTGCGTTCGGATTCCCGGTTCTTGGCGAAGATCCACCAACCATCGCGCTTCTTCTTGTTGTGGCGCTTGTTATAGGTCTGCTCAAAGCTCGTATCGATCTCCTGGTTGCGGCGCAGCACGTCCCTTGCATCAATCGAGAACATGCAGCTGGCCTGAATCTTGCCATCGGTGACCACGATCCTGTTGATGCCCATCAGCACCATCGTGGCCAGCAGCTTCTGGCGGTCCATCGCCATGTTTTTGCGCACGGCGGGCACGATCTGTTGCTGCATCACCTCTTCATCGCCGGGGTCCAGATCAAAGGGCAGCCCGAGGCTTTGCAGAAAGCCGCCCATCTGGTCCTCATTGGCATCCGAGCGCGGTGCGATGCTGGGGGCGTCACCGCTCCAGTCCTGTTCGAACAGGTCGGAATTGCCCGAGACCATCTGGTCCATCGCCTGTTCCTGCGAGACATTGTCCTGCATGTACTGGTCGACCGATTTCGAGACATTGGCGACCATGGTGGCATAGGCCTCCATCTGCTGGATCGAGGTCTGCACGATCGCGTTGAAGACACCTTCGATCAGCGAGGCGCAGAATTGTGGAAAATCAACGGCATCAATGACGCTGGCCAGATCGGTTCCGGCATTCTTGGTGGCGGCATTCTGGAAATCGACGCCGGCACCGGTGAAGCCGCGCTGGCCCTGGTTGGGCGCGCCGGGGCGCGGGGGTTCGGCGAGCGCTTGCGCGGGCGCGGTGCCTGCGGGGTTGTCGATGAAGACCGACATCGGCAGGCCTGCGGTCTCACCACCCGCATCGGTGATGAAGCGGGCCACCTTGACCGTATCGCGCGCCACCTCGCGCTGCTTCTCGGGCGGCAGGGCGCGGAAGGCGGCCGAGCGGGTCAGCACGTTGCGGACGTTCTGGCGCACATGGTTCAGCGTGTCGTCCATCGGGCCTGCCGGGGTCTGTGCTGGATTCTGTGGCGGCGGGTTGGGGGCGGGGTGCATCATGGCGGGCCTCCGTCAGTTGAGCCGGGGTTGCGGCCAGCCGGCTTGCGCGGCAACCGGCGCGCCATTGCCCGGCGGGGGCGGGGCGGGAACCGGGGCCGGTACCTCGGGGGCTGTCGCCGGGGCGGTCTCCATAGCGATGGGGCGCAGGAACAGTGCCAGCCGCGCGGGCATTTCGGCGCGCACGCGCACCGACAGCACGGTGACCGAACCCGGCCCGTAATAACCATCCGGCGTCATCGCGGTCATCCAGCTATCCAGCGCCGACAGGTTCTGCGGGCGTTCGGTCAGCGGCAGACGCAAGAGCGGCAGGAGCTGCTCAGGTGTGTCGGGCAGGGCGTCGATATTCACATCGACCCGCATTTCCGGTCCCTTGGGTGTGTTGAGCAGGGTCAACGTCGCTGCACGTTCAGGCAGGCTGAACCGCGCCCCCAGCACAAAGGCCAGCAGGGTCTGGAAGCCGCCATGGCGGGGGCCCATGCCAAGCGCCTCCATCAGCGGTTTGAACGCCTCCAGCGAGGTCTCGCCGGGAATTTCGAAAGAGGCTTGTTGCCCGCCGCTCATTGCAGAAGTGCGGATCACGGTGGCGAAGGGGCGTAGACCGGGCAGGGCGGTCAATGCCGTCTGCGCCAGTGCCATCACCGGCGCAGGCAGCAGATCAAGCGTTTGCGGTCCCCACTCAAAGGCCGCCTGTACCTCACGCAGGCCCGATCCATCGACGCCCAGCGCGTAATGCGCCCCGCCCGAGGCCGAGACTCCATAGCGGGCGCGTGCCGGTTCCGAACGCTGGTCATACCAGCGCAGCGGGTCATGCCCGAAATGGCTGTAGATCATCGAGCGCACGGTGTCGTTGGTCATCTCGCGCTGATCTCCGGCGCCGATCCCGCGTCCGGTCGGCGTGACCTGAAAGGCCAGTGCGCGAGACTGGTTCTCGAAAAAGCTGGGCTCAAAACTGCGCGAGGCCTGAGCGCCCAGCGACGGATCGCCCAGCGACCAGTCCAGCGAGCGGTCAAGTGCGCGCGCCACCTGCCGGTCCGAGGTCGGATCGGCGGTCATCAGGCGTTGCGCGGCGGTGTGCAGCACGTTCTTGGCGGCATCGGCGGCGCGGGTGTGATAGGTCATCGGACCCTCCCTTCAGGCTGGTGCCCCGGATCAGAGCCGCGGCAACATGGACAGGATCTGGTCAGGGCTGGGCGTCTGCCCGCTATTGACCAGATCGCGCAAGGCGTTGACGCCGGTCATATCAACCGGGGGCATCGCACCGCCTCCCATGCCGCTCATGCCGCCCAGATCAGGCAGGCTGGGGGCTGCGTGGGTTTCGACCGGTTCGGAATATTCGTCGATCAGACCATCGCCGATGCCGGTCACTGCGCGGAAATGCTGCGCCGCGTTGACCAGACGGACAGAGTCGGCATAGCTCAGATCACCATCATTGGCCTGGGTGTCCGAGAAGAGCGGCGTTGCCGCGCCCTGCGACCAGACGGTGTGGTTCTCGGCGATCACCGACATGATACTCTGGGTTTCCACCGCCAGCGTGCGGTGCAGCACGGTGTTCACGGTGATGCCGAACTCGCGCTGGCTGACCCGCTCGATCACCTGCCAAGGTGTGGTGACGCCAAAGGCGGTGCGCACCGCAGGCAGGCCGAGCACTTTCATCACCTGCTTGATCTGATGCGCCATGCGTTCGGCGGTAAAGGCTGTGCCCGCCCAGCCGCGCAGCGAAACATTTGCGGCGAAATCGCGAACCGCCTTGCGCACGAACTCGCCCGAGGTCAGTTGGAACCGGCGTCCGCGTGCGGCATTGTCGAACTGGGTGACAAGGCTGCGCTGACGCTCATATTCGGCGATCGCGGAAACCGAACGCATCAATAGCGTGTTGAACTCGGTATTGGGCTGTATGTCGAAGGCCAGCTCGCCCCCCGGCGCGCCCAACACGCGCGCGTAGATCGAGCGCCGTGCGGCTTCGTCCAGCAGATCGTCCTGATCCCAGTAGAGGTTGTCCAGCACCCGCGCGGACCCATCAGAGGCCGGTATCGGCAGCAGACCGGCCACAAACAGCTCCAGTATGCGCGCGCAGGCCTTGATGGCGAACTCAAGCTGGTAGCCGACATAGATAGTCGAGACCGCGCGGATATTCTCGCGCTCGATCTCATCATTATAGCCTGCCGGATCATTGAGCGGTGGCAGATCGACATTGGCAACGCCGCCGCCGCCTGAGCCGCCCGAGGCGACATCGCCATTATAGGCGGCATCCACGGTGGGGGTCAGCAGGGTGATGTCGCCCTGATGTTCGGGATAGGTGTCGACCGCCTTGCGGGTGGCCACGGCAAGCGATTGGAAAAACGCCTTGTCGCCCTTGGCCAGTTTACGGCGGATAATCTGCCAAGTACGGACAAAATACCCAATGCGCTGGGTCTGTTCAGGATCGGGCGCGGTCATCTGCAGGAACAGCTCGTTGCCGTCATTGTCGACCTCGCCGCTCTTGTGGCTGTCGATCGCAACGGTGCCGGATTCCTCGGCACTGCCTGACAACTCGGCCACCGCCTTTTGCGCATGGGCGAAAAAGCGGGAATCCTGCGGGTTGTAATGCCCGTCGAGCAACATCAGCGCTGTTGTGGCCGCAGACCAGACCGCCGCGTCATCGCCGTCATTGGGGCCATGCCCCAGCAGCGCGACCGAGGTGACCACGGCGTCCACGTAAATCCGCTGATTGGTGCTGTCGCGCAGGGCGGGTGGCAAGCCCGCCGGGTTGAAGGCCAGTTTTTCGAGAATCTCGTCCCGAATGGGTGTTGGGTCGAACATTTTATCCTCCGTTCCCGTGTCGCCGGGGGTTTGGGTGTCTGCCCGCGGCGCAGGCTGGATGGTTTTGCCCATTCGGGCGGATTCGAGCGCATGCTCGAAGAAGTCCTTGTCGAGATCGCCGCCCAGACCGGCAGCGGCGCGCCAGATGCCGCGCACCCGGTCCTGATGCACGCTAGCGGCAGTGACATTGCGCGACAGCCAATTGGCGCTGTCCTTTTCAACTGCGCCGTTTGCATTGGCGAGCTTGGCCATGCAGATGGCCCGCGCGACCAGGGCCGAGGCGGCCTCGGCAGCTTGCAGGCTGGTATGATCTTCGCGAGCGCTGCGCAGCTGGAGCGTTACCGTCTCCAGCATGTCGATATCCATATGGTCTGACGCGGCCT
This sequence comes from Ruegeria jejuensis, assembly GCF_041537905.1. NCBI lineage: Bacteria > Pseudomonadati > Pseudomonadota > Alphaproteobacteria > Rhodobacterales > Roseobacteraceae > Ruegeria > Ruegeria jejuensis. The sequence goes on along the minus strand of NZ_JBGRUO010000005.1, from coordinate 58,131 downwards.
CGGCGACCTCGGCGAGCGCCTTGGTCTCGGCCTCAGTGGCCGCGCCTTGCATCACATAGCGCGACAGAATGGCGAGCCCGTCCTCGCCGACGGTGTCGATAAAGCTCATGGGCTTACCTCCTCATATGCCGGTAGTATTGCGTCGAGCCGCGCCAGCGCGGCGGGAATGTTCAGCATGCCCCAGCCGGTATCCTCATCCGGCTGACGGCCATGGTTTTCGGCGGAATAACACAGCGCCTGGCGCGCCTCTTCGGTGGTCAGGTCATGACCGCGCCTGCGCGCCCGGGCCGCCAACAGAGCGGCAGCGCCCGAAACGAAAGGTGCCGCGTGGCTGGTGCCGGTCGAGCGGCCATAGCCATGCAGCTTGGTGGAATGCACCGCCTCGCCCGGCGCGCAGAGTGCGATATGCGGGCCTTTTGTGGAAAAGCCCGAAACCCGGCCATCCAGCGCCATCGACCCCACCGCGATGCATTGCGGCAGGGCGGCGGGGAAGTATTCCTCGCTCAATCCGGAATTGCCCATCGCAGCAACCGGGATCGCATTGCGGGCGGTGGCATAAGCGATGGCATCCGTATGGGGCGGTGGGGCGAGCGGATCGAGATCATCGCTCGCGGTGCCAAAGCTCATGTTCAACACTTTGGCGCCCAGATCGACGGCGGCCTTGATGGCGGCATCAATGTCCGACAGCCCCCCGACGCCGAAGACCGGACCTTCGCCCGCCTGCGCAGCCGCCAGCGCGCGCACCGGCACGATACGACAGGCCCCGCCGACGCCATGGGTCATCGAGAGTCCGCGCGCACCGATTATGCCTGCCACATGGCTGCCATGGCCGGTTTCGTCGCGGGCGCAGAAATCGCGGCCCAGGCTGTCACCCACCAGCGACACACCTTCGCTGATCTGGCCCATACCCAGATCGACCGTGTCATAGCCAGCAACAAGGCGGCCGTTGAATTCTTCATGCTCCAGTGCCACGCCGGTATCGATCACCGCCACGGCAATGGCGGGCGATCCCGGTTCTATCGCAAGCGCCGCCAGTGCCCCGACATGATCGAACGGGGCGCGAGGATCAGCATTGTGGTCGCGATCCTGGAGCATGGGCGGCACCGTTGAGAGCGGCTCGGCGCGGACCCAATCCACCGCATCGGCATCGCGCAGCGCCTTGACCACATCATTGGCGCGCGCCGGTTCCGCCAGTTCGATACACAGGACCCGCGACATGCCAAGCCGGGTTTCCAGATCGTTGTAATCGGCGTCCCGCTGGCCGATCCGGTTCACATGAGTGCCCGCATGGAACACCCGGCGCGCGCGCATTCCGGTGGTCTGGCGCAGGATCGCGCGGTCCACATCGCCGCTGCCATCGACCGATCCCGACGCCCGGCGCGCTCCATCCAGCACATCCAGATGGGCCGGTGCGCGAGTCTCGACGCCTTGCCGCAGCTTGAGCTGGAGGTGCCCACTGCGTCTCATACGCCGGACCCTCCGCTGAGGTCGAAATCTTCCATCTCACCATCGGGCATCTCGACGATCAGTCTGCCGGGTCCCATGGCCCAGCCCTGCGGCAGGGCGAAAGAGACAGACGAAGGCTTGGCCGCCAAGAGGTTCAGGTTCTGCCCGTCCAGCCGCGCCACCGGCAGACGACCGCCATCGGTCAGATTGGCGCCGCGCAGCTCGATATTGCGGGCATCGGGCTTGATTGCGAGCTTACGGCGGTGCTGTCGCAGCCGGTCCGCGATCGGGTTTGAAATCGGAGATGAGGATTGTTCGGGCGTTGGCGCGGGACTGTTCGGCCCTTGCTGCGGTGCAGCCGGAGAGAGCGGGCCGCGCGGCGGCCAGAGGCCACCCGGTTGCGGCGGCGGGGCCGGGTCGGGCTGCGGCGGAATCGCGCCGTTGCTCCGGGGGGGGGCAGGTTGGCGCACCGGTTGCGGCGGGAGGTCCGGGGTTGGCAGATCCGGCGCTGTTGCGTCGGGAACTGGCACCTCTGGTGTCGTGCTTTCAGGATCGACCACATCGCTCAATCGGGGGCGCGCCAGATTGAGCGCACCCCGGATGCGGCCCAGATTGATGCCGGAGTGGCGCGACAACCCCTCGTCGCCCGCATTGCGTTCCAGATTGCGCAGTTGGGCGGCATTGCGCACGCCAACGCGCGCCAGTTGTCGCCGCTCGTCGGGGGCCAAACCAAGCTCGTCCAACGTGGGCGCATTCGCCATTTCCATCGAGATCGTGTTCTCCTCGATCATCGGGCGCGTTATGGTGGTGAAACCGATGCTCACCGTGCTGGCTCCTTCTTCGTTTGGGGCGGCGGGGCGGAAGGTTACCCGTCCGGCCTGATCCATTTCGACGAACACCTTGAGATCGACGTTGAAATCCTTCAGCGCGAAGGTCAGGGGGCGGTTGACGGCCTTGAGCCGCAGCGCATCCTGCGTCTGATCAAGCTGAGCGGTGATCGCCTCAAGAAACTCCTCAATCGGATAGCCGCCGGCGGGGGACATCACATCGCCTCGTCTGGTCCGGTGGCTGGGGTTGTCGTGTCCGGCAGCGCCTCATGCGGTGCCTCATGAATGGTGATGCGCGCGCGATGCGCGATCGGCTCGAACCCTGAGCGGAAGGCTGACCATGGCGGGTGGGCAACAAAGACCGGCCCATCAGCCCCACGTTCCAGCGACACGAGCAGCGGCAGATCAATCTCGGCCTCGGTCACATACAGGCCGGGATGCTCGGGCGTTGCGCCGTCGGCCAGCGCGGTCAGGGTTTGTGCGAGCGTTGCGCGGATCATGTGCCTCCTCCGTTATTGTCCATCGGCGGCAGGGGCGGCGGCGGTGGCAGGGGGGCGCCCGGTTGCGGCGGGGTCTCGCCGCCCTGGCCCGGGGTTGCGCCTTCGGCGGGTTGTTGCGGTTGGGTTGCCACATGGGCGTTCTGGTTGATGAGCTGGATCGCGGCGCTGTCGGCGAAGCGTTCAAGCGGGAAGTAATCCGAGCGGAACCGCACCCGCACCTCACCGGTCAGATCGGCATTCATGTTGATCTCGGACTGGGCGTTGATGTTGGTGGTGTTCACCAGAAGGCCGCTTGCCGCGAACTGGTTCGAGCCCAACTGCCCCGCCAGCGACCAGTTGGTCGGCTTATAATCGGAAAAGGTGAGCGAGGTGCTCTGGCTGGCATCGATATGAAAGACCAGCTTGGCATTGATCTCGCCATCCGAGACCACGATGCGGTTGATCCCCATCATCACCATGGTCGCCAGCGACTGGTGCCGCATCTCGGCCAGGGTCTTGCGGGTCTGGGGCACGACCACCTGCTCGACCGCGTTCTGGTCCAGATCCATCGGGCTGTCGAAGCCCAGATCCTTGAGGAAGCTCGGCAATTGTCCCGCGCCCACGGCCTGGGTGTTCACCGTCATCTGCGGCTGGCCCGAGGTGATGTCCTTCTGGAAGATATCACCGTAATTCGAGGTCAGGTGATCCCGGGCCATATCGTCCGAGATATTGTCCTCCATGAACACATCGACGGTCTTGGCGGTCTCGGCCAGCAGGTTGGAATAAGCCTCCATCTGCTGGATCGAGCTGTCGACGATGGCCTGGAACGTGCCCTGGATCAGCGAGGCGCAGAAATCCGGGAAGCCGATGGCGCCGAGCATGGTCTGGGTAGCGTCCCCCGCATCCTGAAAGATGTTGCTGCCGCCCTGCGCACCTGCGGGCCCACCGGGCGCGGGGGGGCTGGCAGCGGGCGGCGGTTGCTGGGCGGGAGGTTGCGCGCCACCCCCACCGCCGCGCATCTGGCTGAAATTCGGGGCCATTTGCCGGGCCGGAGCAGCAGCGGGGCTCTGACCAAGATAGCCGAACACTTTGGACATCGCCGCGTACATCTCATCGCGGTCAGCGGGCGACATGTCCTGCCAGGCCTTGCTCTGCGCCAGCATTGCGTCAATCGCGGGCCGGTCCAGATACGGCGTCTGCGCCTGCTGGTGGGGGTCATACATGGGTCGCCCCCGGTGCGGATGTGGCGACGTTGTCACGCAAGGCGGGCGAGACCCGCAGCTTCAGCAGCGCATCCCCTTGCGGACCTGGCCCCAGCGAGGTGACCAGCGTGTCGAGGGTGGAGTCCGGGTCGGGCAATTGCACCGGCGCCTCGGGGCCAAGCCCGCGCAGCGCGGTCAGTAACGCGAAATGGCTAACATCATCGAGCGTTTCGGTGGGTGCAAGGCCTTGCGCGGTCTGGAAAGCGTTCAGGCTGTCATGCCCCAGCGCCTGCAACGCGGCGGCCAGCTTGGCGGGCGTGTCGAACGGGTTGATCGCTGCGCGGCTGAGCGTGGTCGCCTGTGGCACACCGCTCAGGATCGCCAGAGTCAGCAGCATCGCCTGACCGCGCCGGTTCGCGATGCCCAGAGCGTCGGCCACCGGCAGCATCGGCTCCAGCCGCCGGGCGATGATCTGGGCGCGCATCGCCGCCTGGAAGGGCGGATGTTGCGCCGCTTTGCGGAAGCGGTCGACCCAGGGGTCTTCCCAGATATCGCGACCCTCAACCGGCTGCACCCGCGCGCCGCGCCCGTCCGGCGCATCACCACTCTGTGGGCCCGAGGCGGTGGTAACCGCGATCAGCTGATCGCCAGCGGGGCCGAATGTGGCGGCGAACCCGGCCGGGTCGGCGGCCTGCATCAGCGTCAGCAATTCACCCAGCTCGCCGCTGTCCTGCCCGGCCTGATGCGGCCCCAACGACAACCCGTCATGGGCGCGCTGGTAGTAAGGATGGGTCTGGCCCAGACGGCCTCGGAAGGCCCCGTCGAGATTGAGCGCCTCGTAGCGGCCCGCGGCACCCTCGGCCAGAACCGTTTGGACCAGCGCGTCTTTCCAACCCTCACCACCTGCCGCAGGCAAGGGGGCGGAGGGCGTCGGTTGCGTCGGGATAGGGGCAGGTGGCGGCGCATCGGTTCCAGTCGCAGGCGCGGGTGGCGGCGTTTCGTCCAGCGGCGGGATCGGCGTTGCTGCGGGCGGCGGTGCACCGGCCCCGTTCATTGGCCCCAGGCCGTCATCGTAATGCGGTACCGGGGCCTCTTCCGGGGTGTTTGCGTCATAGTCGCGGAACATGGCGGATACGCCAGACCCAGCCCCATAGGCATAGTCATCATCAATGAAATCATCGGTTTGCGGCTGAGGGGCAACGATTTCAGGCGCTGGCGCACCGTTCTGGGGCGCCGGGTCTGCGGCCACCGGGGCGGTGCTTTGCGCGGGTGCTTCCCGGGCTGGCTGTGGCGCGACCGGCGCAGGACCGTTCACAGCACCCGGCGCAACCTGGCTTGGGCCGTTGATCGCCCCGGTCGGAGGCGCGCTGACAGGTTGCGGCGAGGCAACCGGCATCTGCATCTGCGGGTTCGGGGCTTGCACCGGCAACCCTCCGATCATCCGGGGCAGCGGCGTTTGCGCAGGGGTTGGCGTCACCGCCATGACCCGACCCGCAGGCCCGACCGAGCCCAGCCGATGCACCGCCATGCCCAGCACATGGCTCAGGCTTGCCGCACTCAGATCGCCGGCGAGGCTGACAAACGGGGCCTCGGCAAACCGGTCGGGGGGCAGTGAGTAGATCCCGTCCGTCGCGGTTTCGTCGCTGTAACCCACCGCCAGATAGAACAACCGGGTCGGGCGCGGTTCCTGACTGATGACATCGCGGATGAAGGCGCGGGGCAGCATGTAAAAGCCGGTCTCGATCTCGATGGGCAGGCCCTGAAAATCCTGCCGGGACGAGCGGAAATTCTTCGGCGTCCGGCGATGCGCCTCGGCGGGATCAAACAGCGCCGGTTCCGTTGCGACGATCACGTCAAAAAATCGCATCCCCGGTGCGCTGACCTGAAACGAGAGCGACGGGTCGGCACGCCGCAATTCCCGGCGCGAGGGTGACACGGTCACAGGCATCGCCGCCGACGGCGCGCCCGAACTGATCCGCGGCGTTACAGGCATGGGCCGGGACGGAGAGGATGAGATATTCATGGGCGGGTTCTCCTGTCGTGGGCGGTGGCCTCGTCCATCAGCCGGGTGATGAGCGCGGGCAGCTCCTGCAACTCGTGAAAGCCAAGCCGCTCTTCGGTCTGACCGGCTTCGGCGCGCTGACGGGGATCGGGAATGCGTTCGACCCAACCCCGCCAGACCTCTGCGGCACCGGCGATCTCACGGGGTTCGCACCGGTAGATCACGACAAAACGATGGGACTGGGTGTGACGGGCATGGGACACGTGCGACTCGGGCTCAGAGCAGGGGTTCAAGGCCAGTCTGCACAGGGCGCGACACCGCGTTCTCACCGCAGGATCACAGGGATATCACAGGAGTATGCTTGGCGAAACAAAAGGTTACGCCAAAATCAAGGCGACAACAGGCCAGACGGGCGTGGCGATGTGACAGTTTTAAGAGGCCCGTGCGCGCGTCAGCGTGCGGTTTGCTCAGGCGGGTTCGGAAGGGCCGCCGCGCAATTGTTGGCTGACATCTTCGAGCCAGCCGCGCGCGGTGTTGATATTGGCAAGCGCCAGATCGACCTTCTGCGCAGGGCTGCGGCGGCTACCGTCCTGACGCGGCGGCGCTTCGACCACGCGCTGTTCCGCGGCGCGGCTGGGACGCGGCGTGACGGCCAGCAGGGTTTCCTGAATCCGCCGTGTCTCGTCCATCGGGGCGACGCCCAGTTCCTCGCGCAGGATCTGCTCGCAATGGGCGTATTGGCGCAACGCCAGCGGGCGGTTCCCAGCATGATAATGGCAGCGCATCAGCGCCCGGTGCACATGTTCCAACAACGGGTCGAGCGCCAGCAGCACGCGCCCGTGACGCAGGCCCGAGGCCCAGTCCTGTCGCCCCATCGCGGCGCGCAGCAGAAACTCCAGCGCTTCGGTGAAATTGGCGCGCAGGCTTTCTCGCCAGAGCAGGCACCAGTCGGAATAGACCGATTCCAGCAGATCACCGCGATAGGCTTCGACCGCGCGCTCGATCCGGTCAAGGTCAGCGGCGGACACCGTTTCGGGGTTTTCGGTGGCGACGATCTCTGCCGCCTGGTTCAGGTGGTCCACATCGACCTCATGGTCGGGCTGGCGCGTATAGCCGACCTCGTGCTGGGTGCGGACAAGCGAGGTCGCAACATCCATGCCGATGGCGCGCAGCGCAGCAGTGATGCGCCAGAGCTCGGTGTTCAGCGCCTTGCGCCCGCGCGTCTCGGGCAGATGGCCCCAGAACTGTTCGGCCAGGCGGGCCCGGTGAAAGGTACGGCCGGATTCCAGAACCAGAAACGTGAACAATTCGGTGCCCCGACGGGTGTGCAGATCGGCGCTGCGTCCCCCTTTTCCAGTGACCGCAAATTGGCCAAGCAAAAATATCCTGATCATGGGACCTCCTGATGTCGGCCCATTGCAAAACTTGTCGAAATGATGAGGTCGCGTAGAACAGCTTACCCAGCGTCAATTTTGAACGAGACATCCGAGTCGTGCAACCTTTTGTTGTAGAGTTCTCTTTTTGTCTGCACAAAATGGCCACATCCGGGCCAAAGGATGGGTGCCGCGCGGCGGCCCATCGCCTTTATTGCGAGTAATTCGCAAAAGCCTTGACAGTTGCGAGTGATTTGCATTTACACGCGGGCGACCTATCTGCTCTGCAAGGAGACACGGATGCTGACGACCCTGTTCAAGACCACCTCTGCTGCTGCCCTTGCGATTACCCTCGCGACAGGCGCGCAGGCGGGTGACAAGATGAAGGTGGTGACAACCTTTACCGTTCTGGCCGACATGGCCGCGAATGTGGCGGGCGAAGCGGCCGAGGTGGTCTCTGTCACCAAGCCGGGTGCGGAGATCCACGGCTATGAGCCGACCCCGCAGGATATCGTGCGTGCCTCGGATGCCGATCTGATCCTGTGGAATGGCATGAATCTGGAACTGTGGTTCGAACAGTTCCTGTCCAATCTGGATGATGTGCCGTCTGTCACGTTGACCGAAGGAATCGATCCGATCCCGATTGCGTCAGGAAATTACGAAGGCAAACCCAACCCACATGCTTGGATGGGTCTGGATAACGCCCTGATCTACATCGACAATATTGAACGGGCTTTTGCCGAGCATGACCCGGAGAACGCCGAGATCTACGCGAGCAATGCCGCCGCCTACAAAGACAAGCTGCACGCCACCATCGAGCCGTTGCGCGATGCGATTGCCGAGATTCCGCAAGACCGCCGCTGGCTGGTCACCTGTGAAGGGGCGTTCAGCTATCTGGCCCGCGATTTCGGGATGCAGGAGCTGTATCTCTGGCCGATGAACGCCGATCAGGTTGGCACACCGCGACAGGTCCGTGCGGTGATCGACGGGGTGCGCGACAATGACATCCCGGTGGTGTTCTGCGAAAGCACCGTCAACACCGCCCCGGCCAAGCAGGTGGCGCGCGAAACCGGCGTTACCTATGGAGGCGAGCTGCATGTCGACTCGCTGAGTGAGTCGGGAGGGGCAGTACCGACCTATCTGGACCTGTTGAAAGTCACCTCTGGCACCGTGGCGCAAGGGCTGACCGCTGCCACGAACTGACCCAGGCTGGGTACGAAGGAATACCAAATGCGCGATGATCATAGCCCAGCCAGAGATGTGTCAGACACCGGCGGGCCGGGCGGCGGCATCCGCGCACAGGATGTGACGGTCACCTACCGTAATGGCCACACCGCGCTGTGGAATGCCAGTTTCGAGATTCCGCGCGGCACGGTAACGGCGCTTGTGGGTGTCAACGGCGCGGGCAAATCGACGCTTTTCAAGGCGATCATGGGTTTTGTGCCCGCCGCGCAGGGCGCGATCAGCATCCTCGGGATGGGGGTGAAACAGGCGCTTGGCAAGAACCTCGTCGCCTATGTCCCGCAGTCGGAGGAGGTCGACTGGGCCTTCCCGGTTCTGGTCGAAGATGTGGTGATGATGGGTCGCTACGGCCATATGGGCTTTCTGCGGCGGCCCAAACAGGCCGATTATGACGCCGTTGATCAGGCGCTGCGCCGAGTCAACATGCAGGAATTCCGCCACCGCCAGATCGGTGAACTGTCGGGCGGTCAGCGCAAGCGGGTCTTTCTGGCCCGCGCGCTGGCGCAGGACGGGCAGGTGATCTTGCTGGACGAACCCTTTACCGGGGTTGACGTCAAAACCGAGGACCAGATCGTCGCGCTGCTGCGAGAGCTGCGGGATGAGGGCCGGGTGATGCTGGTTTCGACCCATAATCTGGGCTCGGTGCCGGAATTCTGCGACCGCACTGTGCTCGTTAAAGGCACCGTGCTGGGTTATGGCCCGACCGAGACAACCTTTACCCGCGAAAACCTCGAAGAGGCGTTCGGCGGCGTGCTGCGCCACTTCACGCTGGGCGGCGACACGCTGCATGACGACGAAGACGCGCGGCAGGTCACGATCCTGTCCGATGACGAACGCCCCTTCGTGCAATATGGCGACAAAACCCAGCGCGCGGAGCCTCAGGAATGATCGAGTACCTGGCCGAGCCCTTTGCCTACAACTACATGACCAACGCCATGTGGGTGTCGGCACTGGTCGGCGGAGTCTGTGCCTTTCTGTCCGCCTATCTGATGCTCAAAGGCTGGTCGCTGATCGGCGATGCGCTGTCCCATTCGGTGGTGCCGGGGGTGGCCGGGGCCTATATCCTTGGGCTGCCCTTCTCGCTGGGCGCCTTTCTGGCTGGCGGGCTGGCGGCGGGGGCGATGCTGTTCCTGTCCGAACGGTCCGGGCTGAAGGTGGATGTAATCATCGGGCTGATCTTCACTTCGTTCTTCGGGCTGGGTCTGTTCATCGTATCGATCAACCCGATGTCTATCTCGATCCAGACCATCACCATGGGCAACATTCTCGCCATCACGCCCGAGGACACGTTGCAACTGGCGATCATCGGCTTTGTCTCGCTGACGGTGCTGCTGGCGAAGTGGAAGGACCTGATGGTCACCTTCTTTGACGAGAACCACGCCCGCGCCATCGGGTTGCGCCCCGGGTTGCTGAAAGCGGTGTTTTTCTTACTGCTCTCAGCCTCGGTTGTGGCGGCGATGCAGACGGTGGGCGCGTTTCTGGTGATTGCGATGGTGGTGACGCCGGGGGCGACAGCTTATCTGCTTTGCGACCGGTTTCCGCGGTTGATCCTGACCTCGGTCCTGATCGGGTCGGCGACCAGCTTTCTCGGCGCTTACATCAGCTATTTCCTCGACGGAGCAACCGGGGGAATCATCGTCTGCCTGCAAACGCTTCTGTTCCTTGCGGCCTTTGTCTTTGCGCCCAAACACGGGTTGTTGGCAGCGCGGCGCAAAGCGGACGCGGCGCTGGCGCGTCGCCCGACCCCCAAACCGGAACGAAAGGCAGCCTGATGGAGATCGAAACCCTTCTGCTGCCCCTCCAGTTCGGCTTCATGCAGAACGCCTTTCTGATCTCGATGATCGTATCGGTGCCGACCGCGCTGCTGTCATGTTTTCTGGTGATGAAGGGCTGGGCCTTGATGGGCGATGCGGTTAGCCACGCGGTGCTGCCGGGGATCGTGCTGGCCTATATCTTCGGCCTGCCGCTGATTGTCGGTGCCTTTGCAGCGGGCATGACCTGCGCGATGGCGACCGGGTATCTGTCCAGCAACAGCCGGGTGAAGCAGGACACGGTCATGGGTGTGGTGTTTTCCGGCATGTTTGGGCTGGGCATCGTTCTCTATGTTTCGGTGCCGACCAACGCGCATCTCGATCATATCCTTTTTGGCAACATGCTGGGGGTGGAGCCACACGAGCTCTGGCAGGCCGGGATCATCTCAAGCGGGGTGGCGCTGGCACTGGCACTGAAATGGAAAGACCTGCTGCTGCACAGTTTCGATCCGGCGCAGGCGCGCGCCTCGGGGCTGTGGGTCAACTGGCTGCATTACGGCTTGCTGGGTGCGCTGTCGCTGACCATCGTGGCGACGCTGGCGGCGGCAGGGCTGATCCTGGCGATTGGCCTGCTGATCGCACCGGGGGCGATCGCCTTTCTGGTCGTGCGCAAGTTCTCTACCATGCTCTGGGTCTCGGTTCTGGTCTGTATGGCGGCGATGCTGATGGGCACCTATGCCAGCTTCTTCCTCGATAGCGCGCCGGCACCGACCATCGTGTTGATCCTGACCGCGATGTTCCTTGTCGCCTTTATCCGCCGACAGATCATCACACGCCGCATGTCGATGCGCCGGGTCGAGGCCGCCTCTCTAGAAGGCCCGGCCTCCTGATGGCGCGCATCGTGATTGCGGGCGCGGGTGCCATCGGTTGTTTCACCGGCGGGTTGCTGGCGCGGGGCGGGCACCAAGTCACGCTTCTGGGACGCGCGCGCGTCTTGGATGCAGTGCGGGAGAACGGGCTGACGGTCAGCGACTTCTCGGGGCTATCGGTCCATATCGCCGCCACCGATCTGACGCTTTCCGACGACCTGGACTGTTTTGCCGACGCCGAACTGGTGATCGTCACGGTCAAGACACCCGCCACCGCAGAGATCGCACAGCAGATCGCCACATATGCCCCGCCCGATGCGCCGGTTCTGTCCTGGCAGAACGGGATCGCCAATGCCGGCACCTTGCGCGCTGCGTTGCCAGATCGCGATACCCGCGCCGGGATGGTGCCTTTCAACGTGGTGCCAAAAGGGGCGGGCAGCTATCACCGGGCCACCTCGGGTGATATCGTGATCGAAGCGGGGCCGGGTGGCTTGGGCCAGGACCTGAACGTGCCGGATCTGGCTGTGAGCGAAAGCGACCGGATCGAAGCAGTGCAATGGGGCAAATTGCTGATCAATCTCAACAACGCGCTCAATGCGTTATCGGGGCTGACATTGCAGGAGCAATTGCTGGATCGGGACTGGCGGCGCCTGATGGCCGACCAGATGCAGGAGGCGCTGGCGGTGTTCAAGGCCGCCGGTATCGCGACGCAATCGACCACTCCGCTTGCGCCTTGGATGCTGCCCCATGTCTTGCGCCTGCCGACTCCGCTGTTTTTGCGGATCGCGGCGCGGATGCTGACCATTGATCCCCATGCGCGGACTTCGATGGCTTACGACCTGATGGCGGGCCGATTGACCGAGATCGACACGCTGCAGGGCGAGGTTGTCGCGCTGGGGCAGCAATATGGCCGCAAAACACCGATTTGTGCGCGCGTCGCGGCCCTGATCCGCAGCGCACCCAATCACGCCCTGACCCCGGACGACATTCGCGCCACCTGAACCTGCGCGCCTACATGAAGACCATCAGCCCGGTGAACAAAGCGGCGGACAGCAGCGCGGTGGCGGGCACCGTCACCATCCATGCGGCAAGAATGGTCATGAAATGCGACCGGCGCACCAATTTGCGGTGGCGGCGTTCCTCCATCGCGATCTGCTGCAGGTTTGGTGCCCGGCGTTGACGATACTGGTTGTGCCATTCGCGATAGAACCCGACCCCAAACACGCTGCCAACCGCGATATGAGTGGAACTGACCGGCAGGCCCTGCCAACTGGCCAGCAGCACGGTGATGGCCGTCGACAGTGCCACGCAGAACGCGCGCATCGGGTTCAGCTTGGTGATCTGCGTGCCAACCATCCGGATGAGGCGCGGGCCGAACAGGAACAGACCGAACGATATCCCGAAGGCCCCGATTGCCATCACCCAACCGGGCACCGGCACCTGCGCCGCAAAGGCCCCGAACTGGCTTGTATGAACGATTGCGGCCACCGGCCCCACCGCATTGGCCAGATCATTGGCCCCGTGGGCAAAGCTCAGCAGCGTGGCCGCCACGACCAGCGGCAGACCAAACAGGCTCTTGAGCGAGCGAGTCCGGTTCTCCATCCCAGCGGATTTGCGTCGCACCCATGGCACGCTCAGCCACCACGCAAGCCCGCCGACGAACAGGCCGATCAGCAGCGCGGTGCCCAGTTCAAGCCTGACGACCCGCTGCAGGCCTTGCACGGCCAGATAGGCCGCAAAAGCCCCCGCCATAACCGCGATCAGAATGGGCACCCAGACTCGTGCTGCCGCGATCTTGTCGTCGCGATCCTGAATGCGCGCCTTGATCAGCGCCAGAATTGCAGCGGCGATGAGCCCGCCCAGCAAGGGCGCGATGACCCAGCTTGCGGCGATGGCGCCCATCATGGGCCAGTTGACCGCCGCCATACCGGCCGCGGCCACGCCCGCCCCCAACACCCCGCCAACCACAGAATGGGTAGTCGAGATTGGTGCCCGGATGAGCGTGGAAAAGTTCACCCACAACGCCGAGGATATCAGCGCCGCCAGCATCGCCCAGATAAAGACCTGCGCATCCTGCATGGCAGTGGGATCGACGATATTCTTGGCAATGGTCTCGACCACTGCGCCGCCTGCCAGCAGCGCACCGGCGCTTTCCGCCAATGCAGCGATGCAGATCGCGGTTCCCATGCTCAGCGCATTGGCGCCCACCGCCGGGCCCATGTTGTTGGCCACATCGTTGGCGCCGATATTCATCGCCATATACGCACCAAAGATCGCTGCCGCGACCACGACCAGCCCGCCGGTGATATGGCCAAAAAACAGCGCCGCAGAGAGACCGACCAGAACGATGAATGCCAGTGCCAGACCTGGCGCGACCAATGGGCGGGCCGCATAAGAGGCGGCAAGCTCGGCACGGGAAATCAGGTTCAGATCGCGGTCAAGCTTGCTCCAACGTATTTCGTCCAGGTGGTCACTCATGATGCGACCAGCATAGCGTATTGCGCGGAGTCTGCTTGCAAATCCTGCAATTGAACCGGGTCAGACGTGGCAAGACGCAAGATCAGAGGGCGCGCAACAGGTCTTGCAATTCCGGTTCTGCCACCAGATTGGCGGCGTCTTCGGGGCGCATCCAGCGTCGCTCGCGCTGGCCTGCCTCGGGGTACTCATCGGCAAGCGCATCCACCTTGATCCGATAGACGCTGACCCGCACCGGCTGCGCGGCGCCATCTTTCAACACCTTGCTATAGTCAAAGCTGCCGACCGGCTCCTCGTCTACCTTTTCGGCCTGCACGCCAGCCTCTTCCCAAGCTTCCTGCAACGCCGATCCCGCACCGGTCTTGCCGTCGATGGGCCAGCCTTTGGGCACCACCCAGCGACCGGACCCCCGGCTGGTGATCATCAACACTTCGCGATTTTTCTTTTTGCCGCGTACGCACAATGCCGCAACCTGCACCGCCTCCGGACGCAGGATGAGGGGACGCACGACCTCTTCCCAGGTACTCTTTAACGCCATAAACATTACTGCCGACCCTTTCATCGCCGCTTATATGCGCGGCTATAGCCCTGATACTTGGCCATTTTGCCCGATTTTTCAACAAAGCTGGGGATATTTGGCGCTGACAAATCTAAAAAATGGCATAATAGGCACGAAAAATGCATCAAAAGCAGCGTCTTTCCGCACCCACATGTGTTCAACGCCCAGACGGGCGGCGCTTGGCGCGCAAGGTGGGGTCCGCCTGCGTCGGGTCCTCGGGCCAGGGGTGTTTGGGATATTGCGCGCGCATGTCTTTGCGCACCTCCGCATAGGACCCGGCCCAGAACCCCGGCAGGTCACGTGTGATCTGGATCGGGCGCTGCGCCGGTGACAGCAAGGTAACCTTCAGCGGCACACCGCCGCTTTCGGGATGGCGGGTCACGCCGAACATCTCTTGCAGGCGCACCGAAATCTCGGGTCCGTCCGGTCCATACTCGATCGCCAGCTTGCGCCCGAGCGGCGTGACGAACTGCCCTGGCACGCGGCGGTCCAACTCCTGCATCTGAGGCCAACTGAGCGCGGCCTTCATAGCGGGATAAAGATCGAATTTCCGCCACTCCTGCGCGCTGCGCACCCCCTCCAACATCGGCAGGAGCCAGCCTTCGAGCGTGTCGGTCAGACCCTGAAGCGAGAAGTCCGGGTAGTCGCCGCCCTCGGCGCGGGCCAGTTCCACGCGGGCGGCGAGCCGCGCTGCCGGACCCTCCAGCCGCAGGCCCAGATCGCGCACCCCCTCCAGCATTGCCTGCGCCACGCGATCGGATGGGACGTCCTTCCAGATCCGATCCTCCAGCGTGATCGCGCCCAGCCGCTCCTGCCGGCGCGCGATCACGCGGCGTTCGCGTTTGGACCAGACGCAGCTGTCGACCCAGACGATCTGCGCACCGAAACTGTCGCGGATCTCGCGTTCGGTGATCTGTACCGCCTGACGGATGCGCGCCTCGCGCGGGTTGCCGTCCGTGTCGGTGGCCACCAGATAAGGCGCTGCTGCCAGAGGATCACCCGCTTCCAGCACAGCGCCCTTGCCGCCGCTCAGTACAAAGCGCGGTGCATCGCCCGGACGGCGTCGCCCGATACGGTCGGGATAGGCCAAGGCGGCCATCACGGCCGGGCTGACAGCCTCGCCATCCTTCGGGGCCTGCCTTGCCAGCCGCCGGGCTTCGTCTTTGACCCGGCCCAAGGCGCCGGGATTGACCTGATAAGGCCGCTCGCGCCGAAAGCGTTGCAGATCGCGCAGCGCTGCCAGCCGCAGACCCAGATCGACCGGTGCCCCTCGCAGGATATCACGGTCCGCCAGCAGGGCGGCCAGCGGCGCGGCGTCCCGCCCGGCGCAGGTCAGCATATGCCCCAGACGCGGATGCAGCGGCAGCCGCGCCAAGGCCCGCCCGTGTTCTGTGATCTGCCCACGCGCGTCCAGCGCCCCCAGCAACGTAAGCAGCGCGCGTGCCTCCTGCATCGTGCCCTCGGGCGGGGCGGTCAGGAAAGGCAGGTCACTGGGTGACGCCCCCCAAAGCGCCAGTTCCAGTGTCAGCCCGGTCAGGTCGGCGGCCTCGATCTCGGCGGGTGGAAATGCCATGAGGGCACCTTCTTCGCCCTTGGACCACAGACGATAACACGCGCCCTCGGCCACGCGCCCGGCGCGACCAGCCCGCTGAGTGGCCTCAGCGCGCGTGACCTTTTCGGTCACCAGACGCGACATGCCTGAGCCGGGATCAAACCGCCCCCGCCGCGCCCGGCCCATATCGACTACGGCGCGCACATTCGGCAGGGTCAGCGAGGTCTCGGCGATCGAGGTGGCCAGAACCACTTTGCGCCCACTGCGCGCAGGCGCGATCGCTTTGCGCTGCTCGGCAAAGGGCAGGGCACCAAACAGCGGATGCAGCGTGCAATCCTTGGGCAGGCGGTCGCTCAGACGGGTCTGGAGCCTGCGAATCTCGCCCTCGCCGGGCAGAAAGACCAGCACGTCGCCACCTGTTGCGCGTGTTTCCTGCTCGGCGGTGCACACGAGATCCGACAGCGCCGCGAGCGGGTCCGCCTCTTTTGCCAAAGGCCGGTCCAGCCATCGCAGATCGACCGGGTAGCTGCGCCCTTCGGAACTGACCAGCGGCGCCTGCATGAGCTCTGCCACTGGCCCCGCATCCAGCGTCGCCGACATTGCCAGCAGCATCAGGTCATCGCGCAGTGCACCCACCACTTCGAGGCACAGCGCCAAACCCAGATCGGCATTCAGCGAGCGTTCGTGGAATTCGTCAAAAATCACCGCTCCCACACCGGGCAGATCCGGGTCCGATTGCAGCATTCGGGTCAGGATGCCCTCGGTCACCACTTCAATACGCGTCTGCGGCCCGCTTTTTGCCTCGCCCCTGATGCGATAGCCGACCGTCTCGCCGACCACCTCGCCCAGGGTTTCGGCCATCCGCTCGGCGGCGGCGCGGGCGGCAAGGCGGCGCGGTTCGAGCATGATGATGCCGCCCGTGGTCAGCCTGTCCTCCAACATGGCCAGCGGTACCCGCGTGGTCTTGCCCGCGCCAGGCGGGGCCTGCAGCACAGCCCGGCCCGAGCGGCGCAGCGCGTTGAGCAGCTCGGGCAACGCGTCCTCGATGGGCAGTCGGGTCATCCCATCACCCGCGTCTAGCGCCGGATGACCGTGGCGGGACCAAAGAGGGTATCGGCGCGCACCTCGACCAGCCGCATCAGATCGCCCGCAGGGGCGTAAGTGGCGGTGAATTCGAAGTCGCGCTTGCGCTTTAGGTCATCGGCCGAATACCCCGAGACACGGCGAAAGATACCGTGACAGGTGATCAGCGGCCCGGCCTCGGTGCGGCGCAGCATCGCCAGCTCGGTTAGCCGCTTGCCGTCAAAGACGCGCTGCGTAAGATCGCACAGCCCCTCTGCGGGCTGATCGCGCATCACCACAAACAGCGCGGTCAGCGGGTCGAGCGCGCCTTTCTGTTCCGCATCAGTCACAGCATGATCGGATTTTGGGCCCGGATCCGCATCGTCTGAACGGGCAACGCCCCCGGAATAGGTCAGCCGTTCCTTGGACTGGCGGCGACCGGTATTCATCTCTTCAACATAGCTGCTTGGCTCAAATATGTTGCCTTGCACGCGGCCCTTGGATTCCAGCTGGAACGCTACCCCGGACAGCGCATTGACCAGACCGGTCGTCTCGAATCGCGAGGCCACCGCATAGCGTGATCCGTTAACCGCGCCGGTTAGCGCCATGTCACCGACCTTGGCACCAAGCGCGCGCACGTCATATTGCCCTTCGGTCTGCTGTGCCGCGACAAGGCCGGGCAGGCACAGAAGCAGGAGGGCTCCTATCATTCGCATCGCTTTTGATCCCTGTCGGTTCGGTACTGGACAAAGGCGATATACCCACGGCATGAAGGCACCACAACAGCAATGGCGGGGCCATGACCACCGATACTCTGTCTGACAGAATTTTGAACGGCGAGCGCCGGGCGCTGGCGCGGGCCATCACGCTGGTCGAAAGCCAGCGCGCCGATCACCGCGCCGAGTCCGCGGCGCTGTTGGACAGGCTGCGCAAATCGGGCCGTCAGGCGATCCGCATCGGATTGTCAGGCACGCCGGGCGTCGGAAAATCGACCTTTATCGAGAGCTTTGGCATGTTTCTGACCGGGCAGGGGCTGCGGGTGGCGGTGCTGGCGGTCGATCCCAGTTCGGCCCGCTCTGGCGGTTCAATTCTGGGTGACAAGACGCGAATGGACCGGCTGTCGCGCGACCCAAACGCCTTTATCCGCCCCTCGCCCAGCCAGGCGCATCTGGGCGGCGTCGCACGGCGTACCCGCGAGGCGGTGAGCCTGTGTGAGGCGGCAGGGTTTGACGTGGTGCTGATCGAAACCGTGGGGGTGGGTCAGTCGGAAACCGTTGTGTCGGAAATCTCTGACCTCTTTCTGCTGCTGCTCGCACCTGCGGGCGGCGATGAGCTTCAAGGCGTCAAGCGCGGCATCATGGAGATGGCGGACCTGATTCTCGTCAACAAGGCCGACGGCGATCTGCGTCCCGCCGCGACCCGCACCTGCGCCGACTATTCCGGCGCACTGCGCCTGTTGCGCAAGCGCCCGCAGGACCCTGAGGGGTTTCCCAAGGCGCTGATGGTCTCGGCGCTGGAAGAGGCCGGGCTGACCAAAGCCTGGGAAGAGATGACATCGCTGGTGACCTGGCGCCGCGAGAATGGCTTCTGGGACCGCCGCCGCGCCGATCAGGCGCGCTACTGGTTCGAGCAGGAGGTACGTCACGCCCTACTGGCGCGGCTGGAAACGGCTCAGGCACGCAGCCAGATGCACCAATTGAGCGATGACGTTGCCCGGGGCCGCCTGGGCCCCGCCGTTGCCGCCGAGACCCTTTTGGCGACGCTCGGACGCGACTGAGCTTTTCGGGGTGGCACAAAGCCCGGCGGAAGAGGCGCAATGGCAAAGATTTCGCGATACCCGTCTTGACCCTTCCGGTGATTCCTCTTACACGCATCCAACCAGTTTTCGGGCGCGCCTTCGGGCCGCGCCCTTCATGATTTGGCAGATGTCTGGCATAGGGTCAGAAAAGCTGCCGCCAGATACGAAGGATGAAACCCATGTCGCGCCGTTGCGAACTGACCGGAAAAGGCCCGATGACTGGCAACAATGTCAGCCACGCCAAAAACAGGACCCGTCGCCGGTTCCTGCCCAACCTGAATGATGTGACACTGCAATCCGAAACCTTGGGCCGTGGCGTCAAGCTGCGGATCTCGGCCTCGGCTCTGCGTTCGGTCGATCACCGCGGAGGTCTGGACGCATTCCTGGCCAAAGCCAAGGATGACGAGCTGTCGGCCAACGCGCTGAAGGTCAAGAAAGAGATCGCAAAGGCGCAATCCGCCACTGCCTGATCCCTGACCGGATGACCACGAAATAGCCCCGCACCGGAAACCGGTGCGGGGCTTTCTTGTTTGAACATTGCAGGCAGGTCAGGACGAGATGCGGACCTGCGCTATCGCCTCTTGAAACGCCGGGTTCGCGATGATCGCATCGGCATAGGCATGGCCAAGCGTCTGGCCCGCCAGCACGTCCATCGGGTAATGCACCCCTCCGGTCACCCGGCCATAGCCGATCTGCTCGGCCAGATCGATCAAATCCGCTTCATGCTCGGGGAAGGCCTCGGACAGCAGCCGGGCATAGACCACCGCCCGGATCGAGTGACCGCTGGGATAGGCGGCCACCGGGCGCACCTCGCCGATCGGATCTATCGCGTCGTTGACGACGAAGGGTCTGGGCAGGTCATAGACCGACTTCAGCGCGTCGTAATCGGACCGGACCTCGTCAATCGAACGGTCGATCACTGTCTTGAGTCCGGCTGCATCAACGGTGAACATATCCTGTCCGACAATCGGCCAGAACCGCTCAACCGTGAGCGGGGTCTCCACAAACGCGACCTGTTCCGGCGTGCGCGTCAGCTGCTCCCAGGCGACAATGGCCATCTGGGTGTCAAACGCGGCACTGTCCATCTCGGGCGGCGGCGGGATCACCTCGGTCGCCGTCACGCTGCCTTCGGGCAGATACTGGCCGGAAGAGGCGTGGCTCGGTTGCGCCACGCCCAAGGTCAGAAGGGCAAGCCCGGCCGCGAAGGCTGGGGCCGTCAGGTAAGTTCTGGCGGATGTCATCTCGTATCTCCTTTTCCGGTCGCATCGCGACCTAAAATGGCGTGTCCACACTCAAATGGGGTTCAAATGGCGCACGCAAAGCGCATTTTGCGGGTTGAGCCGCAAAATGAAGAACTTCTCATGCGCGCTTCATTCAATGGGCCTAGCCCTCACAGGCGCACACACTGCGCCTCGCGTGATACCGACGATGAGTTTACCTACCAAGACCGCTCAATGGGATTGTCTGCGTCAGGTAGTCACGGCGTCCGAGAAAAATACCGTCCCATCCATGATCCGGCGCTGAGTACGGAAGGTGCTGGCCGAGATCGCCTCGACCCCGTCACTGGTTTGCGCGACCTCCGCCATCACCGGCAGGACACCAGACGGATTGCCGATGCGCAAAGGGTCTGCCGTACCCGCAATCCGGTTCACCAGCGTGCCGGGAATTTGCGTCGCCACACCCGTGCACATACCGCCCGTGAGCGTGATTGCGCGATGGGATTTGCCCATCGAGATCAGCCGTACACCCAGATCGTGGCTGTCTGCCCCGTAGGCACTGCCATCCAGCGCGGTGAAACCTGCCGGGGCGCTGACAATGGCGACCTTAGGGTTGGACAGCGCGGCCTGTTCGATGGTTTCCGCCATACCCATCGCCACGGCCCCGGCGCGACGGATCGCTTCCATCCGGGCCATGTAGCTTTCGTCCGCATCAAGGTCCTGCGGCAGTTCGGTTGCGGTCTTGCCAAGCGCTTCGGCCGAGACAAAAACCACCGGGTTGGCCGCATCCACCAGCGAGGCTTCGACCGCGCCCACTCCGTCGACCTGCAGCACATCCACCGGGTTGCCGGTGGGCAGCAAACTTCCGGTTGCCGCACCGCCGGGGCGTAGAAAATCCAGCGTCACGCGCGCGCCGGAGCCTGACACGCCGGGGATCACGAAATCGCCCTGCTCGACCGGCATCCCGTCCTGCACCGGAAACCGCGCATGATAGATCTGACTGGTATTTGTGTTGAATATCCGCACCAAAGCCTCGCCATCACTGGCGATCTGAACCAGACCTTCCTCCACCGCAAACGGCCCGACGCAGGAAGACATGTTTCCGCAGGCCGACCCATAATCGGCCACTGGCTGATCCACCGCGATCTGCACGAAAGTGTAGCTCACATCCGCATCCGCACGATCTGACCGCTCGACAATCACCACCTTGGACAGCGACGATATCCCGCCGCCCATACCGTCAAGTTGCCGCCCATAGGGGTCGGGGCTGCCCAACACCTGCAAGAAGATGCGGTCGCGTTCGGCCTGATCCGCGGGCAGGTCGGCCCCGTTGAATACCACCGCTTTCGACGTGCCGCCGCGATAGAATGCCGCTCTCAAACCCTGCCGCATCTCACGCCGCCTTCTTGCCAAGGAAAGACCGGAATGCCATGGGCAGCAGACCGCTCTGGGCAAACACCTCGCGTTCGCGGTCGTTGTAAAGCCGCAGGTCCAGTGGGGTCACATCGCTGCTGCCATCTCTGCGGCGAATGGTCAGGCTGGCCCGGGTCAGATCATCCGACAGGGAGATGTCATAGACCTCGGACCCGTCAAGGCGCAGGGTCTGGCGGGTGACACCTTCAGGGAAACAAAGCGGCGCGATACCCATATTGACGAGATTCGAGCGGTGGATACGCTCATAGCTTTCGGCGATCACGGCGCGGATACCCGCAAGCCAGGGCGCTTTTGCCGCCGTATCACGAGACGAGCCGCAGCCATAATCCTTGCCGCCAATCACCACCAATTTCTGATTGCGCTCAAGGTAGGTTTCGATGGCCTTGAACACCGTTGTGACCTCGCCTTCCGGTTCGATCCGGGTCCAGGACCCTTCCTTGTCCGGCACCATTTCATTGCGTAAACGGTAATTGGCGAAGGTCGAGCGGATGATGACATCTGAACAGCCTCGCCGCGTGCCAAAAGAGTTGAAGTCACGTGGTTCGACACCCTTGGAGATCAGGAACTGACCAGCCTCGGACTCCGGCGTGATGGTACCGGAGGGGGAGATGTGATCGGTTGTCACCGAGTTCCCCAATATTGCCAAAGGCCGCAAGCCCGTGAGCGGCGCGACGGATTCGGGATCGGGCGCGATGGTCTTCACGAAAGGCGGGAAGCTGACATAGGTGCTGGGGACCCATTCATAACTGCCAGTGCCGGTCTCCAATGCGGTCCAGTCGTCATTTACGTCACCGATTGCTTTGAAATTGCTGATGAAATCATCCGCCGTCACATAGGTGTTGATGATCTCATCCACCTCTTCAATCGACGGCCAGAGATCCGCCAGCGTCACAGGGTTGCTGTCTTGATCCAGCCCTAGCGCCTCTTGCGAGATGTCGCGCAGGATCGTGCCCATCAGCGCATAGGCGACCACCAGCGGGGGCGAGGCGATCATGTTGCGCGAGGCCAATGGATGGATGCGGCCCGCGAAGTTGCGGTTGCCCGACAGCACCGCGACGCCCTTCACGTCATGATCCCGGATCGCAGCCTCATGCTCGGGCCGCAATGGCCCTGACATGCCGTTGCAGGTCGAGCAGGAAAAGGCCGCGACCTCAAAGCCCAGCTTGTCCAGATCCTCCTGCAACCCGCTGGCCTTCAGATACCGCGCCACCACGCGCGATCCGGGCGCGAGGGAGGTCTTGACATGCGGTTTGACACTCAAGCCACGCGCCACGGCGTTGCGGGCGATCAACCCGGCCAGGATCATGTTGCGCGGATTGGCGGTGTTGGTGCAGCTGGTGACGGCAGCGATGATCACATCGCCATCGCCGATATCGTGATCCGCGCCGTCGACCGGCACCCGGCGGGCCGCTTCGACCTCTTCCTCTGAGGTCAATGTTTTCGTGGCCTTTTCCAGATCGATCCGCTGTTCCGGCCGGGACGGGCCCGAGACCGAGCGGCCAATGGCGCTCAGGTCCAGCGTCACCACCTGATCATACTCGATCCGGGGGTCGACGCCCTCGGACCACATCTGCTGCGCCCTGCAATAGCTTTCAGTGTTGCGAATGGTCTCGGCGGTGCGCCCGGTTTCGCGCTGATAGCGGATCGTGTTGGCATCAACCGGGCAGAACACCTGGGTGGAGCCGTATTCGGGCGACATATTGGCGATCGTGGCGCGGTCGGCCACGCTCAGCCTTTCGTAGCTGGGACCGAACATCTCGACAAACGTGTCCACTACGCCCAAGGCGCGCAGCTTTTCGGCCACGACCAGTGCCACATCCGTTGCAGTGATGTCATGGGATGGGTCACCGATTACCTCAAGCCCGATCACCTTGGGAACGTTCACGGCGGTGGTTTCGCCAAAGAGAAGGCCCTCAGCCTCCAGCCCGCCGATGCCCCAACCGGTGATACCAAGCGCGTTGATCATCGTGGTATGGCTGTCGGTGCCAAGGCAGCTATCAGGGATCAGAACCTGCACGTTTTCGTTCGAGGGCAGGACGGTCTGGCCGAGGAACTCCAGATTGACCTGATGGCATATACCGCCGCCGGGCGGGATCACCCGCAGACGTGGAAACCGGGCCTCGCAGGCTTTGAGAAAGGCAAAGCGTTCGCGGTTCACCTCGAACTCTCTCGCCATGTTCTTTTCCAGCGCAAACCGTTCGGCCCAGTGGTTGATCGTCATCGCGTGGTCGATCACCAGATCAACGGGCAGGCTCATGTCGACGTCTGCGGGGTCACCGCCATGCGACTCCAGCAGATCGCGCATCGCCATGATGTCGACCAGCGCAGGGATGCCCAGCATATCGTGCAGCAACAACCGCGCCGGGCGGAAGGGTACCGCGTCGCCGGTGCGCTCGGCCACCAGGGCCGCATCCGCGCCACCCTCGGAATGGCGGGCGGCGTTTTCCGCCAGTACCCGCAGGGAATAGGGCAGGGTGGGCAGCCGGTTGCCCAGCCCCTGCGCATAGTCGATTGCCTGAAATCCTGTGCCTGCCACGTTTCGGTATTGCACGTCTCACCCTCCGGTCTTTGCGCGACAGAGCTAGACAATCCACCCCCGGCCCTGCAAGGTCGGATATACAGCGTTTCATCAGAGAGAACTCCAGAGAAAAGCAATGTGCGCCACCAGAACGGAATCCGTCGAGCGGGCCATGTCGATCCTGAACGCGTTCTCGGCCCACCGCCCCGAGATGACGCTGGCGCAACTGGCCGAGGAAACCGGGCTGCACAAAAGCACGATCCTGCGGCTGACCAATTCGATGGCGATCTATGGTTTTGTCCAGCGCGACAGTGACGGGGTGTTCAGCGTTGGTCCCAGCGTCTGGCGGCTGGGCCTGATCTTTCGCCGCGACTTCACGCGGCGCGAACATGTGGCGCCGGCGTTGCGGATGCTGGCCGAGGCGACCGGCGAAACCGCCTCCTTTTACGTGCGCTCGGGCACCGAAAGAGTTTGTCTTTACAGGGAAAATTCGCCCAACCTGCTGCGGTTTCATGTAGAAGAGGGGATGCGCCTGCGGCTCTCAACCGGGGCCTCTGGCATGGTGCTGCGCCATTTCAGCGGCGAGGATGTGGGCGGAACAGACGGGTTCAACTCTGCCGGAACGATCATGTCGGTGGGCGAAACCAACCCCAATATCTCATCCGTTTCGACGCCGGTCTTTTCCCGCGACGGTGCGCTGCAAGGCGCGCTGACCGTTTCGGGTCTGGCCAGTCGGTTCGATGACGCCGCCCGCAAAGCGGTGGTGCCGCTGCTGGAAACCCTGGCGAAATCACTGACGGCGTAATCATTCTCTCTGGTGAAACGCGAATTGAGCCGCCTTGCCGTAAACCCGGCCAACCGGCTAGATACGCGCAACACCGGGTCGCGCTGAAGGATATGCAAGATGCTGACACATGAGATCAACAAGGCCTTTCGCGAGCGCCTGACCGCTGGCCGCGCTGTGCTGATGCCGGGGGCCGCAAACGCTCTAGCGGCGCGGGTGATTGAGGATCTGGGGTTCGAGGCGATCTATATCTCGGGCGCGGGCGTTACCAACACGTTCTACGGCATGCCCGATCTGGGTTTCATCAACCTCACCGACATCGCGCAGCATTGCGCGGCGATCCGCAACACCAGCGATCTTCCCCTCGTGGTGGATGCCGATACCGGCTTCGGCAACGCGCTGAACGTGCATCATACGGTGCGGATGCTGGAGCGCGCGGGGGCCAGTGCAATCCAGTTGGAAGATCAGGTGAACCCTAAGCGTTGCGGGCACTTCTCGGGCAAGGATGTGGTGCCGCTGGACGAGGCGCGGGGCCGGATCAAGGCCGCTGTCGATGCACGTCAGGACCCGAACTTCATGATCGTCGCCCGTACCGATGCACGCGCTGGCAGTACACTGGACCAAGCGCTGGACCGGGCCGCAGCCTTCATCGAGGACGGCGCCGACATCACCTTTGTCGAAGCGCCGGTGTCTGAGGAGGAGATCCGTGAGATTCCGCGCCGCTTGCAGGGCACGCCGCAGTTGGTCAATCTGGTGGTCGGCGGCAAGACCCCGATCCTTGATTTCGATGCGCTCGACCGGATGGGCTTCGGCCTTGTACTCTATGCCAATGTCGCGCTGCAGGGCGCGCTATATGGCATGGTCAACGCATTGTCGCAGCTAAAAGCCGACGGTATCATGACCGAGGATGGGCCTCTGGCCGGATTCAAGATGCGTCAGGATACTGTCCGTAAGGATCACTATGACGCGCTTGAGGCAAAATACACCTGACGCGACGAACGCGCCCTATCGCTCAAGCACCTTTACCGTGTGAATATCTGCGGTAGTCGAAGAGGTGCGATCCGGCCTCTCTGGCAGCAATCCGCCCATATGCGGCAGAGAACGACTTTAGCTATAGGATGCAAACATTTGAAATGTTGGTGCATTACCCAATACCAACAACCTCCCACATGACCTGTGAAACCTCACGTAACTTCAAGGAAGTTTGACTTGGCCCACCCCTCGTTAACATGTTAGGACACACTTTGAAAAGCTGAAAAACTTTCAGATAAGGGGTTCCAGTCAATGAGCTGTATGACATCTGCCGGTCCTGTAAATGGCCGGGATACGTTTGGCGTTGCGAAATCGAAACTGGTTCAAATGCTCGCCCTTGTCCTTGGGATAATCGCCTATGGGGGCCTTCCCGCACTGGCGGCAGATGAAAAGGCGCTAACCCCGGTCAAGCTATTTGCCCTGGATGCGGTCGAAGACGTCCAAACCCGCACCTTCTTCGGGCAGGTCGTTGCTAAGGAAACGGTGGATTTGGCCTTTCAAGTCGGCGGTCAGATCGTCACATTTCCCGCCGTCGAGGGCGAAATCGTTCCCAAAGGGGAACTGGTTGCCCAACTCGATCAGGAGCCTTTCGAGCTGAGCCTCACCCGCGCGCAACTTGCCGATGCACAAGCCGAGCGTGACCTTGCGCGGATGAAGCGGCTGGAAGGCAGCGCGGTCAGCCGCGTGACGCTTGAGAACGCGCAGACCAATGCCGAACTGACGGTGGTTCAGCTTAAAGAGGCCGAATACGCCCTGCGCCAATCGACCCTGCTGGCGCCCTTCGACGCTCTGGTCGCCTATCGCGAGGTCGCCAATTTCACCACCGTCTCGCCGGGCACCCATGTTGTACGCTTGCACGACATGTCCGATTTACGCATCGAGATCGATGTGCCCGAAGTTCTGTTTCAACGGGTCGGCGCCAGAACCGAGGTCAAGTTGCAGGCAAAGTTCCCGGCCAGCGATGAATTATTTCCACTGGAGGTTCGGGAGGTGAACGCCGAAACCTCGCAGATCGGCCAGACCTTCCGCGTGACTCTCGGGATGACGCCGCCCGAGGGAATACAGATTTTCCCCGGCTCCTCGGTACGCGTTCTGGCCACGCTGGCCCGAGAGACCGGCGTGATGCGCATCGCTGCATCTGCCGTGTCCGCCAGTGAAGGCGGAGAGACCTCAGTTTTTGTCTTCGACAGCAAGGATGGCGAGACCGGCAGCCTGCGCCGCGTGCCGGTCGATCTGGCCGTGGGCCGCGATGGCGAGTTCGAGGTCCTCGCTGGCCTGAACCCAGGGCAAGAGATCGTCGCCGCCGGTGTGTCGGTTCTGAGCGATGGCGCGCAGGTGCGTCGTTTCACTGAATTCCGCCAGTAAGGACAGATCATGCAGATCGCGCGTTCCAGCATCAACAATCCAATTGCGACCTGGATTGTCATCCTGACCTGCCTGTTCGGCGGGGTTGTCGGGTTCTTTTCGCTTGGCCGACTCGAAGATCCGGCCTTCACGATCAAGACCGCAACAGTTGTCACTCTCTATCCCGGTGCCACGGCGGATGAGGTTGCGCATGAGGTGACCGAAAAGCTGGAAAGCGAAATCCAGAAGATGTCCGAGGTCGACAAGATCGAGTCGGTGAACACGCCGGGCCTGTCATTGATCAAGGTCGACATGAAAAAAACCATTTCCAGCGGCGCTTTGCCTGCGGTCTGGACCAAGCTGCGCGCGCGGGTGGATGATGCAGCACCATCTCTGCCCGATGCAGCCTATACGCCCTTTGTAAATGACCGCTATGGAGATGTTTTTGGCATTTATTTCGCCGTAACCGCCCCCGGGTTTACCGACCGCGAACGCCATGAGCTGGCCACATTCATCCGGCGCGAATTGCTGTCGGTAACCGGGGTCGCGGATGTGGCGCTCAGCGGTCTTCCGGACGAGGCGATCTATGTTCAGCCCGATCTGGACCTGACCGCCAATCTGGGCGTACCGCCCGCAGTGATCGGTCAGCATATCGCGACCGCCAACGCCTTGGCTGAGGCCGGGCGCGCAAACGGGATACGCATCAACCGTCCGGACGGTTCGAACACGGTTGCCGAAATCCAGAACCTGACCGTTGGCGTCAACGGCAAGCTCGTCCGCCTTGCCGACATCGCCACCGTCGAACGCAGCCGGGTCGCGGACCCCGCCCTGATCATCCGGCATGACGGGGTCGAGGCCTTTACCGTCGGGGTCGCGGGTGTTCAAACCGAGAACATCGTCGAGGTGGGCCACCGCGTCGACCAGAAACTTGCCGAGTTGCAATCGAGCATTCCAGCCGGTGTCGAACTTAGCCCGATCTACCAGCAGCACCTGATCGTTGACGAGGCGTCGAACGCCTTTCTGATCAACCTCACCATGTCGGTCGCCATCGTGATCGCCGTGCTGGCCGCCGCCATGGGCTGGCGCGCCGCCATTGTGGTGGGGTCAACGCTGTTGCTGACGGTGACGGGCACGGTTCTGATGATGTCGATCTTTTCGATCGAGATGGAGCGGATCAGCCTCGGCGCGCTCATCATTGCGATGGGTATGCTGGTGGACAACGCCATCGTGATCGCTGAGGGCATGCAGACCGATATGGCGCGCGGCAAATCCTCGCGCGATGCGGCCCATGACACCGCCAACAAAACCCAGATCCCGCTTCTGGGTGCCACCGTGATTGGCATCATGGCCTTTGCCGGGATCGGGCTCAGCCCCGATGAGACCGGCGAATTCCTGTTCTCGCTCTTTGCGGTGATCGGCCTGTCGCTGATGCTGTCCTGGATTCTGGCAATCACCGTAACGCCGCTATTGGGTCACTACTTCTTCAAGGTCGGTTCGGGCGGTGACGGAGATGCCTATGACGGGCTGATGTTCCGCATGTTCGCCTCGGTCCTGGGTGTTGCCATCCGGCTCCGTTGGCTGGTGATCATCTTGCTGGTGGCACTGACCGCCGTCTGTTTTGCCGGTTTCGGCAGCCTCAAACAGCAGTTCTTCCCGAGCTCGAACACCCCGCTTTTCTTCATTCACTACAAGCTGGCGCAGGGCACCAAAATCCAGGAAACCTCCGAAGATCTGAAGCTGATCGAGACCTGGCTGGCCGAGCAGGACGAGGTCACCGCCATGACCACTTTCGTGGGTGAGGGGGCCAGCCGGTTCATGCTGACCTATCCCACCGAAGACCCCAATATCAGCTATGGCCAGATCATCGTGCGCGTGGACGAGTTGGATAATATCGCCCCGCTCAGCGCCCGCGCCGAGGCCTTTGCCCGCGAAAACCTGCCCCAGGGCGAATTCAGGACCAAGCGTCTGCTGTTCGGTCCCGGCGATGGCAACCCGATTCAGCTGCGCATCTCGGGTCCCGACCCCGATGAGCTGCGCCGCCTGAGCCAAGAGGCGATGGCCGTGATGACTCAGGCTTCGGACAAGCTGACCGGTCTGCGCACCGACTGGCGTGAACGCGAGACGGCGATCATTCCGCTGTTCTCCGAAGATCGCGCCCGCACGGCGGGCATCACCCGCAGCGACATGGCAGAGGTGCTGCTGTTTGCCACGGATGGCATTCCAAGCGGCGTGTTCCGCGACAGCGACCGGCAGCTGCCGATTTATGTCAGGGTTGACCCCGATGACCCTTCGGTTCTGCTGGATCAGCTGATCTACTCCGACACGGCCGACCAGTTCGTACCACTGGCGCAAGTGTCGGACGGGTTCGATTTCGAAATGCAGGACACGCTGATCCACCGTCGCAACCGGGTGCCCACCCTCACCGTCGCCGGCGATGTGACGCCCGACGCGACCGCTGCCTCGGTACACAGCGCGATCCGCGACGCGGTCGAGGCGATCCCGCTGCCGCTGGGCTACAAGATGGAATGGGGCGGTGAACACGAGGATTCCGCCAGGGCCCAGGCGAGCCTTGCCCGCCAGTTGCCCTTGTCGCTGCTGGTGATGGTGCTGATCTCGGTCTTCCTGTTCAACGCGCTGCGCCAGCCACTGATCATCTGGCTGCTGGTGCCGATGTCGGTCAATGGGGTGGTGATCGGGTTGTCGCTGACCGGATTGCCGTTCAGCTTTACCGCGCTCCTGGGGCTGCTCAGCCTGTCGGGAATGCTGATCAAGAACGGCATTGTTCTGGTCGAAGAGATCGATCTGGTCCGCGAAACCGGCAAACCGCTGCGAGAGGCCATCATCAAGGCCTCGGTCTCGCGGATGCGGCCGGTGACCCTGGCGGCGGCAACAACCATTCTGGGCATGCTGCCACTGCTGACCGACCAGTTCTTCCAGTCGATGGCGGTGACGATCATGGGCGGACTGGCCTTTGCCTCGATCCTGACGCTGATCGCGGCGCCGGTCTTCTACTACGTGCTCTTCTCACGCGACGCCAAGCGTGAAGAGCCTGTGCCGGAACCCGCGTGATGGCGGGCAGGGATCTTCCGTCTCGCCCTCTGCCTGCCTTTCTGATCGTGCCGCCGAGCATCGGTTGCGCGCCCAGACGCGGCCTGGCCGTGCCGATCGGTTTCCAGGCGGAGCCAGAGGAGTCCTCCGACCCCGACTATATGCGCGCGCGCCATGTTCAGGGCTCTGCGAACGGGTCGCGGCCCGACAACTGGCGCATCGATCTTGAAGGGAATTTCCGGGCCAGATAAATGCCGCTGCGACACAGGCCCATGCTATCTATTGTCAAAACGAGACTCCACTCGATATCTGAAAAAATTCAGGTGTGCTATGCGAACCACCAAGAATAAACAACGCCAAGAGCCCGTAAGAGTCCCGCGCCAGGCGCGCGCGCAGAAACGTGTCGAACAAATCCTGCGCGCAGCAAAAACCGTTGTCGCGGGAAAGGGATATACCGACCTCAAGATGACCGATGTCGCCGAAGAGGCCGGGATCACCATCAGTTCAATGTATCAGTATTTTCCCAACAAGGGCGCCGTGGTTTCGGCAATCTGCGACGAATATCTGCGCCAACAGCGCCGCAATCTCAAAGAAGCATTCCGCACACCACCGGGAACACTGACCGAAGTCATGGAGCGGATGGAAGCACTGTTGCAGAGTTACTATCAGACGCTGCGCGGCGACTGGGTTCTCAAGAAAATCTGGACTGGCGCGGCCTCTGACAAGTCGGTCCTGTCGGCAGAGTTTGACGACACGCTCGAAAATGTCGAAACGGTCTATGCGGCCGCGCAGCATTTCGTGCGGGATGACAAGCTGGCAGAGTTCAAGAAAACCCTGACCGTGCTTTTCGGCTTCGCCAATGCGGCGGTAAATCAGGCGGTGGACCTCGACGAAGCCGAAGGCCAGCGCAGCATCGAAATCGCAATCAGGATGCTTCGCGCCTCCTGGGCTGCGGGCATACATCCATTGGCCGCAGACCAACTCAGCCCCGCCGAGGCCTGATATGCCAGTTTATTTACCATAATCAGTCTTACGCGACTTAGGCGCCGCACGATCAAAGAGTGTCGGAGTACGTAAATAATGGGACCGAATTATTGAGACTCGTCCCCCATTGAATTCAACACCTTAAGATTTTTGCGCTTTTTGAGTGTTTCGACGGTTCAAGCGCTTCAAGTCGACGTTAAACAGAAAGCCAATGAGCCTCTTCGCAACCTGGAAACCAGCACAGTTTGTCTTACTTGGGCTTGATTGATTAGCAGAATATCGAAACAGGAAGCTTGCTGGCAGCACTGGCGGTTGAACATCCGTTCATCCTCGAAGCCAGGGAACGGATGAACATGGACCAATTTCTATCCAACGACGCAGTTGTGTTCGAAGAGAGCCATCTGAACAAACTGTCACCCACTGAACTCACGGACGCCTACGCGCGATCCGCAAAGACGTGGCGAGCATGAAAAGTCAAACATCCTACCCTGTCAGAAAGCTGCCCTCGTTTTCGATAGCTTGCACATCCGTATGTAACAATTGGGTACACCGTAAGATAACCCCCCGATGTGACATGATCGACTGTCCCGTTAGGGTGGTAAACTCAGCTATGTGACGGAATGGACATCACCTCTACCCTAATGTGACGGATACCAAATGCCCCGCATCGGATACGCCAGAGTAAGCACCACGAACCAAGATCTCGAGATTCAAACGGCAGCATTGAAGAAAGCTGGGTGCGAGATCGTCCGGTCAGAGAAAGGATCAGGTGCATCGCGTGACGGGCGCACGGAATTGGAAACCATCTTCGAGTTTTTACGCGAAGGTGATGAACTGGTTGTTCACCGACTTGACCGCCTTGGTCGTTCTACGAGGGATGTTCTGAACCTGGTGCATGAACTGGATGCCAAAGGCGCTTCCCTGCGGGTTCTTGAACCGGAAGTTAGTACTGCCGGTGATCTTGGTCGAATAGTGGTAACAGTGCTCGGCATGGTCGCTGACATGGAACTGAAATTCATCCGCGACAGACAGAGAGCCGGCATTGACGCCGCTAAGGAAAGAGGCGCCTATCGTGGCAGGCGAAAGCAAACAAATGACCAGCAAATTCGATCTCTTGCGGCTAGCGGCTTACTCAAAGCCCTGATCGCGCGCGATCTGGGCGTGTCTCGGATGACCGTTTATCGAGCGCTGAGCGCACCAGTCGGGCAACAGAATGCAGACGGCTCGACCGACGTGGAAAATAAGTTCGATAGGCATTCACGCGAGGAAAAGTAAAAGCTGTTTACTTGCAGTTCGACCATAAAAACTCAAGGGTTCAAGCCTTGGAACGGTTTTGTGAATTCTGCTTTAGCGACGGTACTTGGTGGACAGTTGCCCTATAAGAAGCATCTGCGGCACACTCGGCTTCGGTTTCTTCACTAGGCGCGAATAAGCCAGCAGGCTCAAGTTTGCCCTTTGAAATTTCTAGTGCTTCTTTTGCACCTCTAACGAGGCTATCGCCAATTTCAGTCATCGTTCCCGGCCAACTGTTTGTTCAGAAATGGGATCATACCTTGTTGTGCATGTCTGCGGTGGGAGACGTAGTTTTCTCCAGGTCACAGTTCGCCGCAAAGGCGATACACGCACACAGCTTGTCTCATCATTGCAGCTATTCCATTTGCTGCCCATTAAACTGTCATTCGACGCGATCCCGATTTTTCCCGGAGGATCAACATATCTATCGCAGATAAAAGCTCCCAATTGCCGCAGCGATACACTCTTCAAATCTGAGCGCAAGCTTTACCCAGTGGTTGTAGCACGATGGAGTTCGTCCCGATTTCCGGACAGTCTGATTATTGGCCCTATGCAGCGGTTTTCCAAGCCATGTTTTCATACGCTTGCGCGGGTGTTTGGTAACCGATGGCTGAATGCCGCCTCTGACGGTTGTAGAAGACCTCAATGTATTCGAAGATCGCAGCCTTTGCCTGGGCGCGCGTTTTGAAGCGCTCCCGATGAACCAGTTCCTTTTTCAGCGAAGCAAAGAAGCTCTCCATTGTTGCGTTGTCGAGACACTGGCCTGTCCGGCTCATGGATTGAACGATCTTAGCAGAACGCAGCAATGCACGGTATTCACTCCCAGCATATTGGACGCCGCGGTCCGAATGATGGATGAGACCGGGCACCGGACCGCGCCGCTCCAATGCCATTTTCAACGCATCACAACACAGTTCTGAACGCAGGTGATCGTCCATGGCCCATCCAACGATTTCACGTGTGGCCATATCCTTAACTGCAGCGACGTAGAGCCATCCTTCGCCCGTATCGACATATGTGATGTCGGCAAGCCAAACCCGGTTTGGGATAATGCAATCGAACTGTTGTTCCAGTAGATTGGGCGACGGTTTGAGGCTGTGATTACTATTTGTGGTGCGCGGCTTTCGTCGCTTGTGCAGCCGCGGTGAAATCTTGTTCTGTCGCATTATTCTGGCCACACGCCGCTCTGACACGACCTCGCCGTCAGCCCTCAAATCTCGGTGGATCCGCTTCGACCCATACCGTTTTTTACTTCGAGAGAACGCTGATTTAATCTTTGGAAGCAGATCGGCGTCCCGGTCAGTACGTTGTTTTTGCCGCCGATCTCGCGCGGGCTGTGAGCTGTCAAAATCGTAAAACCAACTGCGGGTGATGCCCAAAATACGACAGAGCTGAGCGAGAGGATAATGAGCCTTTTGGGCAACGATGAAATCCCGCTTCGCGTTCATGTCTTCGCTGCCCTTGAGGCGAAAAAAGCGGAAGCTTTCTCCAGGATTTCATTCTCCAGCTTCAAGCGCTTGTTCTCTTTGCGCAAACGCTCCAACTCCGCGGCATCCGCCTGCTGTCTGCGCACGGCTGCCATCGATCCTGCCGCTTCAATCTCCAAGCGCCAAGTCTTCAACTGCGAGCTTGAAACACCCAATTCCTTTGCCACACCGCTTTGCGTCGCGCCCGGTTCATAAAGACGGCTGACAGCTGCCGCCTTGAACTCATCTGTGAATGTCCGTCTCGATTGTCCCATTCCATGCTCCTTTCGTGGACAGGGGTAATTTACCCCGATGTCCGGGAACAGGGACGAAGTTCACGACATTTGAACACCCCTAAAGAAAGGTCAACGGATCGCTTAGCCAGAAACGCCAGCGATTATTCCAAATTACAAGAGCATTTAACTCCACACTCAACCAAGCCAAATTCCAATCAGGCTAATGCGAGGTCGCGCATCTGGCTGAGCGCGATCTGGTCAAACCAGGTCATGTGGTGTCCTTCCCGAAGAATTGTATCAATCTGATCAGCAGCATCTGGGTTGTCGCTCAGTAAGGGCAACGTGACTTTGTATAAACTCGGTGCAATACCGGGGTTTTTGCCGACCCAAGCTTTGATACTGGAGGCGAGGTCCTGTTTTATCGCGCTGTCAACGGAAGCCCCTGTCAGCTTCTCCTGGAAAATATAGACGCCCGCTATGCCGACCAGGTGTTCAATCTGCATCGTTTTCAGGGCCTCGACCGGCAAGTTCTCATTTGACAGGGTCGCCAAATCATCGCGCAGCAGATTGAGTTCATCTAGAATACTTGAAACGCTTACACCTAAGTCTTGACTCCACGGATTCTGGCGGAAAGCCTGAACATAGGCCCGGGACAAAATCCAATGGGTGCGTTCGACCCGCGCGCGGCACTGGGCAAACAAATCACTTTCAGCTGCAGCCTTGAGCATTTCGTCGATGTCATGCTCCATGTTGGTCAGCTCATCGTAAATCCGCGAAAGTGCGGGCTGCAGTTCAAGCGTTGTGTTGCTGGGCATATCCAAAGCGGCAAACCGTGCGGTAAGCACCTGGAAATAGGTCAACTCTGCGCGACGCTCCTCGCTGCGTGAGGCAGCAACCGCACGGCGCGCGTACACCGCTGCCCCGTCCCATTGCCCGACCCAGAAAGCAACGCAGCCAGCGAAGAATGCAGACCGCCAGAGCTCCGTTTCGTCTATCCTTTTTACAATCGAAGAGAGTGGCGCGACGTCTTGCTTGAGCACAACCCTGTCCAGCAGCGGGTACAAAGGTTGATCACCGATAATCAGGTCAAATTGCTCCCGCAGCACCGGCATGCCCCGGACTGCTTGCGCGGGCTGATTCGCCGGGCGCTTAATGATTTCGCTAGCAATGCTGTGCGCGATGGACAGCTCCAGATTGAACTTATCGATTCTTTCAACCGCCTGGCGTAGATACGTCACCGCTGCTTGACGGGTGTTCGGGGAGTTGGACAAATATTCCCTAAAGCTTTCAAAGGCTTCATCGCGGCGGCTGAGCAGCTCTGGGTTTAGGTAATTGACTCTCTCTGTCATATCACGCCACAGATTCACGATCATGCGTTGCACGGGTCCCACGCCTTCCCATTGGTTCGAAATCCACCTCAGCGGTGTGAATACTTCGCCCGCGAAACTGCCTTTCGGAGGAGAAACAGTTGGTTCGGGTATGTAAAGCGGCACTTTGTACCTACGGCGGGTTCCCATTCCCAAAAGCGAGTCTAACGCTACCTTCAGATCCTTGCCGATCTGGCCAGAGCTGAGGCTGTTGGGCAGGCGTTCAGTGTTGAGAAACGGAATGTACTGACTAATTCTGCGGAAGGGAAAGAAATCGAGCTCCTCATGCCCTTCGGTTTCCCACCAGTCCACAGCGGCATTGAAAAGATTGCGATCAAGCGTGATCAGCACATAGCGCGTCGGCGCCAGTGTCCCCTCTGTCACGTTCCGGTTAAGCTGGACGATTTGTTCTGCCGTAACGGCGTCTGCGGTATCCTTCTTGGGATTACGCTTTTTCTTTTGACTGGTTTCCTGCCGCTGCTCCTTAATGCGCGCCTCCCACGAGTTCACTGCCTGCGGAGAGGGTTTAAGGACCTCGATCGTGGCGTTTTCGTCAAGGCTCATGGGCAGCAAAAGATCCTGCCTCCGTATCCGCTCCAGCATCTGAGCTTCGCGCAGCTCATTGAGGATGCCGTCTTCGGGCCAATGTGCGCCGGTCGCCGTTGTGGAGTTGAACGCTTCGACAGACGCGGCAATATCCCCCCCGGATTGTGCCAGACGGATAGCTTCTTCTTGAAGGCCCGCTTCCTCCGGCGTTACAGATTCCAACTTGGTCGCATGCTTATCCAAGCGACGAGACAGCTTGTCCATATGCTTGGACAACTCGACCATGTGTTCTTCGGAGATAGAGGCCGGAACCCCCCACTGCCCTTCCATCTCGCGAGAAAAGACGAACTCCGCCGTGATGATGGCAAGCTTGCGATAGGCTGGTGTTTCTTCGCCTGAAAACGGGTTGACGTAGGCACTCTCGCGCATGGGATCGAGAAAAAACCGCACCATGTTTGAGTCAAGAACGTATCTAATGCTACCGCGGTCTTCCCGCGCGAAAGACTCATCCTCTTTCTGCAAGGTGATCGAGTTGCGCAAGTCTAGGCAGGCACTGAAATAAGCGGCGAGCTTGCGAAGCCTGTAGGTGATCTCCCGTTCGGGTGTTTCTGCATCCGCGGCGACCATTACGCCGCCCTCGCACCATAGTCTTGAAGCCAGTCGCCAGCCACAGGCGGTGCTGGAGGCTTGTAGAAGTTCGTGATCTGACGCTCCACTCGTTGGTAGATGCGATCATAGGCCGAGCCAAATACCCCGCGCATCGCCTCCAATGTACTCGGTCCGTCCTCAACCGAGATTTCGCTTTGTAGGCGCAGCATGTTCCGCACCGCGTTCGGGTTTTTGAATGTATGCGGTCCCAATTCAGCCCAGAGCGGCGCCCACTGCTCGTTCCAATCGGTACGGTACGGCAAGTTATCAAACCAACGACGCACAAATTCGAAATGCGTCCGCGTCAACAGTTGCGGATAACTCTGGAACCCGACGAGCACACCAGGCACCTGATCCAGCACTTCCTTACGGTCGCTGGGGCGCGCGCGATCAATGCCTTCGACAAGCGCAATACCGACCTCAGGCCCCAGAATGTCGAGCGTGTCACAAAGCAATTTGCGTGCACGTCCGGCAGCAAGGCTTGGTAAAATGGCAACCAGGGCGATGATGAAACGTTCACGCGCGCAGCCGTCAAACTCACAACACAACAATGCGGCCTCGGCGAGAACCTTGTGCGGCTGGGAGTGTTCAGACAGGCTCAGCGGCGCGAAAGCCTCCGGGTTGCCCTCATTGTAGAGTATCGCGCCCTTGCGCAACCAGTCGAAAGCATCCCGAATGCTGGGCATGGGCCGTTGCGCCGCAAGCTGATCGATTTTGCATTCGACGGCATCGCGACGTCGCTTGAGATCCTGCAATTCGAACTTGATCTCTTCCGGGACGCTTGTGGCACGCCCCCAGTGACGGTGACGACGCTCCTCATTCGCAATCCACTTGCTGCATCTTTCTAAATGCCGCAGACGGGCAAGACCTTCGCCAGCATCGACAGCATCAAAAAGCGAAACGCGCGCCTGCCAGCGCGCGTGATCGTTAGTTATTGCCTCGCGTGCGGTGCTGGGGTCTATTTCCGCCCGGCCAAACGCCCCCCGATCCGCATCAAGCAAACTGACGACTTCGCTGATGACCTCTGGTCGCAGCTGCCAGACCTCAGCGCTCCTGCTGCCTTCGCCGCCTGCGCGCTTGGCGCCGGTTTTTTTAAAGAATCGCTGACCGCTTCTGCGAAAAAAGGAGTCCAGTGCTGCGCGACCAACATCTGCGCGCGATAGTATCTCCGGTTTAGTAAAGCCCTGCTCTCCAACTGCACGTGCGGCGCGTAATATCTTGAACTGTTCAATATGCATGGCAATACCTCTCTAACTCATAATACGTCAAATAACAAACTATGCAATAGTAAATTTGCTATATGACAGATCAAGGAGTGGGAAGCTGATCTAGGCGCGCCATTAATTCGTTAACTTGACGATCTTCAAGAAAAGTATCAAAGATTCCAATGAGATCGTCCTTCACATCCGGCGACAAATCCTCCCAGAACTCTGCAAGTCCCATAAAATCTTCGCGTTGTGAAAGATCCATGTGCAGGTTCAAAGCCGTCAAAAGTCTGAATTTCCAGTCCGTTGGCCTGCCTCCATGTAACTCGAGGTTTTTTACCCTCTCCCAGACCATGTATGTGCCGTAAGCACGGGCACGGCGAATCTTTGCGTTTTTCCGCTTGCTGTCAGATGCACTGGTAATATCGCGTGACAGCTGGGTGCGCTTTCGCCCGTAGTCTACGCATCTATCCTGAGCCCGCATCCGTAGTCTGCGAAACGTCTCGGACGGAATGTCCGGAAGTACAAGTGCTATCAGCAAGTCCCGCGCAGCCGCATCGACAGCACCTTCCGTGAAAGAGCAGCTAAACGGCACTTCGCCAATTGTGTTTTCAAGCGCCCGCCCCTGCCCGCCGTGGACAAACACCTCGTGAAACAGAAGATAGGGTAGCATGAGAATAGCGTCGTCGATCACCTCCGGGTCGTCGGGGTCCGTGGGCCATTGCACGACAAGCAGGCCACTATCCGGATCATAACTGCCATCAAGCGGCATGGTACCATCGTGATTTTCGCCTAGGCTGTCGAGGCACACAACGATCTTGCCGGGCGGGCCGCGTAAGTCTTCGCCGCCATGCTTTTCAAACCAGTTTTCCGCAAAGGCGCTCAAATGCTCCGTCAGTTCACGGACAAAGTTGACGCAAAGCCCGCCCGGTCGCGCCTCACCACCTACTACTCCGTCAACAAAGAGCTTCCAGTCAGAGAAACCACCCTGGCATTTGCGGTCCGAGTAGGCGCTGCACTTTTTACAGGAAATCTGTTTTGTTTCGGCTTCGAAGGCGGCAATGCCGGAGGCCACGTTTTCGTGGTCTTCTCCGTTCGTGCGCTCCTGGACCTTAGCATTGATGGACTGGAGCGCCTCATCAACCGGAGGCTCGTCACGCTTCTCGCTGTGATCTTCCAGCACGTCCTTGATGGCGTTCTCAGTATCGCGCACGAACTTTCTTACGGCCGCAGGCGTTTCGGATTTGTCATCAACGCGGGCAGCTACAATGGACACAAGGCGAGCAAACCGCGCAGAGATTAGCTTACGGTCCACAAGGTGCAGTGAAGGCTCCGCCTCAGATGCGGAGAAGATAACCTTCATTCATCAGCGGGATCGGTCTTATCTTCAACAGAACGACCCCCTTTGTTGATTGCCGGTTTGATGACTTTCTGCCAGATCAAGGTGGACAGGGCGATTGTGGCAGCGGTACCCACGTTGACGGCAATCTTTATTAGAATCGCTTCGGCGATGCCACCAAGGTGGTTGGCTGGCTTTTCAACTTCGAACAACGCCATGTCTTCGGGCAGAGCATCGAGTTCTTCCAGACGGATACCGGCTTCTTCGGCGTCCTGCCTGAACGCAGGATCATGTCGCAACAATCGCAGTTGCTCCGATATTTCAATCTCCAAAACGTCAGGATCGGCGGACTTTACGAGACCTAGCAACTCCTGGGCCATACAATTTAACCTCAAAACTAGTTTGTTTTAATAACTAATAGTTGTACCAATTTCGTACGGATTTCAAGAGTTGAGGGGATAGCTGCAGCGCTTAATGTCGTAGCAGAGTATGCAGGTATGTGAGCGACGGCTATTTCGTCCGTAAAGAGTCGGCCCTGAACATATTGCTCATGCGGCCGCGAGGACGTGTCGTGTCCGCCGGCCGAGTGAGATTGCAGTCGGGGCGTCGAGTATTCCGCTCCAGGTTTGAGGCCAAACATTTCTGATATGAGCCAGGATCAGGCGGATGTTGTGGCCGCGGCCGCAGAGGACTGCGAAGATCGCATCGCCGCGCGTGCCCTTGAGCGGGCAGCTTCTGAGGCGACCATCGCTTTTCATGTGGCCGGTAGTATGTTCTATGGCGCTACGCCGGCGGATCAACTTACAAAGGACCGATGTGACGCGGCGTCTCTGGCCGCTAGGGAACACTTGGCTGGAAGTGACCCCATGGCCACGGTAGCCACGGTCGACGAAGACCTAGGCCGGGCGCGTGTTGGTGAGGATTTCCACCTGTTCCAGCGCTTCGGCCAGGGTGTAGCCATCGTATGGGTTGCCGGGCAGCGACCGCATACCGACCACAAAGCCTTCTTTCATCGTGGTGGCGACGCTGACCTTGCGGCCAAACTCGTAGCGCACCCGGGCCTTGCCCTTGGAAATACAGTCAACCGCGGGTTCCCGTCCGGCGATAAATGCGCCCTAACGTTGTTGCGGTCGCAACGCCAAAGTGCCAACTTCCCGGACCCTCGCCGCGCATCAACCGAACGTCCGGTACCCGAATTGTGGGAACTTGGGAAGTTCTTGAGTCTCAAAAAGTCAAATCGCTAAGTATTTGATTTTGTTGGAACCGCAGTCTCACCATTAAGGTGATCCGACACAATGTGTCGGAGTACGTAAATAATGAGACCGAATTATTGAGACTCAACGCCTAATGTTCTCAATAACTTAGGTTTTTGAAGCATCTACGGCGTTTGAAGGGGATCTGTCCTGCACGGCAGCGTATGCGTCTTTCTGATCAACGCAATCTGGAGATCGTAGTATGAGCTACACCAAGATCCAATGCGATGGCGCGACAGCTCTCACCAGTTGCCATGCGCTCGCGAGCAAGTTTCTGCTGATGTTCAGTTAACTTGGGTTTCCGGCCAAATTTGACGCCCTGTTGCGCAGCGATGGCACGGCCCTCGTTCGCGCGTCGAGTGATACGCTCCCGTTCGTCTTCGGCCAAAGCGGAAAGGAAAGCGAGGATGCCTTTGCCCATCGGAGTGGTCAGATCGAGCCAGGGTTTATCAAGCACCTTCACACAAGCCCTACGATCTGCGATCCGCTGAATGATATTGATGCCGTCGATCATGGATCGTGTGGCCCTGTCCCACTCCGCGATCACAAACACATCCCCTGCCCCAAGTGCGTCTATCGCGCGCTCAAGCTCAGGCCGTCCCTTTACTGTTTTCCCAGACACCTTCTCTCGGAAAATCTTATCAACGTTGGCGGCGTTTAGCGCACCGATCTGTCGATCAAGGGATTGTCCGTGACTGGACACTCGGGCGTAACCAATAAGCATGACCTCATCGTACATGAACGCCTTTCAATACGCACCTGATTTATGCACCACACCAAGAGGCTTGTGTCATGGGGTTCCTGAACATGGTGCAAATATCGTGAATTTCGCACCAGCGATCCGTTGAACAAACTTGCCCAAAAATCGCGTCAGAAAATCTACGTTCAATGTCTCAAATCTATGACGGGAGATAGCCCCCAAGCGCTCGGCCAACGAGCGCAGGGTCGCCTTCAACACGGGCCAAGATATGAGAGCCCTGCAACGCGCTTAGAAATGACAGGGCCGACTGTTGCGGGTTGGGCTGCCCCAATTCAACAAATTGCTTCACCAGCCATGTTTGCGTGTCGCGGAAATAGAATGACAACGCTCGATGCACATCGGGGCTAACGTGCGCAAATTCAGCAGCCATCATGCCGCACATACAAATCTTGTCATTCCTGACGTACCCTTCGAAAAATTTGATCAGCCCTTGAATCCGATCTTCCGGCTTATCCATTTCGTTGTCGAAACCTTCCATGACGGCTTGCTGAACGTCTCGAAGGCGTTCCACCAAAGCAAGCGCCAGGTCTGCTTTCGCTTTGAAGTAGTAGTGGATGCTTGAGCTTTTCACCCCAACGCCGGCCGCCAAATCAAGGTAGCTGAAGCCGTTGAAGCCTTTGGCTTGGGTTAGATCTTCGGCCAGATCGAGGATTCGTGTGCGTGTATCAGTCATTCATTTTCTCCTGATCACCTATATGTATATCAGTTTTAGTAAGTCAAGCCTACTCCAATCGACGCCTGAATTCGGCGTTTGTCATCAAAATTATGTTTGTAAATAGATGGTTGTAGGATTTCAGAGTAATTCTCACTCTGGATGGGTTGCTATCTATCTATATATATGTAGATAAGAGAGGCACAAACAAACTCGATGGAGAACACAATGAGCTACCTTCCTGTACACACCAAAGACACCGCACCTGAAGCCAGCAAGAAAATTCTTGAACAAACGCAGAAAGCCTATGGGTTCGTACCGAACCTGTTCGGCGTATTTGCAAGCTCGCCCGCAATGGCCGAAGCCTATGGCGTTCTAACCGGTATCTTTGAGAAAACCGACCTGACCCCGACTGAGCGCCAAATTGTCCTGATGACAAACAACCGTCTGAACGGATGCACTTACTGCATGGCCGCACACACGACGATTTCGCAAATGCAGAAGGTTCCCGCCGATGTGATCGAAGCATTGCGGAATGGCACAAAGATCGCTGACCCTAAATTGCAGGCGTTGCACGTCTTTACCGCGCGCATCAACGAGACACGCGGCTTCGTTGATACAGCAGACGTCGATGCGTTCCTGGCTGCCGGCTATACCGAAGGCAATATCCTGGATGTGATCTTGGGCACGAGCCTGAAAGTCCAGTCAAATTACACCAACCACATTTCCCACACGCCAGTCGATGCCGCGTTCCAGCCGAACGCATGGGAAGCGCCGAAGGCTAAAGTTGCGGTCAGTGCTTAACACTGAAACTGAAAAACGTTGGTGGCCATAGTGTACGCTT
Source organism: Ruegeria jejuensis (assembly GCF_041537905.1). Lineage (NCBI taxonomy): Bacteria > Pseudomonadati > Pseudomonadota > Alphaproteobacteria > Rhodobacterales > Roseobacteraceae > Ruegeria > Ruegeria jejuensis. The sequence continues at coordinate 15,524 of NZ_JBGRUO010000005.1, read as the reverse complement.
TGGCCATCAAGTCTCAACGAGCCGACGGCAATAGACAACGGTTCATAGGATCGGTGACCGAGAATGTTCAATATTCACCCAGGCTCATGGCGGTATAGCGACTACTCGCAAACCCTCCAGCTATCAGCTAACAGAACACGCACGATCACAGAAGGGACTGGTTCGTCCACGAAGACGATGCAAGTGTCACCCGATCATCGCGTTGGGAAAATTGCGATGTCCCTGCTCTGGGCAACAATACGTTACGTACCGTTGCGCGTCTTCTTCTTGAAGGCCTTGGGATGGTCGCTGCGAAAAGCGCGGATTGCCCGGGTTGCTGCTCCATTCGGCATCGGTCGCGCTGCTTTGCGTTGAGCTGCCGCATCCGAAACTCTGAACTCCAATCAAAGAGGACACAACATGGCAGATCACCCATCTTCCCACGCACTTCTGGAAGAGATTCGCGCCTGCGCGATCTGCAAAGATTTGCCCCTTGGGCCGCGCCCAATTTTGCAAATTAGCGAATCTGCCAAGATTTTGATTGTTGGGCAGGCACCGGGGAAGAAAGCGCACGACAAAGGCATTCCGTTCGATGATCCTTCCGGAGACCGGTTGCGAAGCTGGTTGGGCGTTGATCGAAAGACATTCTATGACGCCTCGAAGTTCGCAATCCTGCCAATGGGTCTCTGTTATCCAGGTAGTGGAAAGAGCGGCGACCTGCCTCCGCGCCCCGAATGCGCCCCCGCGTGGCGGGATCGCGTTTTAAATATGCTGGAAGCCGTCGAGCTGACACTGCTTATCGGTCGGTACGCAATTGATTGGCACTTACCGGAATACTCCGACGACACCGTGACCGCTGCTGTGCAGTCATGGCGTGATGTTTGGCCCAAGAAACTGATACTACCACATCCCAGTCCGCGAAATAACAGATGGCTCAAAGCAAACCCTTGGTTCGAAACTGATGTGATCCCCGCTTTGCAACAACGCACCAAACAATTGCTCTAGTTCCACTTTCCACACGAGAATCCGCCATGCTCGAAGCTTCCATAATCGCCTTTGCTACATTCTTTGCGACAGTCGGTCCGCCGGATGTTGCTGTCGTCTTCGCAGCGCTCGCAGGAGATAAAACGCCCTCTGAGCGGCGTCGATTGGCTATTAGAGCTACTTTAATCGGAGCCGCAATCCTGTTGTTTTTTGCCTTCTTGGGAAAACCGCTCCTATCCTACCTCGGGATCTCATTAGCTGCTTTGCGGACCGCTGGTGGTATTCTGTTGTTACTCATCGCCATAGACATGGTTTTTGCGCGCATGTCTGGCGGCACTTCTACGACGTCGGAAGAAGAAGCGGAAGCGGCGGACAGAGATGATATCACGGTGTTCCCATTGGCAATGCCACTCATCGCAGGACCCGGCGCCATCGGTGCCGTAATTTTACTTGTCGCTGATGCAAATGGCGATCCTGTCCAGGTCATGACCGTGATAGGTTCGCTCATAGCCGTTCTGTTGGTAACGCTCCTTCTGATGATCGGTGCAGCACAGTTTCAGAAGTATTTTGGCATGACAGGCGCTCAAGTCGTGTCCCGCGTATTGGGAATTCTGCTCGCTGCGTTGGCCGTTCAATTTCTGTTTGATGGCATCAAAGAAAGCGGCCTCTTGATATGAAGTCACGACGCCTCGGATGCAGACATTCATTTGAAACTACCGAAGGATAGGTCTATTCACATCGGCGACGTCAATTGCCATGTCATGTCGGCCAGCCTTTGAACTCGGCGCAAGGAAAGTTTGCAGAACACAGAGTCTCATTAATTCAAAATACCAAGCTGTTGAATTCCCTAAACACGCAGTTTCATCAAAAAAGAACACCGACACACATTGTCGGAGTACGTAAATAATGGGACCGAATTATTGAGACTCGCCTCCCATTGAATTCAACACCTTAAGTTTTTGCGTTTTTTTACATGTTTCGACGATCCAGGCGTTACACGTCGACGTCAGCACGGGTTGGAATGTTCACTGATATCTGGACGTGTCGCGGTTGCACTGACCGGCATCCCGGATCTTGCCATTCTCCAGAATCGCCACCTGAGCAAAGGTGCGATGCACATCAAGCGCAATGATTTTCATCACGGGCTCCTTTCCAAGGTAAGTAACCAAGGGAGCCAGCGGGCCACACGACAACTACGGATCCGCGCTCGCAGCGCAACCGGGCAAGTCGAAGGGGCGGCCAGATAACAACTCGAGCTCACAGCTCATGAGATACTTCGGCCTGCCCGCCATTCGTGCTCCCAACGCCCCAATCCCGGTGGACCAATAGTAATCCACATCGAAGCCTTCAGAACCTCCGATTGAAGCGTCGCGATCATTCATGCCGGATAACAACATGACCGAACAGGATCATCGTTTCATCAAGCGACGCATTCGGCCAATGCTGGGGTTCAAGTCATTCTCTTCAGCGGCGGCAACGCTCGAAGGAATCGAAGTGGCACACATGATCCGCAAAGGTCAAATCACACCCGGCATCTGTCCGTTTCGGCAATTCGCAGAGCTGGCGGCTTAGCCCGCCGGTACCAAGCTATCACTATGGTCGGTCAAAACTTCGCAACAGATCCATACCGCGGCACCACTTAAGCACTAAACTGGTCAAGGACATCCTGCGGCGCGTCGGGCCAGAGCGCGCGCAGTAGTACGCCATAGCGCTGACCGGCGGCCTGGAGCGCTGCAATCAGGGGCGCCGCGGGAAAGTCGTAGGGCGGAATGCCTTCGTCGATCACGGAAATCGTGTCGCCCGAAGGCCGGAACGACATTACCATCTCGGAAGCATAGGCGCCAAACCACGCTTGTTCTCCGGCCTCGAGCTGGGACGGAATTTCGACACAGACCGTTGAGACGAGGTTCAACAGCACATCGCCCAGCTGACAATGCGTATCGCCGTGGCGCAAGACAAGGACGCCCTCTTGGCTGTCCAGCCCAAGCACATTTTCCGGGGACAGGTCGGCAAACCCGTCTTCGTGCACGACGCGCCCATCCCGGAACGCAATCCCCAATTCGGCGGTGACATCGGCGGTTGCGTTCATCAATAAAGTGCCCCGTTTTTGTTGTTCAGAATATTGTCGATGGTGATCATATCATTGTTGTTCACCGACACTAGTTTGGCATGGGGCGGCTTAGGAAACACCTGCCCAACCGAATAGGGCGGAGCGCCGACCTTGGAAAAGCCTATGCGGTTGCTGATTCCTTCGTTGTCGTTGCCCTGAGTACTACAGAAGTTGCCGTAGAAATCGAAATCATCCTCGGGTGGCGTACGGCGGGGCCCCGCTGGCGGCGGTGCCGTCGAAGGCCGGTTTGCAGCCGGCTGACCGTTGTCAATCGCGACGCCGTTCTTCACGGTTTCTTCTGTCTTCTTCTTGAGTTCGGCCGTATTGACCGTGCGGGGATAAAGGGTCGTGCCCATTTGCGGCGAACCATTCATGTAGAACTTGCAATGCTTGCGGGTGTGCCGCCCTGCAGCGTGATCCATGTCCATGTTGATGGTGCCCGTTGCACCGCAATCCACCGCGACCTGTGCCGCTCCAATGGGTTCATGTTCGAACGAGGCAGCGGTTTGCAACAACTCTGTCATATCCATACGCGGCGGACTTTTTGAGTGCCATGGATCGACAGTTTCGGTCGCCGTTGGGGCTGCGGTTGCACGGGTGTTCAACTTGTCAAAAAACTCGGCCTTCAATTTGGTCGGATCACCTTTGAACCGCTCCGCATGGATCACGTTCTTGAGTCCCTTGCCCGGCTGGTTGGGTTCGTTGGGTTTTGACTTTTCAAGCACGTGATCCGGTGCGTCCTCGAACGCTTTGATCGTCGTCTTTAAGTCGGCAAATTTGCCGTCAAAGGACTTGGCCAGCTTGCGCAGGGATTTGGACTGCTGCTTGCCTTTGTTCGGACCCCGCGGCGGGGTAAAGGCATGCTGCACCACGCTGGCAAGGCGGTCCTCTTTTCCACCTTCAGCAAAGCCACTGTCCTTTAGCATGTTCTTGAACAGTTCCGGGCCGTCGGGATCTGCAAATTCACCCACCATGTCGATCAGAACATTGGGGTTCTTCTTTCCGTCATGGGCACCGTTGGGGTCGTCAAGACAGCCTTGCTTGTACAATTTGCCGATGACTTTGGGATGTTTGCCCAAGTTGCCTTCGGTCATCACCCCTTTCAGATCGCCAAGCGCGGTGGGGCTGGTGCCTGTATCGTTCAGCGCGGTAAGAAGCTTGGTCAGTTCTGCTGGATCACCGTCGCAGCCCGGTTCAAACAGATTGGCCAGACAAGACGTATCCGCCACATCAGTCGCCGCAATTTTGGTGCCCGTGTGATCCTTCGTGCCCATTCCGCCCTTTTGCAGCAAGTTGGCGAGATTGGCGGCATTGGGGTCGGTTTTCAATTCCTTGGTCAAAGCGTTGAGCTTGGCCGGATCTCCTTTGCAGCCGGTGCCAACCAGTTTGCCGAAAACTTCGGGCTCGGTGCCCAGCTTGCCGGTGTCCAGACAGGTGCCCAGATTGGTGCATTGGGTTTCGTCCATACCCTCGCCCAAAGCTGCCAGTTTCTCGGCACGGCGGGTGTTTTCATCGCCTACTGCCGTGTCGGGCCGGTCGCCGGCGCCATGTTTCAGCATTTGTGCCAGACATGTCGGATCGACTTTGGGTTTGCCGTTGGCATCCTGCGCCTTGCCATCAAAACCGCCCTTATTCAGTAATCTGCCTAAACCCTTGCGCTTATCTTCGCTGTCAAATGCGTCCAGCGTCTTGGTCAATTTTCCCGGCTCGCCATCACATCCGATACCAATCAAGTGCCCCATAGCTTCCGGTGCCTGCCCCAGGCCGCCCTCGGAAAGAACCTTTTTGAAGTTCCCGCAATCGGACTTGCCAAGCCCTTTCAAAAGCGTCGCAACCTTGCCCATCTGCTGCGCATGGGTTCCAGGCGCAGGTCCGGCACCATTCTTCAGGATCTGGCCCAAGCACTGGGCATCGATGTCGCCAGCCGCAAGCGGCGGAGGCGGCGACTTGCCGGTCAGCCCACCTTCGGTCAGGGCCAGTTTTAGCGCCGCTGACGATGTTTCGTCCTTGAAGGCCTTGGAAAACTCCTTGAGGCGCGCAGCGTCGCCGTCGCATCCCGTATTCAGCACATGACCCAAGGCCTCCGGCGCCTGTCCCAGGCCGCCATCCGTCAATGTGGTTTTGAAATTCGTGCACGCCGATATGTCCATTTCGGCAAACAAGTCGGCCAGGCCCTTTGCTTTGGCGGCTCCGGTGTCGCCCTTGGCATTCTTCAACATCAGGGCCAGGCATTTCGGGTCGACATCCTTGTCCACAAGCGGAGGCGCCTTGCCCGCTAGGCCGCCATCGGTCAGCATCCGTTTCAAAGCGTCACGTTTGTCGTCCGTGTCGAACTCGGCACCGAATTCGACCAGCTTGGCTGTGTCGCCGTCGCAGCCCGTGGCCAGCAACGCGCCGAATGCCTCTGGCGCGTCGCCCAACCCGCCCTTATCTACCAGTCCCTTCAGGCTGGCACGCTTGCGCTTGTCTGCCTCATCGTCCCCGCCGAAACCGTTGCAGAACGCCTGAAACTTGACCGCGTCGGCGTCGCATCCTGTCAAAAAGAGTGACATCAGCGCCTTGGGTTTGCCGTCCAGTCCGGCCTCGGCCGCCAGTTGCGTAAAATTGGGTGCCGCGTCACCAATTGCCGCGTGCAACTTGCCGATATCGTCCGCTTTGACGCCGGCTTTGAGCATATCAGCAACCAGTTTGGTTCCAAGATCGTAACAGAGCTTCTTGATCCCGGCACCATCGAGCTTGGTGCCGGTTGTCAGCGTGACCAGGTTTTCAGCGCCGCCGAGCGCGTCCTGCAATTTCTTCAGCTCACCCGGACCGTCCAACTCCTTGATCAGCGGTCCAATCTTGTCCGCGCCGCCAAAGGCCTTGCAGAGCGCGCCAAGTTCCTTGGCTGAAAAGACGGCGCGGTTCTCCAGCATCTCTTTGCGGCCGCCGAGCCCGCGTTCAAGGTCCGCATATTTGTCGCGATCAACCCCGGCCTCATCGCACAGCGCATCAACCCCGTCCTTGCCGCCCAGAATCTTCAGTTCCTCATCAATGGTTTCGGCAACTTTCTTCAGTTCGTTGAGCCTGATCTCCGCGGTTTCGTTGTTCTTGTTGCTCAACGGTTCGGACAAGGCAGTGTTCAGCGCCTGGCGCGCGTTTTCCAGCTTTTCGATCTGATCGGAAAGAACGCCAACGGTCTTCACCTCGTCACCGTCTTCCTTGATTTCCTTGTGCTTGTCGCGGCGCAATTGCGCTGCTTTGACAAGACCCTCCGCCTGTTGCTCCGCCTCGGCCAGCAGCGTTCGCGCACCCTCCAGTATTTTTTCGGTCAGCGGGGCTTGGTCGAGAGTGTCCCGGACCTTTTTGCATGCGGTTGCCAAGGCCCCTTTTTCAGTGTCGTCCGCGTCGGGATCGTCTTTGATCTTTTCGACCTCCAACAGAATCCGCTTCTTTTCCTCTTTGCGGTCATCCACCGCCTGACCAATGCGTTCGGCCTCTTTTGCGGCCAACGCCAGCAACTGGTTTGCATCTTCCAGAACCGTTTGCGTCAAGGGGATCTCGGCCAGCTTGTCCGTGACGTTCTTGCGGGCCTGAGCCAGAGTCTGGTTTTCCACATCTTCGGCTTCGGGATGATCTTTCAGCTTCTCGACTTCCGACGCGATGCGTTTTCCTTCTTCGATCCGGCTTTGCGCATCCTGCAAGATCTTTGTTTCCAGAGTTTGCGCAGCTTTGAGCGCCACATCTGCATCCGACAGGTTCTTGTCGGTCAGAGGGTGGACAGCCAGAAGGTCGGTGACCTTTTTGCGCGCCTCCGCCAAGCTCCGCAATTCGTCCGTGTCCGCCGCTTCATGGGGGGCGATCTTGCTCTCGGCTTCAGCGATCCGATGTGCCTCGGTCTTTCTTTGCGCCACTTTCTGCGCCACATCACGCACGTCGTTTTCGATGTCGCGAACATCCGCCGCTTCGTATTGCTTCAGCGTCTCCAGATTCGCCGTGGCGATACTGATCAACAGGCTTTCGGCACGCAACATCACAGCAGTAAGATCGGCGGGATCCGATTCCGGCACAACGGTCTCGTTGGTGGCATTTTCGGGCACGACTGCCCGGATACGCTGACGCAGTCTCTCCCTTAGATCGTCGGCTTCATACTCTTCCGGATCATTGTCATCAGGATCGTCAGGATTCGGCTTGTCGTCGTCTTCCTGATCGTCCTTTTCCTGCCGGTCATCGTTCTGATTTGGCGCCGGGGGATCAACATTCTCGTCCTGACTGTTGTCCTCATCCTCTTGATCCGAGGTGCCGCTGTCGCGGCCGGTCGGTACGCCTTGGCTTTTGGGTACAGTCACACCGTACAGCCTTGCCAGCGATTCCCCCCAGGCAATGTCTTCGGACGACCAGAGATCCTGACCACCTTCGTCCTTGTCTTTGTCGTTACTATTGCCGTTCTCAGGAATGACGCGACCCTTTCTGATCAGGCGGCCAGTGCGCGATCGATTTTATCCAGGGCGTCCGACAGGGTCGCCCTTATCTTCAATGGAACTTTCAGCGGGTTCGCATCCAGCAGCGGCAAAATCGGGCTGGTGTCGATGAAGCTGCGCATGTCCTGCATCGCGGTCTGTAGTTTCTGCTCGGCCTTGCTGCGGGCGGCAGCGTCTGATGCAGCGTCGAGTTCGAGCAACCCGACCTGCATCGCAACCAGTCGGGTTTCGGTTGCACTGTGAAGCCCGGCGTCCGCGATTTTCTCAAAAAGCGACAGACCGCTGTTTTTCATAGCCTCTTGCAGGCGGCCAAGCTGATCGTTCGTGTCGTCCTTGGCATTGCGCCAGATCGGTAATGTCAACGGTTTGTCGATCGGTTCCGGGCGCATGGCTTCGCGCAGCTCCGCAATATATGTGATCGCCTGTTCCGGGTCTTCGGCTTTCAGCGCTTCATTGCCATTCTGCGCCATGCCAGCCAGGGCCGCGCGACGTGGTGCATCATCACCAGCCGAAGCCGCGATCTGGCTGGCCAGATACTTGAGTTGACCACGCAGTGCGGCCATGTCTACGGGCGGAGCAGGCGGTGGCTCTGGAATGGCCGCGCTTTTACCTGCTGATGTGTCAGCCTTCTGCAACGCGGCCTGGACCGTCTTGATGCCCTTGGTGCTGGCCTCCACGTTGCCCGCATCGAGCATCTGGGCAATTTTTTTCAGCGCCTGGTCCAGCTTTCCCTGCAACGCCGTATCAGGGATCGCGGCGACAGCTTCGCCCAGTCGCGCATGTGCCTGGCGCAATTTCTCCAGTCTCGGATCCGCATCGTCCTTCTTGTTCTGATCCTCTGCAGGCCGGGCAAGGCCCTCCAGAGCGGTGTCCAATTTATCCAGCAGGCCCGCAGCCGCAGCAAGCTTGGCACCTTTGATCAATTCGGCCACTTGTGTCAAAGCGGCAGCAAGCTTGGCACGCTGCGGATCGGGCGCCACCTGCGCTTTCGGGTGCATGTCCTTGAGCCGTTGCACCAGATCGCGCGGGTCGGGGCGATCGTCTTCCGGCTGCTCCGACGCTTCCGGAACGTCCGCGGACGGTTTCGGTTTCGCGGCATCCGGGCCCGAAGCATCGCTGTCATCGTCGTCTACGTCGGATTCAAACACCGTTCCATCGGGTCCCATAACCAGAACGTTGAGCGGCGCGCCATTGAGCTTCAGAAAGGCCTTGAGCTTCTTGGCCATCGTCGGCAGCGGTTCCTCGGTGACCAGATTCATCAGCTTGCCATCGACGGAACACCTGCCAAACGCTACTTTGGCACCGGGCCCGGATTTCTTGACAGAGCGGCCCACCAGATCCGGCGCCTTGCGTTGGTCCAGCCCGAACATGTGATCGCCTGGCCCCTTCCCCGGGTTGAAAGCAAAGGACAGGGATTTTTTCCTCGCCAGTGTCACAAGCTTCTTCAGTTCGCCGCCACGGACAGAAAATTCCGACATGAATCAGCCTCCGACAGAGTTCAAGAGCGTGGACCATCCCCACCTGGACCGCGATTTACAGCACGCGCGCGTTTTGTCGGACTCGAGCTTGCAATATCAAAACGCACTCAGCCGAAGGGAGAGGCAAAAAACTTGGTGCAAGTGGGCAACCGCGGGCGCGCTCTGGCGAATATTGTGTCATATTTGCGCGTGCGATCAAGTCTCTTGCTTGTTCCACCAGACCGGGCCTTGCCGCAAGCTGCAACTTCCTTTGCGGGATGCAGATGGCGGCAGTACATGTTTTCCGGGTAAGCGCCGTCCGCGGTTACGGTGCCGATCTGCTCGTCCTGAGAGATCTGGTCGAGCAGCTCCGGCAGGATCGGGCTATCGGGCTGTGTCGCAAACTCAGGCGTCGGTCAGAGCTGTCGCATTGGCAGGCGGATGTTATTCAGCGAGCTCTGCGAATTGACGGAATCCGCTTGTCGAAAGTCCGAGCTGCCCCTTGCGGATCATGTTGGCGGTTTCGATGCCTGCTAGTGTCGCGACAGCAGAGGCGAAGCTCTTGAAGCCGAGCATTACTTCAAAAACGGCTGCCTTCACTCTCCGCTGACCTGCCGTTCGTAGTCAGCAGCATCATACCAGCCAAGCGATCGGGTTACCCTTAGATCGTCGTCGAGGTCCCATTCTTCCCAGCCCGAGAAATTTACATGATTCCCGGTCTCCTTGTGGTGACCTTCGAAGGTCCAAGCATAGACCATGTGGTGATCCGCGACCAAAATCGTGTCGAGTCTTAGGACAAGGTCCGGAAAATCGGCCATGAAGCCTGCCGCCATTTCTGCGATTTCAGCTTGGCTTGTCATTGGGTCGCCACCATTCATTACCATGGTAGTAACTTTAGCGTAGCGATTGGCGACATCCTGCGGGTTGCGACCAGTCCAAGCATCGCAATGCGATTGCGCCATCTGTCGGGCAGTCTGCAGATCAGGTGTCATAGTATCCCTCGGCAAAAGTAAAATTTAGCGTTACCAGACTAGGCTCCAGACCCATTGATTTACAGCCAGAACAGCACGGTAGCTGCTAGAGCGATGGCCGAAAGGAATACCTTTGGGCATCTGTCATATCGGGTGGCAATCCGCCGCCAATCCTTCAGGCGTCCGAACATGATCTCGATGCGGTTGCGTCGTTTGTAGCGACGCTTGTCGTACCGGACAGGCTTGTCGCGTGATTGTCGGCCTGGGATGCAGGGCCTAATTCCCCTGTCATCAAGGGCTTCGCGGAACCAGTCTGCGTCATAGCCTCGATCTCCCAGCAGCCAGTCCGCCGATGGCAGACTGTTCACCAGAGCCTTGGCGCCCGTGTAATCGCTGACCTGGCCCGCGAATATGAAGAAGCGGATGGGGCGTCCGAGGCTGTCAGCAACAGCGTGCAGTTTCGTATTCATGCCACCCTTGGTACGCCCGATCAGCCTGCCGCGCCCCCCTTTTTCAACCGCAGGCTGGAGGCTGTGCGGTGCGCTTTGAGGTATGTAGCGTCAATCATGATGGTCTTGTGATCCGTGCCTTCAGCAGCCAGCCCGGTCATGATCCGAGCGAATACACCCATATCGCTCCACCGCTTCCAACGGTTGTACAGTGTCTTTGGTGGTCCATATTCACGTGGCGCATCGGACCAACGTAACCCATTGCGGTTGATGAAAATAATCCCGCTCAGAACGCGAAGATCATCAACTCTCGGCTTGCCATGGCTCTTTGGAAAGTAAGGCTGAAGCCGCGCCATCTGCTCGTCAGTCAGCCAAAATAGACTACTCATGTTATACCCCTGAAACTCAGGGGTTTGAATCACGCAGCCGAGGTGACGGCAACCAAATTAATGGGTCCAGAACCTAGCAAATACGGACCGACCCCTTCGCTCGGATTTAATGGCAGCACCCCAGGGCCACTCCTAAAAGTTCGGCAAAGCGAAGAACTGGCCGTAACCTTTGAGAACCGGACCGGAGAAGCATCGTCCGTTCACTGGCACGGCATCCGAATATCCAACGGAATGGACGGTGTGCCCGGCCTAACTCAGGAGGCTGTTCTCGACGGTGCGGACTTCGACTACCGTTTTGTCGCTCCTGATGCAGGGACGTTCTGGTATCATTCGCACAGCCGGTCGTGGGAGCAGGTTGCCAGAGGTCTATACGGACCCCTCATTGTGGAAGAGATCACGCCACCTGACGTGGACGCTGACATCATCGTCATTGTCGACGACTGGCGGCTGGATGAAGATGCAACTTTCATCGACGACTTCGACGGCATGTTCCATTTCGCCCATGGGGGACGGATGGGGAATTATGCCAAGGTCATTCCTTCTCAGTCCTCTGTGCGACGCGGTGATCGTGTTCGTCTCAGATTGATCAACACTGCAAATGCCAGGGTTTTCCCCCTCGATTTGACGGGGATCGAAGGCAAGCTTGTTGCTCTGGACGGGATGCCACTTGAACATGTCGAGAACTTCGGGACCGTCACCCTAGCTCCCGCCCAGCGGGCCGACATCATCGCCGATGTTGCGGACGATATTGAGTTCAGCTTCTGGACTGGCCAAGACGACTACGCCTTGGGAGCAATCGTCGTCGAAGGTTCCAATCCGTCGCCGAGAAGCGCCGAGATTTTACCGCTCCCTTCGAACGATATGGCCAAGCCGAGAGGTGAACCTGAACGCCGCGAGATCCTTCGAATGCAAGGCGGTGCCATGGGAGGACAACATCCGGGCGAGGATATCTGGTCTTTCAACGGAGTCTCAGACCTTCCTGACCAACCGTGGCTAAAGGCGGAACGCGGCTCTGCTGTTCAGATTTCTTTGGTGAACGACACCTCATTTCCTCACGGGATTCACTTGCACGGACACCACTTCTACGAGGTCGCCGAAGATGGATCGCTCGGTCCACTTCGCGATACGTCGTTGGTCAATGCCCGAGAAAGTAGAGACATACTCTGCGTATTTGAGAACCCTGGGAAGTGGTTGTTGCACTGTCACATGCTAGGGCACTCGGCGACGGGCATGAAAACCTGGGTGGAGGTGACATAGCCAGTCGGTTCGTATTCGCCGCCTCATTCCTGCTGCCCACAATCGCCCTTGCTACCCACAACCTCGATGAATGTGATCTTGCACGGGGTATATCGACTGGTTTCCTGGACATTCGCGATCCGCCGAGGCGCGCAGGTTTGGATCAACGTTGACATCGTGTGATCGGCGATGATCCTATTCAAGGAAACATTGGAGATGTCCTGCTGTGCTTGGAAAAGTCGTATGCACCTTCATAGGTTGTTTCCCTCTTTCACTCGATGCCTTGGATCTGCGTGAAACCGGGCGTTATGAACTCAATCGCCCGGCCAGTCTTGACTACGACCCGGCCTTTTGCGGGCTTTGGATCGCCAATGAAGGCCCGGAGGCCTTGTTGGTCACACTGCAAGGCGAGGAACTGCGGCGGATAAGCAGCGATCTCTTTCGGATCAAAGCGATAGCCATCGAAGGCGATCATCTGTTGGTCGGCGATGGAATTGGCAGCTTGCAAAGGTTAACCAAAGATGGCGCACCTTTGAGCGCTCCGTTCGCCCTGGCTGGCGGATTTGCAGATACGGAGGGCATAGCCATCAATGCGGCAGGAGAGATCATCACCGTAGAGGACGATCCGGAGCGCCTGTCATGGTTTGACGCTAAAGGCCAGTTGAAGGCACGCATCGATACGATGGCATTGGATCCGCCGCTGCGCGAAGCTCAGGGCATTGCTATCGACCCGCGCACCGGTCACCTGCTGATCGTCGACGATTGGGAGGGGTCGAACAGCCTCTATGAATTCACGCAAGAGGGGCAGTTGCTCGCGCAGGTTAGCCTACTCGAATTTGGCGTTGATCCAGAGGGTATCGCGATCCGGCCCGGGTCGAACCAGCTTTTCGTGGCGTTTGACAGTGGGGCGGAAATCGTCACATTCGACTATACGCCGACGTTACCTGCCGGAGTGCCGCCACTGCCACCGGGAGCGGACTGCATGATGTTCTGAATGCGCGATTTGGCCCGATAACATCGGAAAACGGAAAGCCGCCTGACCAAGGCGGTTGTTTTCCAAACGAAGACTTTGCCTCGCTCTTTCTCAATTCGCAGTGCGGACCCGCTGAAGGCCGTCGGTTTAGATGGTGCTATCTGGGCAGTCATCAGGCTTTCTGGTCCGCTTGGTCGCAGTTCCACCGCTAGACCGTCCTTTTCCCGAGTAGACGTGACATCGCGAACAGGCGCGAGATATTGGCCAAGCCAAGCTGAGAGATTAAATTTCCATAAGCCGACTGGACAGCCGGAATTTTGCCACCAATTTAAGCCCGTGTTCACGCGACGTACCTTCTCTCTGGCTGCCGTAGCCGCGCTAGGCGCGCCCTACCTAACGCGGGCGCGAACCGAGGACCTGAGCAATGCCATCGGTGATATGCCTCAGCTGCATTCCCTTCTGGTACGTCATGCGGATGATACCATTTTTGCGCAGGCGCCCCAGGGGCCGGGGTTGGACCGACCTGCCAATATCAAATCCTGCTCCAAGAGCATCGTTGCGTTGCTGTTGGGCGCGGCGATTGAGCGTGGAGAAATTCCTTCGGTGGAGGCTAGATTGAGCGAGGTCGCACCACGATTGTTACCCACCAACGCGACGCCGGGTGCGGAAAACATTACGATGGAAGACCTGGTGACGTTGCGTGCCGGCCTCGAACGGACGTCCGGAAGCAACTATGGTGGATGGATCAATTCCCCAAACTGGATTTCCGATGCGCTCACCCGACCCATGGTCGCGGAGCCCGGTGGGCGGATGATTTACTCTACGGCGTCGACACACATCCTTGGTGCGGCACTGGCGGAAGCGACCGGCAAAACACTTCTTGCGCAGGCTCGCGAGCGTTTGGGCGCGCCATTGGGGATCGATGTTCCCTCTTGGACGCGTGACCCGCAAGGGTACTATCTCGGCGGGAACGAGATGGCGATAACGCCGCGCTCGATGCTGAAGATCGCCGTTCTGCTGCGTGATCGCGGCGTGTTCGATGGCGCTGAGGTCGTCCCTGAACGATGGATCTCGGCATCAACTAGGCCCCATGGCCAGTCTGCGTTTTCCGGCTTGTCCTATGGTTACGGCTGGTTTCTGACTTCCAGCGGCTACGCGCTGGCCCGAGGCTATGGCGGGCAGATCATCGCCGCCCATCCACGACGCAGGCTTGCGGTCGCAATTACGTCCGACCCGACGCGACCCGCAAGGTCAGGTGGCTATTTCGGAGAGCTCCTCGATCTGCTCAATGGGCCAATCCTCGCTCTTTCGTAGAGCTACATATTTGATCGACGCACTCGCGGCCCAGAGCCGACATCCGACCCAGTCCCTCGATGCTGCGGTCGCAGCCCGCTTTGCCGACCTTCGCTGCGAGAGCAAAAACTGATGCGGGTCGAACTTTCACAACGCTGGCCAATCCCGCCATTCATCTCGCTTAATGGGCAACTCATCAAAGGAGCGATGCCTGTCGGTGAATGCGGACATGCACCTGCCGGTTCAAGATGGCGAAACCTTTGCGGCCTACGTTGAACAGGTGCTGGTCCCGGAGCTTGGCGCAGAGCTGATCGCAGTCGAAGCGGATCAGATCGACCCGGTGGCAATGCATAGGTTGGGTCCGGGCCGTATCGTTGCAGATGGCGACATCGGGTCACTCACTGTTTTTCTGGATCGCTTGGTTGCCGACGTGCAGGAACGCATGCGAGACCTTGCAGGCCTAGTCTATCCAACGACGCCGGTCACCGCACCGCTCGTCGAGGACGTCTTGACGCCTGCCACCGCAGTCTCCTTTACCAGCCAGGTTCTGAGTTTAACACGAGTGGCAAACGCCTATGGACTGACGGCTTGCTCGATTCCCTTACCGCAAATGCAAGGCAAGCTGCCAATCGGGATCGATGTCGCGGCGTCCGCAGGTGGGGATCGCCAGTGTCTCGGCCTGGCCTGCGTTATCGAGGCTGCGTTGGCGAGATGAGCCTGCGAGACGAATTCGAAAGTCCTTGCAATTGTAATATACGGCCGAAGGCCGATGTCAGCGAGGCGGGCAGCGAACAGCAGAACCCAAGCATTTTGCGCCATCCGATATATATCGGAAGGATACTGGCGAACGGTCATCCTCGTATCGCCCAGGACCAAAAGGCTTTTCTTGGTCAACTGAACAAACTCAAGATCTAGAGTGAATTTACCACGTATTGCCTGATTGTTACGCAAGCTTATTTTGGCCAGCCAACGGTTTCGAGTTCAGATGCAAGCGGCGAGTGTGGGCTATCCTTCCAAGCTGCCAATGTCGGATTTTTCACCTTTCGGAGACATTGGTGCAATCCGCAGCATCCGGAAGTTTGGGCTCAAGCACTAAATCGCTCCGCGATATGGGCTCTGTTTGGCGTGAGTTGTGCTTACGCGGGATATGTTTCGCGGTTTGTTGAGTTGGGAGTTTCCTGTTGATCGAGGTGATTTTGCCTCGATTGACAGAGGGTTTTCCC